>NZ_KB906166.1:0-334996 GCF_000381205.1 Thioalkalivibrio sp. ALE11 | reverse complement strand
TTCCACCTCGGTGCGCCGGCGGCGCCACTTGCGCACCGTCATGCGACTGATGCCGTAGCGCCGGGCCAGTTCCGGGTCGCTGACGCCGGCCGGCGCCTCCTGCAGTTCCTGCCGGATCCGGGGTGTGGTGCGGGCGTTGGAATGGATCGTACTCGCCATGCGGTCAGCCTCCCGTTCGCTCATCGGGCACAATACTCATCCACTCCCGGGCATGAAACAGGGGTGCCTTCTCTCGCGGTATGCAATCAGACGAGACCTGACAGTTAAGCCAAAGGCGGTACGCTGGTACGTAGTCCGGGCGGAACGGTTTATCGCGGCGTATCCCGGTCGTCGCCTGGCGGAACTCGGGGCGGAGGACATCGCTCAGTATCTGACCAGCGAGGGGCAGAAAGCGTCGGTGCAGGGCTGGCAGTTCCGACAGACCGTCGATGCTATACGGATTCTGTATAGCATCGTGAAGCCAGAATGGACGACACCGCCGGACTGGGACTTCTGGCCGGATTCGGCGCGCACGCTGGAGGCGCAACATGCCACGACGGCACGGGAGTTTGCGCCGGTTTCGCCGGAAGATTACGCACAACGAGTTGGCGAGACGCGCTTTACGCCGCTCATCCGCAAGCATCTTGATCTCTTTGCACGGCTGGCCTCGGCCATTCGTACACGGGGTATGGCGTTCCGCACGGAGAAGGCCTATCTCGGCTGGGGCTGTCGCTTTCTTTGGCATTTCGAGGAGCGGTCCCCGGATGAGCTTGGCGGTGCGGAAGTGGCTGCGTTTCTGGAACATTTGGTAGTGGAACGGAATGTCGCGGCCAGCACCCAGAACCAGGCGCTCAATGCGCTGGTGTTCCTTTACGAGAAGGTGCTGGAGAAACCCCTGGGTGATCTGGGAGCGTTCAGGCGGTCTCGTCGGCCAAAACGGTTGCCGGTGGTTCTTTCGCGCGACGAGGTCAACCGTCTGCTGGCGGAAGTCGACGGCATGCACTGGCTCATCGCCTCCCTGCTCTACGGTTCGGGCATGCGGCTGATGGAGGCGCTTCGTCTGCGCGTCCAGGATGTGGAGTTCGATCAGGGGCTGATCGTGGTGCGGCGAGGCAAGGGCGACAAGGATCGTATCGTCCCGTTGCCGCAATCGCTGGTCGATCCGCTTTCGAGGCATCTCGAGGAGGCCCGGGCACTGCATCAACGAGACCTGGATGCCGGTTTCGGGGAGGCCCTGCTTCCGGATGCCCTGGGCCGCAAGTACCCGGTCGCGGCGCGGGAATGGCGCTGGCAGTTCGTGTTTCCGAGCGGGCGGCTTTCCGTGGACCCGCGAAGCGGTGCAACGCGTCGGCATCACCTGCACGAGACGGCTGTGCAAAAGGCGGTGACGTCCGCGGCCCGGCGGGCGGGTATCGCAAAGAAGGCGAGCTGCCACACCTTGCGCCACAGTTTTGCCACACATCTGCTTGAGGGCGGTTACGACATCCGCACGGTGCAGGAATTGCTGGGCCACAGCGATGTGGCTACGACCCAGATTTACACGCACGTGCTGAACCGGGGCGGTCTGGCGGTACGCAGTCCGCTGGACCTGGCGTAAGCCTCCACAAAAAAGGGCGCCGTCTTTCGGCGCCCTTTTCTGTTGCTGCGTGGCCATTTCCCTGGCTCCGCTTCGTTGGGTCGCGGCCTCGCCGGGTCAGTCCCAGCTCAGCGCGCCCCCGGTCTGGTATTCCGTTACCCGGGTCTCGAAGAAGTTCTTCTCCTTCTTCAGGTCGAGCACTTCGCTCATCCAGGGGAACGGGTTGTCGGCGCCGGGGTACAGCTCGGCCAGGCCGATCTGGGCGCAGCGGCGGTTGGCGATGAAATGCAGGTACTCCTCGAACATGGGAGCGTTCATGCCGAGCACGCCGCGGGGCATGGTGTCGCGCGCGTACTGGGCTTCCAGTTCCACCGCCTCGGCGATCATGTTGCGCATCTCGTTCTTGAAGTCTTCGGTCCACAGGTGCGGGTTCTCGACCTTGATCTGGTTGATCACGTCGATGCCGAAGTTCATGTGCATGGATTCGTCGCGCAGGATGTACTGGAACTGCTCGGCGACGCCGGTCATCTTGTTGCGCCGGCCCATGGAGAGGATCTGCACGAAGCCCACGTAGAAGAAGATGCCCTCGAAGATCACGTAGAAGGCGATCAGTTCGCGCAGCAGCTTCTGGTCCGCGTCGGGCGTGCCGGTGCGGAAGTTGGGGTCGGCCAGGTGCTTGGTGAACGGCAGGGCCCACTCCGCCTTGGTGGCCACCGAGGGGACCTCGCGGTACATGTTGAAGATCTCGCCTTCATCCAGGCCCAGGCTTTCCACGCAGTACTGGTAGGCGTGGGTGTGCAGCGCCTCCTCAAAGGCCTGGCGCAGCAGGTACTGGCGGCACTCGGGGTTGGTGATGTGGCGGTACACGGCCAGCACCAGGTTGTTGGCCACCAGCGAGTCGGCGGTGGAGAAGAAGCCGAGGTTGCGCTTGACGATGGTGCGCTCGTCCTCAGTTAATCCATTCGGGTCCTTCCACAGGGCGATGTCCGCGTTCATGTTGATTTCTTGCGGCATCCAGTGGTTGGCGCAGCCGTCCAGGTACTTCTGCCACGCCCACTGGTACTTGAAGGGCACCAGCTGGTTGAGGTCGGCGTTGCAGTTGATGATCTTCTTGTCGTCCACGCGGATGCGCTCGGCGCCGCGCTCGATGTCCTCGAGGCCGGTGCCGGTCAGGGCTTCTTCATCGTAGTCGGGCGCGGGGCCGCCGGCGTTCTCGGGCTCGGGCGAGACGCTGGGGGCGGCGCCGGCGGTGGTCATCAGGTCTTCGTTTTCCTGGAAGCCCATGCCCGGACGGACCTTGGGTTCCTGCTGGTTTTCGCCCTTGATGGCGGCGATCGGATCGTCCCAGGACAGCATGTGCGTTCTCCTTGTCGATTCGGTGTTACGTGTTCGGTGAAAGTGGGGGGCCTGCCTTACTGGCAGGCCTCGCAGTCGGGGTCGAGTACGGAGCAGGCGGCCGGGGCATCGGAGCCCGCGGCGCTGTCACCGGGGCCGCCGCTCACGGCGTTGAGCTTGTTGGCGCGCGAGGAGTCGGCGACGGTGCTCTTCTCCACGTGGGTCGCACCCATGGAGCGCAGGTAGTAGGTGGTCTTGAGACCGCGCACCCAGGCCAGCTTGTACAGGGCGTCCAGCTTGGGCCCGGAGGGCTCGGCCATGTAGAGGTTGAGGCTCTGCGCCTGGTCGATCCACTTCTGCCGGCGCGAGGCGGCCTCGACCAGCCAGCGGGTGTCCAGCTCGAAGGCGGTGGCGTACAGCGCCTTGAGGTCTTCGGGCACGCGGTCCAGCGGCTGCACCGAGCCGTCGTAGTACTTGAGGTCGTTGACCATCACCTCGTCCCACAGGCCGCGGTCCTTCAGGTCGTGGACCAGGTAGGGGTTGATGACGGTGAACTCGCCCGACAGGTTCGATTTGACGAACAGGTTCTGGTAGGTCGGCTCGATCGACTGGCTGACCCCGCAGATGTTGGAGATGGTCGCGGTGGGCGCGATGGCCATGGTGTTGGAGTTGCGCATGCCCGTGGTCTTCACGCGCTCGCGCAGGCTGTCCCAGTCCATGCGCTGGGTGCGGTCCATCTGCAGGTAGTCGCCGCGCGACTCGGCCAGCTTGTCGATCGAATCGATCGGCAGGATGCCCTGGCTCCACAGGCTGCCGGGGAAGCTCTCGTAGCGGCCGCGTTCCTCGGCCAGGTCGGTGGAGGCCTTGATGGAGTACCAGGAGATGGCCTCCATGGACGTGTCGGCGAACTCCACGGCCTCTTCCGAGGCGTACGGGATGCGCTGCTTGTACAGGGCGTCCTGGAAGCCCATCACGCCCAGGCCCACCGGGCGATGGCGCAGGTTGGAGCGCCGCGCCTGGGGCACGGAGTAGTAGTTGTAGTCGATCACGTTGTCGAGCATGCGCATGGCCGTGTTCACGGTCTTCTCGAGCTTGGCGTGATCGAACTCGCCGTTCTCGTCCACGTGCGCGGCCAGGTTGACCGAGCCCAGGTTGCACACCGCGATCTCGTCGTCCGAGGTGTTCAGGGTGATCTCGGTGCACAGGTTGGAGCTGTGGACCACGCCGGCGTGCTGCTGCGGGCTGCGCAGGTTGCACGGGTCCTTGAAGGTCATCCACGGATGGCCGGTCTCGAACAGCATGCCGAGCATCTTGCGCCACAGGTCGACCGCGTTGAGGGTCTTGTACACCTTGATCTCGCCGCGCGCGGCCTTCTCTTCGTACTCGCAGTAGCGCTTCTCGAACTCCTCGCCCACCAGGTCGTGCAGGTCGGGGGTCTCGTTGGGCGAGAACAGGGTCCACTGGCCCTCTTCGGCCACGCGCTTCATGAACAGGTCCGGGATCCAGTTGGCGCTGTTCATGTCGTGGGTGCGGCGGCGGTCGTCACCGGTGTTCTTGCGCAGCTCGATGAACTCCTCGACATCGATGTGCCAGGTCTCGAGGTAGGCGCACACCGCGCCCTTGCGCTTGCCGCCCTGGTTCACGGCCACGGCGGTGTCGTTGGCCACCTTGAGGAACGGGACCACGCCCTGCGACTTGCCGTTGGTGCCCTTGATGTGGGCGCCCATGCCGCGCACGCGGGTCCAGTCGTTGCCCAGACCGCCGGCAAACTTGGACAGCAGCGCGTTGTCGCGGATCGCGCTGTAGATGCCGTCGAGGTCATCCGGGACGCTGGTCAGGTAGCAGCTGGAGAGCTGCGGGCGCAGGGTGCCGGAGTTGAACAGCGTCGGCGTGGAGCTCATGAAGTCGAAGCTGGACAGCAGCTCGTAGAACTCGATGGCGCGCGCTTCGCGATCGATCTCGTTGATCGCCAGGCCCATGGCCACGCGCATGAAGAACGCCTGCGGCAGTTCGAAACGCACCTCGTCGCTGTGGATGAAGTAGCGGTCGTACAGGGTCTGCAAGCCGAGATAGGTGAACTGCAGGTCGCGCTCGGGCTTGAGCGCGGCACCCAGCTTGTCGAGGTCGTAGCGGGTCAGCTCGTCGTCCACCAGCTCGAGCTCGGCGGCGCGGCGGATGTAGGCGCCGAAGTACTCCGGATAGCGCTCGGCGAGCTGCGCCTGGGTGGCCTCCTCGCGGCGGCCGGAGACAAAGCTCAGGGCCTCGCGCCGCAGGTTGTCCAGCAGCAGGCGGGCGGTAACCTCGGAGTAGTTGGGCTCCTGTTCGATCATCACGCGCGCGGCCATCACCAGCGCGGTGCCCACGTCCTTTTCGTGCACGCCGTCGAACAGGTTGCGGCGCGCTTCCTTGAGGATGCGCTCGCCTTCCACCTGGTCGATGCCGTCGCAGGCCTCGTCGACCACCGCCTTGAGACGCTGCTCGTCCAGCGGGGCGCGGGTGCCGTCGGCGCGGGTCACGTGGACCACCGGCGCCTCGGCCTCCTCGGCCGGGCCCTGCTCGGCGGCCTCGGCGGCGCGCTTCTGCGCCTGCTGCTCGCGGTAGAGCACGTAGGCACGGGCCACCTTGTGATGGCCGCCGCGCATCAGGGCCAGTTCCACCTGGTCCTGGATGTCCTCGATATGGACGGTGGTGCCCTGGGTGCCGGCGCGGCGGAACAGGTTGTCGCTCACCTGCGCGGACAGCTCCTTGACGATGTCGTGGATGCGCCGGCTGGCCGCGGCGTTGCCGCCTTCCACCGCGAGAAAGGCCTTGGTGATGGCGACCTCGATCTTGGCCGGGTCAAAGCTGGTGACCTTGCCGTTGCGGCGGATCACCTGATGCTGGCCGGGGCTGGTGGCCATCACTTCCGCCGAGGGCTCGGACTGCGGCGGATAGGTCGTGTCCTGTGCGGATTCGGCAGTCTGGGTGTCGCTGTACATGGGGGCAGGCCTCGCGCGAAACGGTCATCTGGAAAAATCTGGGGTCATCGCCCGGCGATGACGTGGAATACTATAGATCGGGGATCGAGCTCTTGCCAGCCACTACATATAGTATTCGGCAAAATAACAAGCGGGGAACAACCTGTGGACAGATTCGGGGATTCGGCGTCCTGCCGCGGCTGGCGCGAGGGCCGCGGTTGTCCACCGGCGGCCCCATGTAGTGATGGCCCGGGGTCACGATCGGGGCGGAACGGGTTCATGAAATTCGCTTATCGCAACGGGTGTTGGACAAGCCTGCCCCGCGCCCCAATAATCCCGCCCATACGACCGATTTCATGGAGCGAGCAAGATGAGTGACGAGAAGCAGCCCGCAGGCATCATGGCCGCCACCGGGGCGGTGCAGGTTTCCTCCGAGAGCGACGAAGCCGCCAGCAAGTCCGGCGGGAACGAGCGCCATTGCCCGCTGCTGATCCTGGGCTCCGGCCCGGCCGGCTGGACCGCCGCAGTGTACGCCGCCCGCGCCAACCTCAACCCGGTCGTCGTCACCGGTCTGGAACAGGGCGGCCAGCTGATGACCACCACCGACGTGGACAACTGGCCGGGCGACGACCAGGGCGTCCAGGGCCCCGAGCTGATGGAGCGCATGAAGCGCCACGCCGAGCGTTTCGACACCACGGTGATCAACGATCACGTGCATACCGTGGACCTGAACCAGCGTCCGTTCCGCCTGACCGGGGACCAGGCCACCTACACCGCGGATGCGCTGATCATCTCCACCGGCGCCTCGGCGCAGTACCTGGGGCTGGAGTCGGAGACCACCTTCGCCGGCAAGGGCGTGTCCGCCTGCGCGACCTGCGACGGCTTCTTCTACCGCAACCAGAAGGTGGCGGTGATCGGCGGCGGCAACACCGCCGTGGAAGAAGCGCTGTACCTGTCCAACATCGCCTCCGAGGTGACCCTGGTCCACCGGCGCGATTCGCTGCGCGCGGAGAAGATCCTGCAGGACAAGCTGTTCGAGAAGGAAAAGAACGGCAACGTGAACATCGAGTGGAACCACAACCTCGACGAGATCCTGGGCGACCAGACCGGCGTGACCGGCGCGCGCCTGAAGCACGCGCAAAGCGGCGAGACCAAGGATATCGACGTGATGGGCGTGTTCATCGCCATCGGCCACAAGCCCAACACCGACATCTTCCAGGGCCAGCTGGACATGGAGAACGGCTATATCAAGGTGAAGGGCGGCCAGGACGGCAACGCCACCGCCACCAGTGTGCCGGGCGTGTTCGCCGCGGGCGACGTGATGGACCACATCTACCGCCAGGCCGTGACCTCCGCGGGCACCGGCTGCATGGCCGCGCTGGACGCGGAGAAATACCTCGACGAGCAGCTGTGACGCGGACACGGCGGTGAGCGAGGAGCACTCGTCCGACGATCCCGGGACCCCGGGCGCGGAAGCCCGTGCGGCGACCGGTGAAGACGGCCCGCCCGCCGGGGTGGACGAGCGCATCGAGCTGCGCGACGGGCTGGGCGAACTCGATCCCGCCGCGTGGGATGCCCTCACCGGCGGGCGCGAGCCGTTTCTGCGCCATGCCTTCCTCGAGGGGCTGGAACGCCACGAGTGCCTGGGACGGGCCTATGGCTGGTTCCCCCAGCACGTGCTGATCTTCCACGACGACGCGCTGGTGGCCGCCGCCCCCGCCTACGCCAAGACCAACAACTACGGCGAGTTCGTCTTCGACTTCGCCTGGGAAGGGGCCTGGCAGCGCCAGGGCCTGCAGTATTACCCCAAGCTGGTGGTCGCGGTGCCCTACACCCCGGCCACCGGTCCCCGTCTGCTGGTACACCCCGAGGCCCCCGACCCGGACCGCCTGCGCCGTCAGCTGCTGCGCGCGCTGGTCTCGCGCGGGCGCGAACTGGAGGCCTCCGGGGTCCACGTGCTGTTCCCCGAGTCCGCCGACCGCGAAGCGCTGGCCCCGCTGGGGCTGCCCGAGCGCATGGGCTGCCAGTACCACTGGACCAACGCGGCGGACGGCGGCTATGCCGATTTCGATGCCTTTCTCGCCGCGCTGTCGTCGAAAAAGCGCAAGAACATCAAGCGCGAACGCCGGCGCGTGGCGGAAGCCGGGATCACCTTCCGCACCGTCACCGGGGCCACCGGCTCGCCGGAGGACTGGGCACGCTTCCATCGCTTCTACGTCGACACCTTCGAGAAGCACATGGGCATCCCCACGCTCACCGAGGCGTTCTTCGTGGAGACGGCCGCCGCACTGGGCGATCAGGTGGTGCTGTTCGAGGCCCGCCGCCCGGAGAATGGCGATGGCGCGGATGGCGACGGCGAGACCATCGCCGCCGCGCTGTGCTACCGCAGCCACGACACCCTGTACGGGCGCTTCTGGGGCGCCACCGAGGACCTGGACGCCCTGCACTTCGAGACCTGCTACTACCAGGGCATCGAGTTCTGCATCCGCGAGGGCCTCACGCGCTTCGAGCCCGGCGCCCAGGGCGAGCACAAGATCCCGCGCGGCTTCCTGCCCACGCCCACCTGGTCGATCCACGCGATCCTGACCCCGGGCTTCGACGGGCCGGTGCGCGATTTCTGCGAACGCGAGGCGGACCTGATGCGCAGCCACTGCGAGCGCCTGCACGAGCATTCGCCCTACCGCCAGGGAGAATCCGGCCATGCCCCCGATTAACCCCGCGATTAATCCCGTAGGAGGCCAGCCCCTGGCCGATCCGGCGCAAGAGATTGCCCGAACGCACAATCGGCCGGAGGGCCGGCCTCCCACCGCCGTAGGAGGCCAGCCCTCTGGCCGATCCGGCACCGCCCGACCTACCCCGGTAGGAGGCCAGCCCTCTGGCCGATCCGGCGCTGGCCGATCCGGCACCGACCGACCAGACACCGCATGAGCCCCCGCAGCCCCATCACCCTCCCCTGGCTGGACCCGGATCACCCGGAGGCGCCGTTCCCGCCGGCGGAGACCGCGCTGGACGAGCCCAACGGTCTGCTCGCCGCCGGCGGCGATCTCTCGGTCCCGCGCCTGATCAACGCCTACCGCAGCGGGATCTTCCCCTGGTTCGAGGCCGGCCAGCCGATCCTGTGGTGGAGCCCCGACCCGCGGGCGGTGCTGGAACCCGGCGCCTTCCGCATCCGCCGCTCGCTGCGCAAGACCCTGCGCAACGCCGGCTACACCGTCACCTTCGACCGCGCCTTCGAGCGCGTGATCGCCGGCTGTGCCGGCCCGCGCGCCCGCTCCGCCGGCACCTGGATCACCCAGAGCATGCAGGAGGCCTATACCGCGCTGCATCGCGTGGGCCATGCGCATTCGGTGGAGGTGTGGGACGGCCCGCGGCTGATCGGCGGGCTCTACGGGGTGGCCGCGGGCCGGCTGTTCTGCGGCGAGTCCATGTTCAGCCTCGAGCGCGACGCCTCGAAGATCGCCCTCGCCTGGCTGTGCCGCCACATGGTGGCCCGGGACTGGCCGCTGATCGACACCCAGATGGCCACCGAACACCTGGTGAACCTGGGCGCGATCGAACTCCCGCGCGACACGTTCCTGCGCCGGATCCGCCCCCTGGTCGCCGACCGGACCGTGCCGCCGCCGGGCCCCTGGACGCTCGACCCGGACCTGCATCCGCTGGACCCGGAGTGGTAGACCCCGGGCAGACCGTCACTGGCGACAAAACGGCCCCACCTGCCAGAACCGCCGGCAGCGGAACTCGGACTCGCAGCTCTCCAGCTGGCTCGCATAGCGACTGGCGCGGTCACGCACCTGACGCGCGGCGCGCTGCACCCCGGGCTTGCCGCGATAGCTGCCGCGGTTATAGCCGCCCTGCCCCTCGTGGTAGGCGAGATACAGGTGCTCCGGGTTATGCAGGGAAACCCCGGTCATGCGCCGGGTGCGCTCGTTGTACCAGCCGATGAAGTCGGTCGCGTGCTTCATGTGCGTGCGCCGGGCGAAGCGGCTGCCGGCGTCCTCGCGGTATTCGCCCCAGACGGGGTCCTGGGCCTGGGCATAGCCATAGGCCGAGGACGGCCGGCGCCACGGGATGATCCCCAGCAGGCGCTCGCGCGGCGGGCGCACGTGGCTGCGGAACGAGGACTCCTGCTGGATGATCGCCATCTGCGTGGCGATGGGCGTGCCCCATTGCTCCTGGGAGTCCAGGGCGTAGTCGTACCAGCGCGGTTCCTCGCGGAAGATCTCGCAGATGTTGCTCTGATCCTGCGGCGGCGAGGGCGAGAGCATCGCGCAGCCGCTGGCCGTCAGCACCAGGGCCAGCAGGGCCAGGGCCCGCATTGCCAGTCGTGAGTTCACCCCGATCTCCGTGTTCTTCCCTTGCGATCCGCGCAGTATAGGACAGCACGCACCGGCCGGGCAGTTGCGGGAGACGCCGGGGGCATGTTCCATTCTCCCGACCCATCCCATTCGGCCGAACAAAGGATCCGCACATGAGCGACAACCCCACCGCAGGCTTCCGCTTCAACCACACCATGCTGCGCGTGAAGGACCCCGACGCGTCGCTGGATTTCTACCGCCGCGTGTTCGGCATGGAGCTGGTGAAGACCCTGGACTTCCCGGAATTCGAGTTCACGCTGTATTTCCTCGCGCGTCAGGACGACGACGAACCCGCCCCGCCGCAGGACGAGGGCGAACGCACCCGCTGGATGTTCAGCCAGCGCGGCATCCTCGAGCTGACCTACAACTACGGCACCGAGAAGGATCCGGACTTCCACTACCACGACGGCAACGCCGAACCGCAGGGCTTCGGCCACATCTGCTTCTCGGTGCCCGACCTGGACGCCGCGGTGCGCTGGTTCGACCAGAATAACGTGGAGTTCGTGAAGCGCCCGGACGAGGGCGGACTGAAGGACATCGCCTTCGTGAAGGACCTCGACGGCTACTGGATCGAGATCCTGGAGCCCGCGCGCCTCACCGGCCTGGGGCGCTGATCCCCCGCCCCATTTCCGAAGCCCCCTGACAGCCCTCGCCGTCCCCCGGAATCCGGGGGGGCGGCTTGCTTCGCCCGTAATACTGTACAAATATACAGTATATGGACGAACGCGAACCCACAGCCGACACCGCCCCGGCCTTTGCCGAGCTGACGGCGCTGAGCAACTTCTCGTTCCTGCGCGGGGCCTCGCACCCGGAGGAGCTGGTGGAGCGCGCGGCGGCGCTGGGCTATCGCGCGCTGGCACTGACCGACATCGCCTCGCTGGCGGGCCTGGTGCGCGCGCACGAGGCGGCGCAGCGCACCGGCGTACACCTGATCGCCGGCGCCCGCCTGCGGCTGGCCGACGGCCCCGAGCTGACCGTGCTGGTGCGCGAGCGCACGGGCTACGCCGCGCTGTGCCGGGTGATCAGCACCGCCCGCCGGGCCGCGGACAAGGGCGAGCATCACCTGACCCGGGCGGATCTGGAGGCGGTCCCGGAAGCCGAGCGCGCCGGCTGGCACGTGCTGCTGCATCTGTGGCCGGAATCCGACACGGCCGATCCCGACGACGCAGCGGCCTGGCTGCGGGCATGGGCCCCGCCCGGGCAGGGGCATCTGGCGGTCGCGCTGCTGCGCACGCCCGGGGATCCGGCGCAGATCGCCCGGGCACGGCAGCTCGCGCAGGCACACGACCTGCCGGTGACGGCCTGCGGCGACGTGCACATGCATGCGCGCGGACGGCGCGCACTGCAGGACGTGCTGACCGCACTGCGCCACCGCTGTACCGTGGCGCAGGCGGCCGACCGCCTGTTCCCCAACGGCGAACGCGGCCTGCGCCCGCGCGCGGACCTGGCCACGCTGTATCCGGCCGCCTGGCTGCATCATGCGGTCGCCATCGCCGACGACTGCCGCTTCTCCCTGGACGAACTCGAATACCACTACCCCACCGACCCGCTGCCGCCCGGGCGCACCGCCACCGAGTACCTGCGCGAGGAGAGCCTGCGCGGGGCCCGCAAGCGCTGGCCCGACGGTATCCCGGAGGCGGTGCAGGCGCAGATCGAGCGCGAGCTGGGCATCATCGCCGAGCTGGGCTACGAACCCTACTTCCTCACCGTGTACGACATCGTGCGCTTCGCCCGCAGCCGCGGGATCCTGTGCCAGGGCCGGGGTTCGGCGGCCAACTCGGCGGTGTGCTACGCGCTGGGCATCACCGCGGTGGATCCGTCGCGCTCCAGCATGCTGTTCGAGCGCTTCATCTCCGCCGAGCGCGGCGAGCCGCCGGATATCGACGTCGACTTCGAGCACGAGCGCCGCGAGGAGGTGATCCAGTACATCTACCGGCGCTACGGCCGCGACCGCGCGGCGCTGGCCTGCACCGTGATCCGCTACCGCCGCCGCAGCGCCCTGCGCGACGTGGGCCGGGCGCTGGGGCTCTCGCGCGCGCGACTGGATGCCCTGACCGCCAATCTGGCCTGGTGGGACGAGGGCATCCCGGCCGAGCGCCTGCGCGAGGTCGGCCTGGAACCCGACGGCGCCCTGGCCCGCCAGTGGCAGGCCCTGACCGCCGAGCTGGTCGGGTTCCCGCGCCATCTGTCGCAGCACACCGGCGGCTTCGTGATCGCCGCCGGGCGGCTCGACGAGCTGGTGCCGATCGAGAACGCGGCGATGCCCGAACGCAGCGTGATCCAGTGGGACAAGGACGACCTCGACGCCGCCGGCCTGCTGAAGATCGACGTGCTGTCGCTGGGGATGCTCTCCTGCGTGCGCCGCGCGCTGGAGCTGATGCACCGGCACCGCGGCCGCGACTGGGGCCTGGCCGACATCCCGGCCGAGGACCCGGCGGTCTACGCGATGCTGCAGAAGGCCGACAGCCTGGGGGTGTTCCAGATCGAGTCGCGCGCACAGATGAGCATGCTGCCGCGGCTGAAGCCGAAGAACTTCTACGACCTGGTGATCGAGATCGCCATCGTGCGTCCCGGCCCGATCCAGGGCGAGATGGTGCATCCCTATCTCAAGCGCCGGGCACACCCCGAGCGGGTGCGCTTCCCCAACGCGGAGATCGAACGGGTGCTGGGGCGCACCCTGGGCGTGCCCATCTTTCAGGAACAGGTGATCGAGCTGGCGATGGTGGCGGCCGGGTTCTCCGCCGGCGAGGCCGACGGGCTGCGCCGCTCCATCGGCGCCTGGCGCCGCCGCGGGGATCTCGGGCGCTGGCGCGAGCGGCTGCTGGAGGGGATGCGCGAGCGCGGCTATTCCGCCGAGTTCGCCGAGCGGCTGTATCGCCAGATCCTCGGCTTCGGCGAATACGGCTTCCCCGAATCGCACTCCGCCAGCTTCGCGCTGATCACCTGGGTCTCGGCCTGGCTGAAGTGCTTCGAGCCGGCGATCTTCGCCTGCGCGCTGCTCAACAGCCAGCCGATGGGCTTCTACGGCCCGGCGCAGATCGTGGCCGATGCCCGCCGTCACGGCGTGGAGGTGCGCCCGGTGGACGTGAACCACAGCCAGCCGGAATGCAGCCTGGAGGCCGCCGGCGACTCACCGGATACGCCGGACGCGCCGGACGTGCCGGATGCCCCGCTGGCCCTGCGCCTGGGCTTCAACCGCGTCCAGGGCCTGCGTCGGGAGGTCGCCGAACGCATCCACGCGGCCCGCGCCGAGGGCCCGTTCAGCGACGTGCCCGAGCTGGTCGCACGCGCCCGGCTGAGCCGGGCCGAGGCCGGCCGGCTGGCGCGCGCCGGGGCCCTGGCCGGGCTGGCCGGCAACCGCCATCAGGCGCGCTGGGCCGCCGATGCGGTGGAGGCCCCGCTGCCGCTGTTCGACGGCCTGCCGCAACACGCCGAGCCCGCCGACGCCCCGCACGAGCCACGCGAGCCGGGGCAGGCCGGGGACGACGCCCGCACGCCCCTGCTGCCGGTGCCCGACGCGGTGGACGACCTGGTCCAGGACTACGCCACCACCGGCCTCACGCTGGGGCCGCACCCGCTGGCCCTGCTGCGCCCGCAGCTCGAACGCCGGCGCCTGCCGGATTCCGCGACGCTTTCCGCGCGCCGGCGCCCCGGCCCGGCGCGCTATGCGGGTCTGGTGATCACCCGCCAGCGCCCGGGCTCGGCCAACGGCACGGTATTCCTGACCCTGGAGGACGAACACGGCACGCTGAACGTGATCGTCTGGCCCGACCGCGTGGAACGATTCCGCGCCGAGGTCCTGCGCGGCCAGCTGCTGGAGATCGATGGCGAATGGCAGTGGGCCGACGGCGTCGGCCACCTGGTCGCCCGCCGCCTCACCGACCGCAGCACCTGGCTGGGCGACCTGGTCACCCGCTCCCGCGACTTCGGCTAACGGCCAGATCAGGAAGCGGCGGTATCCACGGAGAAACTCTCGCCACAGCCGCATTCGGCGGTGACGTTCGGGTTGTGGAAGACGATTTGCCGGGTCAGCCCCTCCGCCTGGAAATCGATCTCCGTTCCGCGGATGAATTCGAAGCTCTTCGGATCGACATGGACGTCGAGGCGTTCATCCACGCGGAACACCAGATCATCGGGTCGCGGCTCGCGGACCAGGTCCACCGAATACATCCACCCGGAGCACCCGGTGCGTTTCACTTCAACGCGAAATCCGACGGCCTCGGGGTCACTCTCCATCTGCGCGAGGATGTGCCGGACTGCATCGTCGGTCGCGCGAATCCGGTCGCTCTCCGGAATGCGGGCGGTCTCGGCAGTCGCGTCGGCGATGTTCGAATTCATGGCTACACCTCTCTGGCGTGAAACGGGTCAATCCCAGCGGTCGTCACGGACCTCGACGCGCCCGTCGCGGACGCGCACCGGGAAACAGGTAAGTGGCTCCACCGCCGGGGCGGTGAGTGCACTGCCGTCGCGCAGACAGAACTCGGCACCGTGGTGCGGACAAACCAGTCGGTCATCACGCAACTCACCCTCGGCGATCGGATATTCCTCGTGCGAACACAGGTCCTCGATGGCGTAGAAGGTCCCCTCCAGGTTGAAGACCGCGATCGGGACGTCGTCGACCTCCACCACCCGGCGCTCGCCCGGGGGGATGTCGTCCACGGCGGCTACATCGGCCCAGTCTTCCATCAGAACATCCCCGTTTCGAGACGCGCGGCCTCGCTCATCCGCGAGGCATCCCACGGTGGATCAAACACCATCTCGACCCCCGCCTGCTCGACGGTGGGAACCTCCATGATCCGCTGCCATACATCGTTGGCCAGCGTGTCCCCCATCCCGCAGCCGGGTGCGGTCAGCGTCATCTCGACCCACACGGAGCGCGAGCCGTCTTCCTCTTTCTCCACCGTGCAGGAGTAGATCAGCCCCAGTTCCACGATGTTGATGGGGATCTCCGGGTCGTAGCAGGTCCTCATCTGCTCCCACACCAGCTGCTCGACATCTTCGTCCGAGGCATTTTCGGGCAGTTGCGGCGGCGGTGGCGGCGTTTTGCCCAGTGCATCCGCGTCTTCACCACTGATGCGGAACATCCGCCCCTGCGCGGTCACGGTGAAGGAGCCGCCGAGCGCCTGCATCAGGGCCACCTGGCTGCCTTCTCCGATCATCACCTTCTGGCCCGATGGCACCGCAACCGCCAGCGTGTCCCGCTCCAGTTTCACGATTTCCTGAGACGCCATCGTCATTCCTCCGAATGTTCGGGTGTCATCACGCTTGTGCAAGAGTGGCGGGCACGGCCTCCGGGAGACGCTGCGCGAGCCGGTTCTCCACCACCGCCCGGACCGGATCCAGTTTCATCGGCTCCAGCACTTCTTCGGCAAAGGCGTAGACCAGCATGCCCCGGGCGATCTCCGGCCCGATGCCACGACTGGCGAGGTAATACAGCGCATCGGCATCCAGCTGGCCGACGGTGGCGCCGTGCGCCGCCTTCACGTCGTCCGCGTAGATCTCCAGCTCCGGCTTGGCGTCGATCTCCGCGTTGGGCGACAGCAGGAGATTGGCGCTGTGCTGCTCCGCGGCGGTCTTCTGGGCCCCTTCACGGATCAGTACACGCCCCTTGAATACCCCGCGGCCCCGGCCCTGCGCGATACCCCGGTACTGCTCGCGGCTGGTGGTATGCGGGACCGAGTGGTGGACCCGCGTGTGGGTATCCACATGCTGCCGGTCACCGACCAGGAACAGGCCGTTGAGATGGGTCTCGGCGCCGGGCTCCACCAGGTCCACGTTCAGGTCGTGCCGCACCAGGCGCCCGCCCAGATTCACGTTGTGCGAGGTCACCACACTGTCGCGCCGCTGGCGGACGAAGACATTGCCGACGTGATAGGCGGTATCCGCATGCTCCTGCACCAGATAGTGGTGCAGGTGAGCCCCGGCATGGGCCTCGATCTCGGTAACCGTATTGGTGAAACTGCGCGCCCCTTCTCCGTCCACGTAGTGCTCGATGATGGTGGCCTCACAACCGGACTCGCCCACGACGAGAACCCGGGGGTGGCACCAGACATTCTCACTGTACGAAGTTCCGTAGAACACCAGATGGATCGGGCGCTCCAGCACCACACCGGGCTCCAGGTGGATCACGGCCCCGTCGGTCAGGAACGCGGTATTCAGCGTCGCAAACGACGAGTACTGGTCATGGGCAAGCCCGTCCAGGCACTGCTCCGGGATGGTCGCCCCCTCCCGGATCGCCGTATTCAGGCCGTCGATGCGGACCCCCGGAGCCAGTCCGTCGAGTCGCGACAGGTCGTCGCGCAGGAACCCGTTCTCGAACACCAGGCGCCAGGGCTCGAGCTCGCCGAAGGCATGCTCCTCGAGTGTCGCGGCGTCAAGCAGCCCGCATTCGCTGGCAACCGAGAACGGCTTGTTGGCGATCGGGCGAACGTTGGTGTATTTCCATTCCTCGGCACGCGGGTCGGGGAAGCCGGACTCCGCGAACCGCTCGGCCGCCGCCCGCCGTCGTTGCGCGAGCCACGGCGGCAGATCCGCACTCAACGTTCCCTGCAGCTGCTCGAGCTGCCCGATGTAATGGGTATCCAGTGCGTTCGCGCTCATGCGGCCTCCTTGATGATCCCCTGGTAGCCTTCGCGCTCGAGCTCCTGGGCCAGCGTCTTGTCACCGGACTTGATGATCCGGCCGCCGGACAGCACATGGACGTAGTCCGGCTCGATGTGGCTCAGCAGGCGCTGGTAATGGGTCACCAGCACGATCGCCCGGTCCGCCGAACGCAGGTGGTTCACCCCTTCCGCCACGATCTTCAGGGCGTCGATGTCCAGCCCGGAGTCGGTCTCGTCCAGCAGGGCCAGGTGCGGCTCCAGCACCAGCATCTGGAGGATCTCGTTGCGTTTCTTCTCGCCCCCGGAGAATCCGGAATTGATCGCGCGATGCAGGAAGCTTTCGTCCATCTGCATCATCTGCATCTTTTCCCGCACCAGGGTCAGGAACTGGAAGGTGTCCGCCTCGGGTTCGCCGCGGTGCTTGCGCTGGGCGTTGTAGGCTTCCTTGAGCAGATAGATGTTCTTGACGCCGGGGATCTCCACCGGGTACTGAAAGCCCAGCAGCATCCCTTCGCGGGCGCGGATCTCGGGTTCCATCGCCAGCAGGTCCTGATCCTGATAGGTGACCGACCCCGACGTGGCTTCATAACCGTCGCGGCCGCCCAGCACCTGGCACAGGGTGCTCTTGCCGGAGCCGTTGGGTCCCATGATGGCGTGGACCTCGCCCGGTTTTACCTCGAGGTCGATCCCCCTGAGGATCTCCTTGTCGTCAATCGATGCATGCAGGTCGTTGATCTTCAGCATGTGCGTTGTCCTCCGGGTACCTGGAAATTCAATGTCGGTTGTGGCGCGCCCTAGGCATTCGTCCGGGCATGCTCGAGGGCCAGCTCCTTGACCCGGAGCATGAGCGCCTCCATGCCGGCGCGCCGGGTCGGGCTGAGGGCTTCGTCCATGCCGACCTCGCCCAGCAGTTCATACGGGTCGGTGTTCAGGACTTCCTCCGGCGTCTTGTCCCGGAACGGCAGCAGCATCAGGGCCATCAGGCCCCGCACCATGGAGGTCTCCGCGTCCGCCTCCAGCACCAGCCGCGGGGGCTCCTGGTCGTCCAGATGGGCGATCAGCCACGCCTGCGTGTTGCAGTCCTTGACGCGGTTCTCCTCCGTGAGCGCCTCCTCCGGCAGGGTCGGCATCTGGCGTCCCAGATCCTCGATCATGCGGAAGCGGTCATCCCAGTCCGGCATCATCTCGAATGCGCTTAACAGTTCTTGCTTGTCCATATCGGACCCCTCTTGTCGGACGCTTGTGTCGGACCCTTGTGCAAACCAGCTGCCGGGAGAGCGGCTAGCCGACCGCCCCTTCCAGAGAAACGCTCAGCAGGGCCTCGGCCTCGGTGGCGAATTCCATGGGCAGCTCGCCGAAGACCTCCTTGCAGAAACCGTTCACGATCATGTTGACGGCATCCTCCTCGGACAGACCGCGCTGCTTGAGGTAGAAGATCTGATCGTCGCTGACCGTGGAGGTCGTCGCCTCGTGTTCGATGTTCGAGCTCGGGTTTTTGGCCTCGATGTACGGATAGGTGTGAGCGCCGCAGGTCTCCCCGAGCAGCAAGGAGTCGCACTGGGTGTAGTTGCGGGCGTTCTCGGCCCCGGGGGTCATGCGGACCAGGCCGCGGTAGGCGTTGTTGGCGCGGCCGGCGGAAATGCCCTTGGAAATGATCGTGCTGCGGGTATTGCGCCCCACGTGGATCATCTTCGTGCCGCTGTCGATCTGCTGGAAATTGTTGCCCACGGCCACCGAGTAGAACTCGCCGACCGAGTTGTCGCCCTTGAGCACGCAGCTCGGATACTTCCAGGTGATGGCGGACCCCGCCTCGACCTGCGTCCAGGCGATCTTGCTGTTGTCACCGCGGCACTCGCCGCGCTTGGTGACGAAGTTGTAGATGCCGCCCTTGCCTTCTTCGTCGCCCGGGAACCAGTTCTGCACGGTGGAGTACTTGATCTCCGCATCCGCCTCGGCGACCAGCTCGACCACTGCGGCGTGCAGCTGGTTCTCGTCACGCTGGGGCGCCGTGCAGCCCTCGAGGTAGCTCACGTGCGAACCCTCCTCGGCGATGATGAGGGTGCGCTCGAACTGGCCCGTGTCCATCGCATTGATGCGGAAATAGGTCGACAGCTCCATCGGGCAGCGCACGCCCTTCGGCACGTATACGAACGAGCCGTCGGAGAACACCGCCGAGTTCAGGGCGGCGAAATAGTTGTCATTGCGCGGCACCACGGAGCCGAGGTAACGCTCGACCAGTTCCGGGTATTCCTGCAGCGCCTCGGAGAAGGAACAGAAGATCACGCCGGCATCCGCCAGTTTTTCCTTGAACGTGGTGGTCACCGACACGCTGTCGAACACCGCATCCACCGCAACGCCGGCCAGGCGCGCCCGTTCGTCCAGCGGGATGCCAAGCTTCTCGTAGGTTTCCAGCAGCTTGGGGTCGACCTCGTCCAGACTCTGCGGTGCATCGTCCTTCGACTTCGGCGCCGCGAAATAGGAAATCGCCTGGAAATCGATCTTCGGATAATGCACATGCGCCCAGGTCGGTTCGCGCATCTGGAGCCAGTCGCGGTAGGCCGCAAGCCGCCATTCGAGCATGAACTCGGGTTCCTGCTTCTTGCGCGAGATCGCCCGAATGACGTCTTCGTTCAATCCCGGGGGCAGGATGTCCTGCTCGATATCGGTGGAGAAGCCCCACTTGTACTCGCCCTTGACGAGTTGCTCGATGTCCTTCGGCTGGGTCGACATAAGCCTTGCCTCGGTTGTGCGGTTGAACTCACGCGAGGGCAGAGCAGGATCCGGTTGCAGCCCGCGGCTCCCGAGACGCCGACCGGGATTTGCGTTACATCCCGTCGTCGCCTGAATCAGGCGGTCGCCTCCGCCCTCTGTCTTCGGTTCCGACGATAAGAGAATTCCTGAGTAATTCAATAAGGATTACACCGAGCATTGATACAAGCCCCGCCGGAAGTCATGTGCTTGTAGGGCGGAAGGGGGAAGTACCTGGGGGGAGAGAGGCTGGGTCGCCGACCTGACGGCACACCGCGGCATGCGGGTCGGACGCATGCCGGGCGAGCGCCGATGATCCGACCGGGCAGGTCACCCGCTCCCGCGACTTCGGCTAGCGCGGGGGTTCTTCCAGGGCGGCGAACACCGCGTCGACGAACTCTTGGAGGTCCGGCAGGTGATGCTCCAGGATCTCCCGGACCCGGGCGGGATCCACGTTCTGGTAACCATGGACCAGAATATTGCGGAACCCCGCCATCGCCGCCAGAGTTTCGGCCAGTTTGGCGGAGACCATCCCTTCGCCCTGTAACCGCAGAAACAGATCGCGGTTGCTTTCGGGCTCTCCGAGCCTGCGCGCCGAAACCCAGTGGGACGCCACATCCAGGGCCGCCTGGATCGCCAGCTGCAGGGTATGTTCCACGAACCGCCGTTCGCGCACGTCGGTGTCCAGGCGCGTCGGGTCCGCCAGCTCCTCCAGCTCGCGTACACACGTGCGGATGAACGCCAGCTTCTTCTCGACCAGCGCCCGATCCATCAGGCCCGTGCTCCGCGGCGGTATTCCTGCAGATAGGGGAGGACGTCGAAATAGGCGTTGCGCGCCGCCACCTCGAACGCGGCGCGGCGGTCCGGGTCGCGGTCCAGCAGCAGATGGCCGTCGCGCAGGATCCGGTGCACGAGATCCGGCGGAGCGGAATGCAGGTCGACCAGATCGACCCGGCGGCCCAGCGTGTCCGACAGATCCATTTCCAGGCGCGCCAGTGGATCGAGCAGCGAGCGGGACATCGGCTCCGGCGTGAGGACCGCGAGGTCGATGTCGCTGTCGGGACAGGCCTCTCCTCGCGCATGGCTGCCAAACAGATAGGCCGCCATCACCGCGTCCTGCTCCGCAAGTCGGGTGCGCAGGAGTGTCGCCAGCGGACTGTCGCTCATCTCGAGAATCATGCCTCGAGTATCCGGCTCCACGCAGGAGCGTGCAACGCCGGGCAGCCTCAGGCGCGTTCGATGATGACGAAGGCCTGGGCGTAGTCGCGTTCGTCGGAGATGCTGAGGTGGACGGGGCCGGCGCCGAGGCGTTCGGCGGTGGCGCGGGCGCGGCCTTCCAGCACGAATTCCGGGCGGCCGCGGGCATCGTGGGTGACGCCGGCGTCGACCAGGGCCATGCCGGCGCCGACGCCGCAGCCCAGCGCCTTGGACAGGGCCTCCTTGGCGGCGAAGCGCCGGGCGAGGAAGCCGGCCGGGTCCTGCGCGGGGAGATCGGCGCGTTCCACCGGATGCAGGATGCGGTCGGCGAAACGTTCGCCGTGGCGCGTCCACAGCGCCTGCATGCGCGCCACCTGCACCAGGTCGGTGCCGACCCCGAGGATCACGCCGAAGCCCTCGCCCGGGTCACACCGGGTACTGGCCGACCGGGGCGCCCTCGCGCGCGGCGTCCATCAGGCCGCGCATGTGGCTGACCGCCTCCGGCAGCCCGGTGAACAGCGCGCGGGCCACGATCGAGTGGCCGATGTTGAGTTCGTTGAACACCGGGTTGGCGGCGATCGCGCGCACGTTGTCGTAGTCCAGGCCGTGGCCGGCGTTGATCACCAGCCCCATCTGCCGCCCGGCCTCGGCCGCCTCGTTGATCTGCGTCAGCAGCCGCTCGCGTTCACCGGCATCGGTGGCGTTGGCATAGGCCCCGGTGTGCAGTTCCACCACCGGGGCGCCAATGGCCGCCGCGGCCTCCAGCTGCCGCACGTCGGGCTCGACGAACAGCGACACCGCGATGCCCGCCTCGCGCAGGGGAGCAACAAAGGCGGTCAGGCGCTCGCGCTGGCCGATGGCATCCAGTCCGCCCTCGGTGGTCAGCTCCTCGCGGCGCTCGGGGACGATGCAGCAGTATTCCGGCCGCAGGTCCAGCGCGATCGTCTGCATCCCGTCGGTGGCGGCCATCTCCAGGTTCATGGGCACGGTCAGGCGCGGCTTGATGCCGAACACGTCGTCGTCCTGGATGTGCCGGCGATCCTCGCGCAGGTGCAGGGTGATGGAGTCGGCCCCGCTGGCCTCGGCCAGGCGCACCGCCTGCATCAGGTCCGGGTACGGCGTGTGCCGCGCCTGGCGGATGGTCGCGATGTGGTCGAGGTTGACCCCCAGCTTGAGCGCGGGAACGGATGCGGCGTCGGTCATGGTATCGGTTTCCTGTTCAGAGCAGACCGCGGGTTTGCAGCGGCCGGCCGTCGAGATGGGCGTCGATCAGCGCGCGCATGAAGTCGCGGCTGGCCCGGGCGAGATTATCCGGGACGTCCCGGCCGCTGGCCAGTGCCTGCAGCGCGGCGCCGGGCACGGCGCCGGCGGTGCGGGCAGGCACGTCGTGCAGGCCGTGTTCCGGTTCGTAGCGATACCAGGCTTCCGGCTCGAGATCATCCGGGTCGATGAACGCGAGACCGGAATCCAGCCCCCCCAGCAGCTGCCACTCGGCGCGGCGCAGAATGCGGTCCGCGGGCCGCTCGCCGGCAAGCTCGGTGTAGGCCCCGGTCAGGGTCTGCAGGGTGTCCTCCAGCGGGGCGTCGCGCGGGAACAGCCGCAGCACCAGTTCATTCAGATACAGGCCGCAGACCAGCCGGCGACCGGTCAGCGGGTATACCCGGCGTTCCTCGGCCACGCTGAGCGAGGGCAGTTCCCCGCGCCCGCGCCAGGCGAGATCCAGCAGGACGAACGGGCGCACGCTGCCGGCGCGCCCGCGCGCCACCGCGGCAACGCGCCCCGCCCGCTCGGTGACCAGCTCCACCACGCGGCTGTTCTCGCGCAGCGGGCGCGCATGCAGGACCACGCCCGGGGTGACCTCGCTGGCGGCGCTGCTCATGTACGGATTCCGGCGGCTACCGCGGTTCCTCGATCCCGAGCTCGCGCAGCGCCCGTGGGCTGCGCGACCAGTCCGCCTCGACGCGCACGGTGAGGTTGAGCATCACCTTGCGCTCCAGCAGCGATTCGAGCTGGTGGCGCGAGGCCTGGCCGATCTGCTTGAGCCGGCGCCCGCCCTTGCCGATGACGATGCCCTTCTGGCTGTCGCGCTCGACCAGGATCACCGCGTCGATATGCGCGGTGTGCGGGGCGTCTTCCCAGTTCTCGACGCGCACGGCGACCGAGTAGGGCACCTCCTCGCCCAGCTGTTCCAGCATCGCCTCGCGGATCATCTCCTCGGCGCGAAAACGCTCCGGGCGGTCGGAGAGCTGGTCCGGGTCGTACAGGAAGGGCCCCGCGGGCAGGTGGCTGCGGATCTCCTCGATCAGCCCCGGCAGGTTGGTCCCGCGCCGCGCGCCGATGGGCACCACTCCGGCATAGGGAAACGCGGCCATGCGCTGCTCGATGAACGGCAGCAGTTCTTCCTTGTTCTTCTGCCGGTCGACCTTGTTGATCACCAGCAGGGCCGGCCGCCCGGACTGACGTACCGCCTCCTCGATGCGTTCGTCCGCCTCGCCGAAGCGGCCCGCCTCGGTCAGGAAGCAGATCAGGTCGGCATCCGACAGGGCCTGGCTGGCGGTGCGGTTGAGCACCTGGTTCACCAGTTTGGTGCGCTGCTGATCGATCCCGGGGGTATCCATCAGCACGATCTGGTCGTCACCTTCGGTGACGATGCCGAGGATGCGGTTGCGCGTGGTGTGCGGCCGGCGGGTGGTGGCCGCCAGCTTCTCGCCCACCAGGCGATTCATCAGGGTGGTCTTGCCGACGTTCGGACGGCCGATCAGGGCGACCAGCCCGCAGCGCGTGCCGTCGCCTGCCTCGTTCTCGGGTGTGTTCATTGTTCCTGGGTCTGCTGGAGCCGGTGGAGGGCCGCTTCGGCCGCGGCCTGTTCGGCCCGGCGGCGACTGGAACCGCGTCCGTGCTGTCCCCAGCCCTGAGTGGGCAGATGCACGGCCACGGTGAAATGGCGCTGATGGTCGGGTCCGGAGACCTCCAGCACCTCGTAGACCGGAAGCTCCGCGTTGCGACCCTGCAGTTTCTCCTGCAGCCGGGTCTTCGGGTCCTTCAGGGTCTCCGCTGCGGGGAGGTTTTCCAGACGCTCGGCATAGAGCGCGAGCGTGAAGTCGCGCGCGGCGTCGAAGCCCGCCTCGCGATAGGTGAGCCCGATCAGGGCCTCGACCGCATCGGCAAGGATGGAGTCGCGCCGCTGCCCGCCGCTCTTGCGCTCGCCCTGGCCCAGATTGAGCATGCCTTCCAGACCGGTCTCGCGCGCCAGGGCCGCCAGCGATTCGCGATTCACCAGCGCGGCCCGCAGCCGGGTCAGATCTCCCTCGGGCGAGTCCGGCAGCCGCTCGTACAGGGCATCGGCAACCACCAGGCCGAGTACCGCGTCACCGAGGAATTCCAGGCGCTCGTTGTTGCGCCCGCCGGCACTGCGATGGGTCAGCGCCTGGCGCATGCCTTCACCGTCCCGCACCGCCTCGGGCAGCAAGGTTCGAAAATCCCGTTCAGCCATGCACGTCTGGATCCTTCCGTTCGCGTCCCGATCTCATCTCGTCAGTCCGCCAGGGTCGCGGAATAGGAGAACTGCGCAACGATGTCGATGTTGCCCAGAAAGCCGCGCCGGATCTCGTAGTCGATGTTCATCGCCGGACCCTCGTCGCCCTCGCCGACCGAGAAGTGCTCTTCCTCGATCTCGTCCGGCACCGTGTTCAGCTGAAAGCGCCGGCGGACCTCGCTCCACAGTTCGTCTTCGCTCTTGTCCGCCGCGCCCGGCTGCTCCGCCACGTCCTGCATGATCGAGCGCACCGTCAGATACTGGGTGTACTGCGTACCCATCTGGATCACGAAGGTGAGCACGATCAGGGCCAGGAAGATCATGGCCATGATGGTGGTGGCCCCGGCGCCCTTCATTCTGGTCTTCGATTGCATGGTTACCCCCGTCCCTGTCATGTATCAGCGTATGGCCTGCCCGATGCGGGAAAAGTCCATATGACTACCATTGTAATCCCAGTGCAGCCAGATGAAGAGCGCACGCCCCACCAGCAGCTCCTCGGACACGAAGCCCCACGACCGGCTGTCGTTGGAGTTGTCGCGATTGTCCCCGACCATGAAGTAATGCCCGTCCGGCACGACCACCCGCCCTTCCGCGGCCGGGCGGTCCTCGCGCATCAGGGTGTTGTACGTCCGGTCGCCCATGGTCTCCTCGAACAGCGTGGCACCGGACATCACCGCACCGGAGCCCTCGCCGTCGAAGGTACCGACCTCTTCGGCCGGCTGCGGCTCGCCGTTGACGTACAGCACGCGGTCGCGGAACTCGATCTCGTCACCGGGAAGCCCCACGACGCGCTTGATGTAGTCCTCGGCCGGATTGCGCGGATACTTGAATACCGCGACCTCGCCGCGTTCCGGGGCCCCGGTGTCGAGGATCCTGGTGCGCGTGACCGGCAGGCGTACGGCATAGGAAAACTTGTTCACCATGATGAAATCGCCCACCAGCAGGGTCGGCATCATGGAGCCCGAGGGGATGCGGAACGGTTCGGCAACGAACGAGCGCAGGACCAGCACGATCAGCAGGATCGGGAAGAACGAGCGCGAGTAGTCCACATACCAGGGCATCTTCGCCCGGCGCTCGGGGCTCAGCCGTCGGCGCAGCACCGCCCATACCAGCCAGATCAGGCCGGTTACCGCGGTCGCCACGACCAGGATCAGTTCCAGATTCGCCATGCTGTTTCCCTGCCCCCGCTACCGGCCCGACGGCCCGGTGGTTCCCGTCATTTCTCGTCCACCGAGAGTACCGCGAGAAAGGCCTCCTGCGGAACGTCCACCTTGCCGATGGACTTCATCCGCTTCTTGCCTTCCTTCTGTTTCTCCAGCAGCTTGCGTTTGCGGCTCACGTCCCCGCCGTAGCACTTGGCGAGCACGTTCTTGCGCATCGCCTTGACCGTCGAACGCGCGATGATCTTGGAGCCGATCGCCGCCTGGATGGCCACCTCGTACATCTGCCGCGGGATGATCTTCGCCATGCGCTCGGTGATCTCGCGTCCACGCGACTCGGCATGGTCGCGATGCACGATCGCCGAAAGCGCATCCACCCGGTCGCCGTTGATCAGGATGTCGACCCGCACCAGCGGGGCTGCCTGGAAACGCAGCGGGTGGTAGTCGAACGAGGCATAGCCGCGGGTCGCGGACTTGAGCCGGTCGAAGAAGTCCAGCATGACCTCGGCCATCGGCAGTTCGTAGGACAGCTGCACCTGACGCCCGTGATAGGCCATGCGGGTCTGCACCCCGCGCTTTTCGACGCACAGGGTCATGACTGCGCCGACGTACTCCTGCGGCACGAGGATATTCGCCTCGATGACCGGCTCGCGGATCTCGGCGACCTCGTTGTTCGGCGGCAGCTCCGAAGGGTTGTGCACGGGCACCACGCTGCCGTCGTTCTTTTCCACCTCGTAGACCACGGTGGGCGCGGTATTGATCAGGTCCAGGCCGTATTCACGCTCCAGGCGTTCCTGCACGATCTCCATGTGCAGCATGCCGAGGAAGCCGCAGCGAAAGCCGAAGCCCAGGGCCGCCGAGGTCTCCGGCTCGAATGACAGCGCGGCATCGTTCAGGCGCAGCTTGTCGAGCGCGTCGCGCAGGTCGTTGAAGTCGTCCGCGGAGACCGGGAACAGGCCGGCGAACACCCGCGGCTGGATCTCCTGGAACCCGGGAATCGGCTCGTCCGCCGGGTTGTTGAAGTCGGTGATCGTGTCACCGACCTTGGCCCCGGAGATGTCCTTGATGGTGGCAATCATGTAGCCCACCTCGCCGACGTCCAGATACTCGCGATCCACCGGCTTGGGCGTGAACACCCCCACGCGATTGACCTCGTGCGGGCGTTCCACCGCCATCGCCTTGATCTTCTGGCCGGCATGCAGGCGCCCGGCCTTGACCCGCACCAGGGCCACCACGCCCAGGTAGTTGTCGTACCACGAGTCGATGATCAGGGCCTTCAGCGGAGCTTCCGAATCGCCCTGCGGCGGGGGGATGCGCCGCACCAGCTCCTCCAGCAGCTCGCTGATGCCCTCGCCGGTCTTGGCCGACACCCGCAGGGCATCGGTGGCCTCGATCCCGATCACGTCCTCGATCTCGTCGGCCACGCGGTCGGGTTCGGCCGCGGGCAGGTCGATCTTGTTGAGCACCGGCACGACCTCCAGACCCTGGTCGATGGCGGTGTAGCAGTTGGCCACGCTCTGCGCCTCCACGCCCTGGGAGGCATCCACCACCAGCAGCGCGCCCTCGCAGGCGTACAGCGACCGCGAGACCTCGTAGGAGAAATCCACGTGGCCCGGGGTGTCGATGAAGTTCAGCTGGTAGCGCTGGCCGTCGTTGGCATCGTAGTACAACGACACGCTCTGCGCCTTGATGGTGATCCCGCGTTCGCGTTCAAGATCCATGGAGTCCAGCACCTGCTCCGACATCTCGCGCTCGGTCAGCCCGCGGCAGCCCTGGATCAGGCGGTCCGCAAGGGTCGACTTGCCGTGGTCGATGTGGGCGATGATGGAAAAGTTACGGGTCAGACGGGTATCACTCATGCGGGCCCCAGCAGGTCCAGCAGTGCCTCTCGGTCAAGAAAGTGGCAGCAGAGAATGTCGCCGTCGACGGCAAGAACCGGCACGTTGGTGTTGTAGCGTTCCCGCAGGTCCGGGTCCTCGTCGATGTCGACGACGTCGAGCGTAAAAGTATAACGGCTTTGCAAAGCAAAAAGCTCTGCGAGCATATGCTCGCAGAGCCCGCAGCCTTCGCGATGGTACACCGTCAGTTGCGTCATGTGCGATGCACCGGCCCCGAAACCCGGCCCCGACACCCGGGGCCGGCCGGCGGCCCCGTCAGTCCTGCGGAATGCGCAGGGCGATGAAGGTGGGGTTGCCACCGCGCTGGATCAGCACCGGGACGGTCGTGCCGGGGCCGGCCTGGTCGATGCGTTCTTCCAGCTCTTCCAGCGAACCCACCGGCTGCCGCGCGAACTGCACGATCACGTCGCCCGGCCGCACGCCGGCGCTGTGCGCGGGGTTGCCCTCGACCTCCAGCACCACCAGGCCGTTGTCGACGCCGAGCTCCTCGCGCGTTTCGGCGTCCAGCGGCTCGAGGCGCATGCCCAGCAGGCTCTGCGGCTCGGGCCGGGCCTCCTCCGGCTGGGCCGGGGCCGACCGGCGTTCGGCGACGTCCTCGGGCAGCGCCTCGATGGTGACCTCGAGGGTCTTGTCCTCGGAGCCGCGCCGGATGTCCACCTCGACCTCGCTGCCCACCGGCGTGCGACCGACGATCGGCGGCAGCGCGCTGGAATTCGGCACGTCCAGGCCATTGAAGCGCAGGATCACGTCACCGGCCTCGAACCCCGCCTTCTCCGCGGGACTGTCCGCCTGCACTCGGGCGACCAGGGCACCGGAGGGCTTGTCCATGTCGAACGACTCGGCCAGATCCCGGGTAACCTCCTGGATCAGCACACCCAGCCATCCGCGGGTCACTTCGCCGTGTTCACGCAGCTGGGTCACCACGTCGCCCACCACTTCGATGGGGACCGCAAACGACAGACCCATGAACCCGCCGGTACGGCTGTAGATCTGGGCATTGATCCCGATCACCTTGCCGTCGAGATTCATCAGCGGACCACCGGAGTTGCCCGGGTTGATGGCTACGTCGGTCTGGATGAAGGGTACGTAGTTCTCGCTCGGCAGGCTGCGCCCCTTGGCGCTGACGATCCCGGCGGTGACCGAGTGATCAAAGCCGAACGGCGAGCCGATCGCCAGGACCCATTCCCCGACCCGGAGCTCCTCGGAGGAACCCAGCTCCAGCGTGGGCAGGTCCTCGGCGTCGATCTTCAGCAGGGCCACGTCGCTCTGCGGGTCGGTACCGACGACCTCGGCATTGAACACGCGCCGGTCGGACAGGTGGACCACGATCTCCGAGGCACCCTCGACCACGTGGTTGGCGGTCACGATGTAGCCGTCTTCGCTGTAGATGAAGCCGGAGCCGAGCGAATCGCGCTCGCGCTGGCGCGGGTCGCCACCGGAACCCGGGGGCTCGCCGAAGAAACGCTCGAACAGGTCCTCGAACGGAGTCCCTTCGAACTGGCGCATGCCGCCGTGTTCGGGCACCTCGCTGGTGCGGGTGGCCGAGATGTTCACCACCGCCGGACTGTGTTCTTCCGCCAGCGGCACGAAATCGGGCAGATGCCGCGCCGAAGCGGGCAGGGACAGGGCCAGAAAGACCAGGGCGACCAGCGCCCATTGCATCGGTTTCAGCATCATTGAATCCCTCTCCGGGAAGCTTGAACGGACATGCCTCTGGACGCCGCGAAGGCGCGCAAGTTCCCCGCGGGCCGTGGCAGGTTCAGCCGGCGCGGGTGGCGACCGGCCGCACGACGCCGCTGCCCGGCTGGCGCGCGAGCACCACCGGACGGAACGCGGCATCGCGCTGGCGCATCCAGCGACGCACCCCCAGCAACCCCGCCCCGAGGCCACCGAGGCCCGCCAGCAGCAGCACGCCCTCGCCGGCACCGGGGAACAGGGCCATGCCCAGCGCGGGCACGCCAATCAGGCCGGCCAGCGGCAGCAGGTACATCATCAGCGCACCCGCGACCAGCGCGGTGTCGCGTACGCCGAGAGTGACGGTATCGCCGGCCTGCAGGTCGCCGGAATGGCCGACCCGGACCTCGATGGGCTTGCGCCCGAGGACGTCCGACAGGACCCCGCTGCCGCAACCGCTGCGCGCGGAACAGCTGCCACAGGTGGAACGGCGCTGGATGCGCACACGGGCGGTGTGCCCGTCCACGTCGAGGACTTCGCCCTGTTCCTCGATCCAGTCACTCATGCCAGTCACTCATGCCGGCCCCGGTCGGACTGCGGCGGATGCATGGCCGCGGCGAGACGCTCCACGGTCTCGCGGGGCACGTCGCCGACGGCGGTGATCTGATAATCGCCCTCGACTCGGGCCACCGCGTGCGTGGCACCGGCGCGGGTCGCGCCCTCGAACCGGCGCTCGCCTTCCACCGGCTCGACGTACACCGAGACCGAAGCCAGGCCATCGCTGACCACGAAATAGCGGCCGGGCTGTTCCGGATCATCGCTGCTGCGTTCGCGCGCCACCACCAGGCGGAAACCCGACGGCAGTTCACTGAAGCCCCAGTCCCGGCCGTCGGGGTCCGGGCGCAGGTGTCCGCGCTCGGCACGCACCTCGATGCGGTCGGCGTCTTCACTGACCGGCTCGAGGGCGGCGTCCGGCACGCGGTCCAGCAGTTCGAGATCGGTAAAAGCCAGGCGTTCGAGCAGCTGGCCGCTCCCGGAATAGAGCTCGCTGAGCAGCGGCAGGCCGGTGTCTTCGTGCAGGCAGTAGCGGTGGCTGTAGCGCAGCAGGTCACTGGCGCGGGCCAGCAGCATGCGGCAGGCATGTCCGGCCACGCGGCTGCGACCCTGATCCTTGAGGGAATAGCCGTCGTGTTCCGCCAGCAGGTGAACCGGGGAACTCACCGGCCAGCGCGGGGCCGATCCGGCTTCGGCGGCCTGCCCGCCGGAGGCGGCCCCGGTCCCGGACTGGGCACTGAGGCGATCCACCGAGCGCACGACCTCGCGCTCGCGGCCGCTGAGGGTATGCAGCCGTTCGCGATAACCTCCGTCCTCGATGGCGTGGATCACGCGCACCGTATCGAGGCGATCCTTGCGCTGCAGGACGAATGTCCCGCGGTAACTTTCCGAGTGCACGCTCGCGGACATGCGTTCCAGCCACTCGGCGGGGCCGGGATCACTGGCGATCACCGGCAGCGGGAGCAGGGCGACGGAAGCCGCCAGCACCCAGGGCAGACCTCCGCGCATCATGGTTTACTCTTCGCCAACCGAATAACGCACCCGCCCGAAAGCAGCGGAGCCGGGACCGGTCAGGTCGGCGTGGTTCTCGAAATAACGCACGAAGCGCGGGTCCAGCTCCTCGTCCGGCTCGTCCGCGTCGGGCATGCCGGCGCCGCTGGCCGCCTCCTCGCTGCCCGCGGGCGGGCGTGCCGTCTGCACTTCGGCCGGAGCGGACTCGCCCGCGGCCATGCCGGGCGTTGCGTCGCCGCCGGGCTGACCGGTGCCCATCATCTGCATGCCCACCAGGGTCACCACCGCAACGGCCGCCGCCACTCCGGTACCGGCCACAGGCCGGAACCAGCGCGAACGGGTGGCCCGATCGACCCCGGAGTGCTCCGGTTCGACATGCAGCGGCTCTTCCTCGGCCAGTTGTTCGCGCACCCCCTCAAGCAGATCCGGAGGCGCGGTCATGCGCATCCCGCCGCGCAGCGAGTCCCCGATCAGGTGATAGCGTTCCCATTGCTTGCGATCTTCTTCCGACTGCAGCAGCTCGTCCACCAGGCGACGCGTCTCGAACGCCTCAGTCTCGTCGTCCACCAGGGCCGAGAGACGCTCCGTCTTGCTGACTTGTTCACTCATACGATCATGCTCATTCAGTCGTTCAACAATGGTCGCAAGGTCTCGTCGATGGCCTCGCGCGCCCGGAAGATGCGCGACCGGACCGTGCCGATCGGACATCCCATGGTCTGCGCGATTTCCTCGTAGCTCAGACCTTCGATCTCGCGCAGAGTGATCGCGGTCCGCAGATCGTCCGGCAGCTCGTCGATCGTGCGCTGGACGGCCGCCTCTATCTCCTGCGACAGCGCTTCCCCCTCGGGGGTTGCATTGTCCTTGAGAGCGGAATCGCCCCCCATTTGTTCGGCATCCTGCGCATCGACCTCGGATTCGGGCCGGCGCCGCCCCTGGGAGACGAGATGATTCTTGGCGGTGTTGATGGCGATCCGGTACAGCCAGGTGTAGAACGCACTTTCGCCGCGAAAGTTCGCGAGACCGCGATAGGCCTTGATGAAGGCTTCCTGGGCGATATCCAGGGCCGTGGCGTGGTCGTGCACATAGCGGCCGACAAGATTCACGATCTTGTGCTGATACTTCAGGACCAGGATGTCGAAGGCCTCTTTCTCGCCATTCTGGACACGCCGAACCAGGGCCTCGTCGGAAGCCTTCTCGCTCATCCGGGGACTCCCGTTCGGCGACTCGTCTCCAGTATTCTAGGGTGCATGGACCGCCTGATCTGCATGAAGTTCGAAATCCGCCCGACGGGACCGCTGCCCGTCGTTCCGGTCATTGCGCAAGCGCAGAACGTTACCTGACGCATGGGTACGGCACAACAACCCCGCAAGGCCGACGTCCTGGTGATCGGCAGTGGCGCGGCCGGGCTGAGCGCGGCGCTGCACCTGGCCCCGCACCGCCGGGTGGTGGTTCTCAGCAAGGGGCCTGTGGACGAGGGTTCGACCCGCTACGCCCAGGGCGGCATCTCGGCGGTGCTCGACCGCCAGGATTCCTTCGACGCCCACATCGACGACACCATCGACGCCGGTGCCGGGCTGTGCGATGCGGACGCGGTGCGCCGCACCGTCGCGGCCGGGCCCGAGGCGATCCAGTGGCTGCTCAACCTCGGGGTGCCGTTCACGCGCGAATCCTTCGAGGGCCGCAGCCGGCTGCATCTGACGCGCGAGGGCGGGCACAGCGCCCGCCGCGTGGCACATGCCGCCGATGCCACCGGCCGCGCGATCGAGGACGCGCTGGTGCGCAGCACCGGCGACACCGCCAGCATCGACGTGCTTGAACGCCATGTGGCGGTGGATCTGATCACCTCGCGGGTGGACGGCGTGCGCCGCGTGGTCGGGGCCTATGTCCAGGACACCGCGACCCGCGAGGTACAGACGATCATGGCCCCCACGGTGATCATGGCCACCGGAGGCGCCAGCCGGGTCTATCTGTACAGCTCCAATCCCGACGGCGCCACCGGCGACGGGATTGCGATGGCCTGGCGGGCGGGGTGCCGGGTCGCGAACATGGAATTCATGCAGTTCCATCCGACCTGCCTGTACCACCCGCAGGCCAAGTCGTTCCTGATCTCCGAGGCGGTCCGCGGCGAAGGCGGACTGCTCAAGCTGCCCGACGGCGAACGCTTCATGCCGCGCTTCGACGAGCGTGGCGAGCTGGCCCCGCGCGACATCGTGGCGCGCGCGGTGGACCACGAGATGAAGCGTCTCGGGATCGACCATGTGTATCTCGACATCAGCCACAAGCCGGCGGATTTCATCCGCGAACACTTCCCCACCATTCACGAACGCTGCCTGGAATACGGCTTCGACATGACGCGCGAGCCGTTGCCGGTGGTGCCGGCCGCGCACTACACCTGCGGCGGGGTGGTGGTGAACCCCTTCGGGCAGACCGACCTGCCGGGGCTTTACGCCGCCGGCGAGGTCTCCTGCACCGGGCTGCACGGGGCCAACCGCATGGCCAGCAACTCGCTGCTGGAATGCCTGGTCTATGCCCGCGCCGCGGCCGAGCACATCCTGTCGCAGACCGATCTGCCCGCCCCCGAGGCCCTGCCGGTCCCGGCGGCCTGGGACGAATCCCGGGTGACCGAGTCGGAGGAGGAAGTGGTGGTGGCGCACGACTGGGACGAACTGCGCCGGCTGATGTGGGACTACGTCGGGATCGTGCGCACCCGCCGCCGGTTGCAGCGCGCGCAGCGGCGCATCCGCATCCTGCAGGAAGAAATCCACGAATATTACAGCCACTACCGGATCTCGCCCGACCTGATCGAGCTGCGCAACCTGGGCATGGTGGCGGAGATCATCGTGCAGAGCGCGCTGGCCCGGCGCGAGAGCCGCGGCCTGCATTACCTGCTGGATTACCCCGAACGCGATCCGGAACTGGACGGCACCCCCACCGTGCTGGTGCCGCCCTCGCCCGCCGGTCAGCTGGCGGGGCGCGCCGCCGGCGGGAGCTGAATGAACTTTTCGCGATAGTGCCGCAGTTCGTCGATCGAGTCGCGGATGTCCTGCAGGGCCTGATGCGAGGCGTTCTTCGACAGCCCCTGGAGCACGTCCGGCGCCCAGCGCCGCGCCAGTTCCTTGAGCGTGGACACGTCGAGATTGCGATAGTGGAACCAGGCCTCCAGCTCCGGCATGTTGCGCGCAAGGAAACGGCGATCCTGACAGATGGAATTGCCGCACATTGGCGACTGCCCCTTCGGCACCCACTTCTCCAGAAACGCCAGCGTCTCGCGCTCCGCGGCGGCCTCGTCGTGGTCGCTGTGGCGCACGCGATCCAGCAGGCCGGATTCGCCGTGCGTGCGCTGGTTCCAGGCGTCCAGCCCGTCCAGCACCGCCGGCGACTGGAACACCGCGACCACCGGGCCCTCGGCCAGGATCTCGAGGTGCTTGTCGGTTACGATGGTCGCCACTTCGATGATCCGGTCGGTTTCCGGCTCCAGGCCGGTCATTTCCAGGTCGATCCAGATCAGATTTTCCGCACTCGCCGTCATTGTCTCTCCTCTGCGGCACCCGGTCGTGCCCTATGATGGCGCGATGCAGTCTATCATCATGGGGACGGGCCCCGGGGGCCCGTCGCATCGAGCAACGAACAAGACCGGCATCCACGAAGAAGGAGGGCCCCATGCGACACCTCACCACCTCTCTGGCCGCCCTGGCGCTGGCCGGCGGCATGACCGCCACCGCGCAGGCGAACGACGAAATCCGGATGGGCCAGGATCTGCACGAGAACAACTGCGTCAGCTGCCACGCCGACATGCACGGCGGCGACGGCTCCGGGATGTACACCCGTGACGACCGCATGGTCGGCGATCATGATGAACTGGTATCGATGGTCCGGCGCTGCGATGCCAACATCGGCACGGCCTTCTTCGATGACGAGATCGAAGCCATCGTGGCCTTCCTCAACAACGAATACTACGGATTCGACTGAACCCATGAGCGATCTGAAGACCCGCCACTGCCAGGCCTGCGAAGGCTTCACCGACCCGATGCCGGCCGAGGACGCAACCCGGGCCCTGGGCCAGCTGCACGAATCCTGGGAACTGGGCGGCGACACGAAGGACATCCGGCGCGAGTTCCGCTTCCGCAACTTCCACGAGACCATGGCCTTCGTGAACGCGGTGGCCTGGATCGCCCATGTCGAGGATCACCATCCCGACATGGAAGTCGGCTTCAACCGTTGCCGGGTCCAGTTCTCCACCCACGCGGTGGGCGGACTGACCGAAAACGATTTCATCTGCGCCGCGCGCGTGGATGCGCTGTTCGACTGACCCGTCGATGCAGCCTGCATGAGCCGGTCCGCCCGGAACCCGGGATCCGCGGTCCACACGACCGCGGATCCCCTGCCCGTCCGCGCGCGGGTTGCCGCCCGCCTCAACCAGAGGGCCGACCTCCTCGACGAGGATGGCCATCTGCATCGCGTGCAGCTGCAGCGCCGCACGGGGGATCTGGTCTGCGGGGACCGCGTGGAAACCAACGGCCACCGCATCCTGCGCCGCGAGCCGCGCCGCAATGCACTGGTGCGGCGCGACGGCTACGGCCGCCGCAAGACCATCGCCGCCGGAGTGGACCGGGTCTGGATCGTGGTGGCGGCCGAACCGGCGCCGGCGCGCTTCCTGATCGACCGCTTCCTGGTGGCGATCCACAACCTGCCGGCCGAACCCCGGCTGCTGTTCAACAAATGCGAACTGGATCCCGACGGCGCGCAGCGCCTGGACCGGCAGTACGGCCATCTGGGCCTGCACGCCCTGCCGGTCAGCGTGCACGAAGGCACCGGGCTGGACGCCCTGGCGGCGGCCGCAGAGGGGGGCAGCAACATCCTCGTCGGCCAGTCCGGCACCGGCAAGTCCTCGCTGATCGATGCGCTGCTGCGCCACGCCGGCAACGCGCCGGAACAGGCCCTGCAAACCGCGACCCTGGGGCAGACCGGCGAAGGGCGCCACACCACCACCACGGCGCGCTGGTATCCGCTGGCGGGCGATGGCGCGTGGATCGATTCGCCCGGGGTGCGCGACTTCACGCCGGAGCTGGACGACGCTGACGCGCTCGAGCGCGGTTTCCCGGACATCGCCGAACGGGCCCGGGAATGCCGCTTTCGCGACTGCCGGCACGCGGCCGAACCGGGGTGTGCGGTGGGAGCGGCGGTCGCCGCCGGTGAGCTGCCGCGGGAACGGCTGGAGGCCTGGCAGGAACTGCGGGCGGAAACCCGGCGCCGGGACTGAGCCCGGCAGCGGCCCCGCGTCACGATTCAGAACGAATCAGAAGGTCAGGCCCATCTCCACGCCGAACACCGACGAGGAACCGCCGGATTCGGGACGCATGCCGTCGAATTCCAGCCGGTCTTCCATCCAGCCTTCGGAGGATTCCAGCGAATAGTCGTCGTAGAACAGGCTCATCGACAGCTCGCTGTCGTTGCGCAGGCGGAGGCTGCCGTCCAGGCTCAGATAGCTGGCCCCGCGCGTGTGGTCGCGCGGTTGCAGGCCACTCCCCGCAGCGACCGTTTCCCGCGAATCGCCCGCCAGCGGCTGGCGCACGCCGACCCGCAGCTGGCTGTCGAAACCGCCCGACTCGAAGGTGGGGCCGAAGCTGAAGTCGGTGAAATAGGAAGTGGTACCCGCATCCTCGCGCAGGTGTCCCGGCGCACTGCGCGACTCCATGCCGAAGCCCAGATCGACCCCGTACCCCAGGCCACTGGAGCCCAGACGCTGGCGGAAAGCGCCGGTCGCCTCGAAACGGTCGCCCACACCGGTGATGTCATCCGCCGGACGCGACACCGCGTCGGCATCCAGCATCAGGCGGTAACGCGGATCGGGCCGGGTCTCTCCGCCCGCACCCGCCGCGGCGGAGAAGGAGGACAGGTCGCCCACCGCCGCAACCGGATCGCCGCCGTCGAGATTCAGGGTCCGGGTCACGGAGAAGCGGGTGGTGTCGTCTTCGACCGCTTCGGCCGCCGCAACCATCGGCGTCGCGCACGTCGCGACCAGCATCAGCGGCACCGCCAGCCGGGCAACCACGCGCGCACGGCCCGGCGAATTCCCCGCCCCGGCCATGGCCGTTGTGCCGTCATGATTTCCGCGTCGCTTCACGCCCGTTCTCCCGTTTGTCACGGCGCCGGCCTCCCCGGCCCGTCGTGTTCGCTAGCCCGGGGGCCAGCCGAGAGGCCGACCACCGAGCAGGTGCATATGTATATGGTAGACCGTCTGACCGCCCTGCTGGTTGCAGTTCATCACGGTACGATAGCCGTCCTCGGCATAGCCCCGCTCGGCGGCGATGCCGGCCGCCACCCGGGCCATGTTGCCGACGGTTTCCGCGTCCTCGGCGGTGAGGTCGTTCAGGGTCGCGATGTGCCGCCGCGGAATCACCAGGACATGCAGCGGCGCCTGGGGATGCAGGTCCTCGAAGGCGATCACGTCATCGGTCTCGCGGACGATGGTCGCGGGGATCTCCCCGGCCACGATCTTGCAGAAGATGCAGTCTTCCATGGTGCCTCCACCGCGCCCGGCCGGCGCGATTTATATCAGTAATCGCGGCGCCCCGACAAGGCGTGCGCCAGGGTCCCCGCATCGGTGTATTCCAGCTCCCCGCCACTGGGGATCCCCTGCGCGATGCGCGTGGCGCGGATTCCCAGGCGCCCGGCCATCTCGGCCAGGTAGTGGGCGGTGACCTCGCCCTCCACGGAGGTGTTCGTGGCGAGTATCAGCTCCTCGGTGCCCTGCTGGCGCAGGCGTTCCTCGAGCCGGTCCAGCCCCAGTTCTTCGGGGCCGATGCCGTCCAGCGGCGACAGCCGCCCCAGAAGCACGTGGAAGCGACCGTTGAAGTCGGTCGCCGCCTCGATGGCCATCACGTCGCCGGGGCTCTCGACCACGCACAGGACGTGGTCGTCGCGATCGGGATCCAGACAGCGTTCGCAGGTCTCCGCCGAAGTCAGCGTCCGGCACACCGAACAGTGGCCGATGTTCTCCACCGCGGCGTCCACCGCCCGTGCCAGGCGCCGTGCGCCCTCGCGGTCGCGTTCCAGCAGGTGCAGCGCCATGCGCCGGGCCGACTTGCCACCCACTCCCGGCAGGCAGCGCAGTGCCTGGACCAGGTCGTCGAGTTCGGTATCCACCGCGGTCCGGCTCAGAACGGCAGTTTCATGCCCGCCGGCAGGCCCATGCCGCTGGTCAGTTCACTCATGCGTTCCTGACTGGTGGTATCCACCTTGTGCACGGCATCGTTGATGGCCGCCGCCACCAGATCCTCGATCATATCGGGATCGTCCTGGAACAGGCTGGGGTCGATCCGCACCTTGCGTGCTTCGTGCTTGCCGGTCAGGGTCACGCTGACCAGCCCGCCGCCGGCCTGGCCCTCGACCTCCATCTCGGCCAGCTCGGCCTGCACGCGCTGCATTTCTTCCTGCATTTTCTGGGCCTGCTTCATCATGTTGCCCATGCCGCCTTTCATCATTTTCGGTTCTCCTGTCCCGCTGTTCCGGGGTCCTGATTAAGTGTCGGGTCGTCGTCGCGCAGGCGCACCGGGCCGAGTTCGGCCCCGAAGCGCTCGTGCAGCGCCTGCACCACCGGATCCTGCCGCATGGCGGACTCGGCTTCAGCCTGACGCGCCTCGGCATCCGCCGCAAGACGCGCGGCCGGCGTGTCACCACCGGCTTCTTCCTGATCCACGATCTCCAGACGCACGCCGCGGCCGAGATGCGCCTCCAGGGACCTGGACAAGCGTTCCCGGGCCCGTTCCGTGCACAGCATGCGGTAGTCGGTCGGCAGCGCGAGCGTCAGCCGCTCCGCATCCAGCGAACGAAATTCGGCCTGCAGCGCGATTTCCCGCGCGGTACCCGCGGGAAGACCTGCGGCAAACGCATGCCAGTCAAATTCGCCCTCGGCCACCGGAGCGGCGGGCACCGGGGCCGGCGCCGGGCGGGCAGCGTCCGCCGCATCGGCTCCGGCGGTCTTCTCCGGGGGCGCGGAGGCCGGGGCCGCATGCGGCTCGCGTACCGCGCCGGCCTCCCCGGCATCCGGCCCGCGCGTGGAAGGCGAGCTTGCCCGCGCCGGCTCCGGGGCCTCGGCCGCGGCACGGGACGCGGGCTCGGCCTGCACCGCCGGGCCCCGGTTCGCGGGGTTCCCGGGCCGGCCAGCCGCGCCGCTCCCGCCGGTTGTGGTACCGGACGCGGGCTCCGGCGAGCCCTCCGGACGGAAGGCCAGCAGCCGCAGCAGGGTCATTTCGACCCCCATGCGCGGTTCCGGTGCATACGGCAGGTCGCGTACGCCATGGATCAGGATCTGATAGGCGAGCTGGATCGCCTCGGGGTCTTCGCGGCCGGCGGCCTCGCGCGCCCAGTCCAGGCCCGCTTCGCCGCCATCGGCCACCTCGCCCGCCACCTGCAGCACCGCCACCCGGTGCAGCAATGAGGCCAGTTCATCCAGAAGCCGCGACCAGTCCGGCCCCAGGGCATCCAGCTCGGCGAGACCGTGGACCAGCGCCGCACCGTCCCCGGCGAACACTGCATCCAGCAGCCCGGCCAACCGGGTGCGTGGCAGCAGCCCCAGCATGTCGCAGGTCGCCCCCTCGCTCAGCTGATCGCCGGCGTAGGCGATGGCCTGGTCGGTGAGACTGAGCGCATCGCGCATCGAGCCCTCGGCCGCCTCGGCCAGACGCAGCAGCGCACCGGGTTCGGCACCCACGCCCTCGGTCTCGAGCACCCCGGTCAGATAATCGGCGATCAGCGGCGCCGGCATCGGCTTGAGGTTGAACTGGAGACAGCGCGACAGCACCGTCACCGGCAGCTTCTGCGGGTCGGTGGTCGCCAGCAGGAACTTCACGTGTTCCGGCGGTTCTTCCAGGGTCTTGAGCAGCGCGTTGAAGCTCTTCTCCGACAGCATGTGCACCTCGTCGATGAGGTACACCTTGAAGCGGCCGGTGGTGGGGGCGTAGGACACGTTGTCCAGCAGCTCGCGGGTGTCGTCCACCCGGGTGCGCGAGGCGGCGTCGACCTCGATCAGGTCAAGGTGCCGCCCCTCGGCGATCTCCACGCAGGAACGGCACTGGCCGCAGGGTTCGGCGGTCACCCCCGTCTCGCAGTTGAGACAGCGCGCCAGGATGCGCGCCACGGTGGTCTTGCCCACGCCGCGGGTGCCGGCGAACAGATAGGCATGATGCAGCCGCTCGCCGGACAGCGCATTGGAGAGCGCGCGCACCACGTGCGGCTGACCGACGAGATCCTCGAAACGTGAGGGCCGCCACTTGCGGGCCAGAACCTGGTGACTCATGCCTCTCCCATGGACGGAGCGGTCGCCGTGGCCTCCGGGCACTCGGCCCCACCGGAAAGCGAAACTGGAAGGGAGGTGGCCCGCACCCGCCACACCCCGGCGCCCGACGCAGTTGCTACCGTTGCTCCCTTCCGGGCCTGGCGGGGTTCACAACCTGTCGTCGCGAGGGGACTGATACGGACCACCATAACGCTGTTGGCCGCACGGATCACCGCCGCCCGACCGAACCCGAAAGCATCAGGGTTTCGGCCACGCACGTCAACCTCGATCCGGTGCCCGCGCTCGCAACCCCGCGCCGGCCGGGGTAAAATGCCGGCCCCAGTCGCTTCAGCCGGGATCCCCATGGCCGCTTCAGCCGCGTCGTTCTTTCACGGCCTCCCGGACGCCGTCTATATCATCGATCCGGAGACCTCGCGGATCATCGACGGCAACGAAAAGGCGCATGCCAGCCTCGGGCTCAGCCGTGACCAGCTCCTGCACGAATCGGTGATGTCGCTCCAGACCGGCGTACAGGGCATGCCGGCCTGGAGCGAGATCGCCGAGGTCATCCGCAACCAGGCGCCCTATCGCTTCCTCGGCGAGCACCGCCACGCGGACGGTTCGGCCATCCCGGTGGAGATCCTGACGTCGGTGCAGCATGTCGACGGGCGCGAGTATTTCGTGTCGGTCGCCCGCGAGATCCCCGAACGCGGGTCGTCGCCGGACGAGGACGCCGGCCGCGAACACTGGCAGGTCCTGTACGACATCGCCGAGGGGGTCTGGGACTGGTATCCGCAGCAGGAACGTCTGGTGTTCAGCCCGAACCTGAAGTCCCTGCTGGGGTACGGTCCCGACGAGATGGAAGAGGTCATCGACACCTGGAAGGATAACGTGCACCCCGAGGACCGGCCGCTGGTCCTGACCAAACTGGAGGATCATCTGGCCGGCCGCCGGCCCGCCTTTCACGCCGAATACCGGCTGCGCAACCGCAACGGGCACTATCTGTGGGTCTCCGATCGCGGACGCATCGTGCTGCGGGACGACCACGGAAAGCCACTGCGGGTCTGCGGCATGATCCACGACGTGACCGACACCAAGACCCTCGAGCTGTCCCTTCAGCAAAGGGCGGATTACTGCTCGCTCACCGGCCTTTACAACCGCCGGCGGGGACAGGAACTGTTCGAGAAGGCCCTGACCGCCTGCGAGCACGAGGATCGGCCCCTGGCGCTGCTGGCGCGCTGGATCTCGACGAATTCAAGACCATCAACGATCGTCACGGCCATCAGGCCGGAGACACGGTGCTGGAACGTTTCGGCGAGTGCATCCGCGAATCGCTGCCGGAACACGCCATCGCCATGCGCTGGGGTGGCGAGGAATTCATGATCGTCCTGCCGGGTGCGGACCCGGTCCGGGCCGAGGACTTCGCCGAGACCCTGCGAGCCGCCGTGGCCGGGGCCCGCTGGCCCGAACCGCTGAACCGCTCACGCGTCACCGTCAGCATCGGGGCGGCGCTGTTCCCCCGCGATGCCGGTGCCCCCGGCCAGCTGATCTCCGTTGCGGACCAGGCCCTCTACCGTGCCAAGCACGACGGCCGCAACCGCGTGATCCTGGCGCGTCCGGCATGAAGGTCCATGGCGAGGCCCTTCCCCCGGCGACCTCGATCATAGCCTTGGGCTAATATCATTTTAATTATAAAAGATTAGATTTATCGAAGAGCGTCCCTTAATCTTGCACCTGTCGTCGGCCACGGGCCGGCACATGACTTTTCACCCGTTTCCGAAACCGCAATCTGCAACAGGAGAGAGAGAACATGGAACTGGAAAATCGCGAAGGTCAGCGCGTCCCGGAAGTCACCTTCCGCTGCCGCAAGGACAACGACTGGAACGACGTCCGGACCGCGGACATCTTCAGCGGCCGCAACGTGGTGGTGTTCGCCCTGCCGGGCGCCTTCACCCCGACCTGCTCCTCGGCCCACGTGCCGCGCTACAACGAGCTGGCGCCGGTGCTGAAGAAGCACGGCATCGACGAGGTCGTGTGCATCTCGGTCAATGACGGCTTCGTGATGGAGGCCTGGCAGGCCGACCAGGAGGCCGACCGCATCACCTTCCTGGCGGACGGCAACGGCGAGTTCACCGAGAAGATGGGCATGCTGGTCGACAAGAGCGACCTCGGCTTCGGCGAGCGTTCCTGGCGCTATTCCATGCTGGTGCGCGACGGCGTGATCGAGAAGCAGTTCATCGAGCCGGACGAGCCGGGCGACCCCTTCGTGGTCTCCGATGCCGACACCATGCTGTCGCACGTGGCGCCGGAGGCGGCCTGCCCCGAGGACGTGGTGGTGTTCACCAAGCCGGGCTGCCCCTACTGCGCCAGCGCGAAGCAGATGCTGGAGGACGCCGACCTGGACTACGAGGAGATCGTGCTGGGCCGTGACGCCAGCCTGCGCAGTCTGCGCGCCGCCACCGGCGCGATGACCGTGCCCCAGGTGTTCGTCGGCGGCCACCGCATCGGCGGCTCCGAAGAACTGGAGCAGTGGATCCACCGCGAACGCCAGGCGGCGTGATCCCGGATCCGGGGCGGGACCGGCCCGCCCCGGCCACCACGGGTGGCCATCCGTGTCCGCAGGCCGCCCCCCTCGGACCTGCGGACACGGATGGCGGACCCCGGCGACCGCTCCTTGAGCGCTCGCCATGGCAGACTTCGAATCAGACCGACAACGAACAGGGAAAAGAGCATGGAACACTACGACATCATCGTGATCGGCGGCGGCAGCGGCGGCCTGGCGGTAGCCGAACGCGCCGCGCCCCATGGCGCCCGCGTCGCCGTGTTCGACCCGAAACCGCTGGGCGGGACCTGCGTGAATGAGGGCTGCGTGCCGAAAAAGCTCACCTGGTACGCCGCGGAACACATGAGCCAGGCCCGCCAGGCCGCCGAATTCGCCGTGGACGTGGACATCCGGGGCATTCGCTATGGCGACCTGGCCGAGCAACGGCAAAAGCTGCTCGGCAACCTGAATGACTTCTGGGCCGGGCACCTGGAGAAGCTGGGCGTGACCCATATCGCCGAGCGTGCCCGGCTGAACGGAAGCGACCGCGTGATCAGCGAAAGCGGCACCGAATACCGAGCCGACCGCATCGTGCTGGCCATGGGCGGCGCGCCGGTGGTGCCGCCGCTGGAGGGCGCCGAACTGGGCGCGACCTCGGACGACTTCTTCCAGTGGACCGAACTGCCGGAGTCCATCGCCGTGATCGGGGCCGGCTACATCGGCCTGGAGATGGCCGGGATGCTGCGCTCCATGGGCGTGCAGACCGACGTGGTCGCGATGGAGGACCGCGTGCTGGAGATGTTCGATTCCGCCATCAGCGAAGCCCTGGACCAGCACATGGAGCACCAGGGCATCGGCCGTCACCTCGGGGTGAAGGTGGCCGGGCTGGGCGGCGAACCGGGCGCGGTCACCGTGCAGCTGGAAGGCGGTGAAGAACTCGGCCCCTACCAGCAGGTACTGTGGGCCGTCGGCCGCAAGCCGGCGACCGCGGACATGGGGCTGGAAGAGGCCGGCGTGGAAATCGGTCCCGGCGGCACCATCCCGGTGGACGAATGGCAGGCAACCAATGTCGAGGGGATCTACGCCCTGGGGGACATCATCGGCAAGGGCCCGCTGACCCCGGTGGCGATCGCTGCCGGCCGGCGTCTGGCCGAGCACTGGTATGCCCCCGAAAACAACCCGGTGCCGGTGGACTACGAACAGATCCCCACGGTGACCTTCACCCATCCCACCGCCGGCATGGTCGGACTGACCGAGCCGCAGGCGGTGGAACGCCACGGCGATTCGGTGCGGGTGTACGAGACCCGCTTCGGTGGCCTCGACCGGGCCTTTGCGGAAGGCGAGCTCCCGCCGGTGGTGATGAAGCTGGTGTGCGCCGGGGATGACGAAAAGGTGGTCGGCATCCACATGATCGGCCCCCACGTCGACGAGATGCTGCAGGGCTTCGCGGTGGCGGTGCGCATGGGTGCGACCAAGCGCGACCTCGACCTGACCATCCCGCTGCATCCCACCAGCGCCGAGGAACTGGTGACCCTCAAGCAGGGCCGCCCCGGCCGCGCGGAGGGCCTCGCCGAAGCCGCCTGACCTGCGCTACGGCACCCCGCCGCGCAGGCGCGTGCTACGGGGTTGCGGGCCACCATCCGGGCGACGGCCCATGGGACCTGCAACCCCGAAAGCCGGTGGCTGTGGCATACTTCACGCCACAGAAACGCCGCACGGAGTGCATCTTTTGGCTACCCGCACGGATGTCGAAAACTTCCTCGAGAAACTGCGAAGCGACCTCGACCGGCAGCTGGTGGACATCCCCACCCTGCCGGACATCTCCGTGCAGGCGCTGTTCATCGTGCAGGACGACAACAGCACGATCGCCGACCTGGTCAACCTGATCTCGCGCGACACCGCCCTGGCCTCGCGTCTGGTACGCCAGGCCAACAGCCCCGCCTATCGCGGGCTGCATCGCTGCTCCACCATCCACTCGGCCGTGACCCGACTGGGCATGGAACGGGTCCGCCAGGTCGTGCTGACCCATTCGATGAAGGAAGTCTTCCAGACCGGCAACGAGGCCATCCGCGAGCGCATGGAACAGCTCTGGGCCCACAGCCTGGAGGTCGCGGTCCTCAGCTACCTGCTGGCCCGCCGGCAGCGCCATCTGGACGCGGACATCGCGCTGCTGGCCGGACTGGTCCACGACATCGGCGCCGTGCCCATTCTGCGCCGCGCCGAGAAGGTGGAAGTGATCTACGAGGATCCGCGCGCGGTCCAGGCCGCGATCGACGCGGCCCACGTGGCGATGGGCCGGGCGATGCTCAAGAGCTGGAACTTCGACCCGGAGATCGTGCGCGCGGTGGGCGATCACGAAAAGATCCGCCAGGATCCGGGCGCCCACGAGCCGGTCTCCTACACCGACATCCTGCAGGCCGCCAACATCGAGTCCTACGGTGGCACCCGCCACCGCCTCGCCACCGTGGACCGGAGCGAGGTCCCCGCCTTCCGCCGGCTCACCGGCGACCCCGACCGGCTGACCCTGGACTGGGACACCGACGAGGCCGGCCTGAACCACGTCAACCAGATCTTCGAGTAGGACCGCCCCTCGAGCAGGGGGCGGGCCTTATTCCCACTCGATGGTGGCGGGGGGCTTGCCGGAGATGTCGTAGGTCACGCGCGAGATGCCGGGGATCTCGTTGATGATCCGGCGCGAGACGTGGTCGAGGAAGTCGTACGGCAGATGCGCCCAGCGGGCGGTCATGAAGTCGATGGTCTCCACCGCGCGCAGCGCGACCACGTAGTCGTAGCGCCGGCCGTCGCCCATCACCCCCACCGACTTGACCGGCAGGAACACCGCGAACGCCTGCGAGGTCCGGTCATACAGATCGGCCTTGCGCAGCTCCTCGATAAAGATCGCATCGGCGCGGCGCAGCAGATCGGCGTATTCCTTCTTCACCTCGCCCAGGATGCGCACGCCCAGGCCGGGCCCCGGGAACGGATGGCGGTAGACCATTTCGGTGGGCAGGCCCAGCTCCACGCCGATCTTGCGCACCTCGTCCTTGAACAACTCGCGCAGCGGCTCGACCAGACCGAGTTTCATGTTCTCCGGCAGGCCGCCCACGTTGTGGTGCGACTTGATCACATGGGCCTTGCCGGTCTTGGAGTCGGCCGACTCGATCACGTCGGGGTAGATCGTGCCCTGGGCCAGCCACTTCACGTTTTCCAGCTTGCCGGCCTCTTCGTCGAACACGTCGATGAACAGCCCGCCGATCACCTTGCGCTTGGCCTCCGGATCCTCGATGCCGGCCAGCGCGCTCATGAAGCGGTCCTCGGCATCCACCCGGATCACGTTCACGCCCATGTGGCGGGCGAAGGTCGCCATCACCTGATCGCCCTCGCCCTCGCGCAGCAGGCCGGTGTCCACGAACACGCAGGTCAGCTGGTCGCCGATCGCCTTGTGCAGCAGCGCGCCCACTACCGAGGAATCCACCCCGCCGGACAGGCCCAGAACCACGCGCTGGTCGCCGACCTGCTCGCGCACCCGCGCGGCCATGTCCTCGATGATGTTGTCGGCGGTCCACAGCGCCTCGCAGCCGCAGATCTCGTAGATGAAACGTTCGAGGATCCGCTGCCCCTGGGTGGTATGCGTGACCTCGGGGTGGAACTGCACGCCGTAGAAGCCGCGGTCCGGGTCGGCCATGCCAGCGATCGGCGCGGAGTCGGTGGAGGCCATCAGGCGGAAGCCTTCCGGCAGCTCGGTCACGTGGTCGCCGTGCGACATCCACACGTCCAGCAGGCCCCAGCCCTCGGGCGTGGTGTGATCCTCGATGTCCCGCAGCAACGGGGTATGGCCGCGCGCGCGGACCTGGGCGTAGCCGAACTCGCGGCGCTCGGAGGGCTCGACGCGCCCGCCCAGCTGTGCGGCCATGGTCTGCATGCCGTAGCAGATGCCCAGCACCGGCGCGCCCAGCTCGAACACCACGTCCTCGGCGCGCGGCGGTGCCTCGACGTTCACCGATTCGGGCCCGCCCGAAAGGATGATGCCGGTGGGCGCGAACGCGCGGATGTCCTCCGCCGGCATGTCCCAGGCATGCACCTCGGAATAGACTCCGGCCTCGCGGACGCGGCGGGCGATCAGCTGGGTGTACTGGGAACCGAAGTCCAGTACCAGAATGCGGTGGGCGTGCAGATCCTGGGTCATGAGGTCATCCACTGCCCCGGCCGGGCGGCCGGGGTCTGTGTCGGGGATCCGGCCGGCGGGCCGGATCAGTCCATGCGATAGTTGGGTGCTTCCTTGGTGATCGCCACGTCATGCACGTGGCTCTCGCGCATGCCGGCCGCGGTCACGCGCACGAACTGTGGCTTGCTGCGCATTTCGGCGATGTTCTGCGCGCCCACGTAGCCCATCGAGGAGCGCAGGCCACCCATCAGCTGATAGATGATGGCGACGATCGAGCCCTTGTACGGCACGCGGCCCTCGATACCCTCGGGCACGAACTTGTCGGCCGGGGCGTTCGGGTCCTGGAAGTAGCGGTCGGAGGAGCCCTGCTGCATCGCACCCAGCGAGCCCATGCCGCGGTAGATCTTGTAGGAGCGCCCCTGGTAGAGCTCGACCTCGCCCGGCGCCTCCTCCGTGCCGGCGAACATCGAGCCCAGCATCACGCAATGGGCACCGGCGGCCACCGCCTTGGCAAGATCGCCGGAGAAGCGCACGCCGCCATCGGCGATCAGCGGCACGTCGGTCCCTTCCAGGGCCCCGGCCACCTCGGAGATCGCGGTGATCTGCGGCACGCCGACCCCGGCCACCACGCGGGTGGTGCAGATCGAGCCCGGGCCGATACCGACCTTCACCCCGTCGGCGCCGGCGGCCACCAGGTCCTTCGCTGCATCGGCGGTCGCGATGTTGCCGCCCACCACCTGCACGTCCGGGTAGTGCTTCTTCACCCAGGCGACGCGATCCAGCACCCCCTGCGAGTGACCGTGAGCGGTATCCACCACGATCAGGTCCACGCCGGCCTCGACCAGCGCGGCGACGCGCTCGTCGGTGCCCTCGCCCACGCCCACCGCAGCGCCCACGCGCAGGCGGCCGCGCTCGTCCTTGCTGGCATACGGGTGTTCGGTGGACTTCTGGATATCCTTCACGGTGATCATGCCACGCAGCTCGAAGGCGTCGTTGACCACCAGCACCTTCTCGATGCGGTGCTTGTGCAGCAGACCGAGGATTTCTTCGCGCCCGGCACCCTCGCGCACGGTGACCAGGCGGTCGCGCGGGGTCATGATCTCGGAGACCGGAGCCTCCATGCGGGTCTCGAAGCGCAGATCACGCGAGGTCACGATGCCGCGCAGATCGTTGCCGTCCACCACCGGCACGCCGGAGATGTGGCTGTCCCGGGTCAGCCGCACCACGTCGCCAATGGAAGCGTCGGGCCCCACGGTGATCGGCTCGCTGATCACCCCGCTTTCGTATTTCTTGACCTGCCAGACCTCGCGGGCCTGGGCCTCGGCCGGCATGTTCTTGTGGACAATGCCGATGCCGCCCTCCTGCGCCATGGCGATCGCCAGGCTGGCCTCGGTCACCGTATCCATGGCCGCGGAGACCAGCGGCGCGCTGAGCGTGATCCCGCGGCTGATCCGGGTGGAGATGTCGACGTCGCGCGGGATGACGTTCGAGTGCCCGGGAATCAGCAGAACGTCATCGAAGGTCAGGGCTTCACCGAGTATCCGCATGCACCACTCCAGACAGGGCCCGGGGACCGGGAGGAAAGAGCCGGACAGTATAGAATCCGGGGCTTGACGGGTAAAGGCGGATCGGGCACGTGCGTCGCATCCGCGGCGCTGCGAAGTTACCCTTGTATCTCCGCATTCCGAAGGGTCCAGACATGTCATCGACATCCCGCCTTGCCGGCCGCCGCCGTTTCCTGTTCCGCCTCCTGCCGGGAACCGCCCTGCTGGCCGCCGCACCCGCCGGCGCCGACTGGTGGGAACGCGGCCGCGAGGCCCTGGGAAGCCTGACCGGGGGCGACAATGGCAGCGCTCTCAGCCAGGACGAGCGCATCGACGCCCTGCGCGAGGCGCTGTCCATCGCCACCCGCAACGCCACCGGCCAACTGGCGCGCCACAACGGCTTCTGGGGGAACCCGGAGGTGCGCATCCCGCTGCCCGGACTGGTGCAGTCCACGCGCGACACCCTCGACCGCTTCGGTGCGGCGGGCCCGGTCGACGACCTGCACGAACGCATGAACCGGGCCGCCGAGGATGCCGCCCCGCAGGCCCGCGAGCTGTTCCTGGACGCCATCGAGGACCTGACCCTGGACGAGGCCCGCGAGATCATCCAGGGCCCCGACGATGCCGCCACCCGCCACTTCGAGACCCGCATGAGCGACCCGCTGGCCGCGCGCATGGAGCCGGTCATCGACGAGGCCCTGCGCGAATCCGGTGCCATCAGTGCCTACAACGACCTGCTGTCCGAGGTCGAGGACATCCCGTTCGTCGCCGACATCGCCTTCGATCCGGTGGACCACGTACTGGGCTACGCGATGTCCGGTCTGTTCGACACTTTGGCGAAGGAAGAGGCGGCGCTGCGCGCCGACCCGGTCGGCCGCGGCACCGAACTGCTGGAACGGGTATTCGGGGGCGGCGAATGAGCGATACCGCCGCGGTCCTGACCGTGGCCCAGCTGAACCAGTGCGCGGACGGACTGCTGCGCGACGGACTGGGATCGGTGCGGGTCGAGGGCGAGGTCTCCAACCTGCGCCGCTACCCGTCGGGCCACCAGTATTTCTCGTTGAAGGACGAGAACGCCAGCGTCAACTGCGTGCTGTTCCGCGGCAACGCCCGGCGCGCAGCGCCCTTCGCGGACGGCGATGCGGTGCAGGTGGGCGGGCGCGCGGGCATCTACCCTGCCCGCGGCCAGTTCCAGATCGTGGTCGAGCGGCTCGAACCCGCCGGCGAGGGCCGGCTGCTGGCCGCCTTCCAGCGGCTGAAGAAGCAGCTTGAGGCCGAGGGCCTGTTCGAACCCGCGCGCAAGCAGTCGCTGCCGGCGCGGACCCATCGCCTGGGCGTGATCACCTCGGCCCAGGGCGATGTCCGCCACGACATCGAACGCACGCTGGCGCGCCGGTTTCCGCTGCTGCTCCCGATCACGCTGTATCCCGTTGCGGTCCAGGGCGCCGCGGCGGCCGAGCAGATCGTCGCCGCCCTGCAGCGTGCGGGCGAGGAACGCGCGGTGGACGTGCTCCTGCTGGCCCGCGGCGGCGGTTCTCTGGAAGACCTGCAGGCCTTCAACGAGGAGAATGTGGCGCGCGCGATCGCCGCCTGTCCGATCCCCGTGGTGACCGGCGTGGGCCACGAAAGCGACGTGACCATCGCCGATTTCGTCGCCGACCTGCGCGCATCCACCCCCACCGCGGCGGCCGAGGCGGTCAGCCCCGACGGCCCCGCCCTGCGCCAGCAGCTCAACGCACTGCGCGCACGCCTGGAGCAGCGCCTGGCGCGTCGCATCCACGAGGATCGCGCACGCCTGGAAGGGCTCGCCGGCCGCCTGCAGCGGCGCCATCCGCGGCAGATCCTGGAACGCAACCTCCAGCGCCTCGACGAGCAGCGCGAACGCCTGCAACGCGCCGGGCGGCTGCGTCTGGAACGCGCGGAACAGCGCCTGCAGCGCGCCCGCCTGCGCCTCGCCGGGGCCTCTCCCGGGGCGCGGCTGAACCACGCCCGCCTGCGCCTGGAACACCTGCGCCAGCGGCTGCAGCAGGTACGCCCCGACCGCGATCTGGCGACCCGGCGCGAACGCCTGCACCGTCTGGATCAGCGCCTGCGCAGCGCGACGCAGCGCCAGCTGGATGCGCGCCGGCGCCAGTTCGAGGCAAGCCGGCGCCAGCTGCACGCACTGGACCCCACCGCGGTACTGCGCCGCGGCTACGCCATCCTGTCCACCGAGGACGGCGGACTGCTGCGGGATGCCGCCGACGTGAACCGCGGAGACGCGGTTTCCGCCCGCCTGGCGCATGGCCACGTCGATCTGACAGTGGTCCGCAGCCACCCGGCAACGGAAGACCCGCAATGACCCTGCACCTCGAAAAGCCCCGCGACCCTTTCGTCCGCGGCCCCGCCGAGCCCGACCCCACCGCACTGGAACGCGAGGTGGCCGCGGCGCTGGAGGAGGACCTCGGGCCCGGCGGCATGGCCGCCGACGTGACCGCGGCGCTGGTCCCGGCCGGGCGGCATGCGCGCGCCTCGCTGTGGCTGCGCGAGGACGCCGTCATCTGCGGCCAGCCCTGGGCGGAACGCGTGTTTGCCCGCCTGGACCCCGACCTGCGCATCGAATGGGCAGTCGCCGAGGGCGAGACCTGCGCGGCCGATACGCGGATCGCCCGCATCGAGGGGCCGGCCCGCGCGCTGCTGGCCGGCGAGCGCGCCGCCCTCAACCTGCTGCAGACCCTGTCCGGCACCGCCACCGAGACCGCGCGCTGGGTGGCGCGCCTGCAGGACCACCATGCGCGCATCCTCGATACCCGCAAGACCCTGCCCGGCCTGCGCCACGCGCAGAAGTACGCGGTGCGCATCGGCGGCGGCCACAACCACCGCCTGGGCCTGTGGGACGCGGTGCTGATCAAGGAAAACCACATCGCCGCCTGCGGCTCCATCGCCGCCGCGGTGCAGCAGGCGCGCACGCTGGGCGCCGGGCGCTGGGTGGAGGTGGAGACCGAAAATCTGGAGGAGGTCGACCAGGCGCTGGCCGCCGGGGCCGACGTGATCATGCTGGACGAGCTGGAATCCGCGGATCGCGCCGAGGCAGTGCGGCGCATCCGCGGGCGTGCGATCTCCGAGGCCTCCGGCGGGGTCTCGGCCGCGACCCTGCTGGAAGTCGCCGACTCGGGGGTGGACTACATCTCGGTGGGGGCGCTGACCAAGCACCTGCGGGCGGTGGACCTGTCGCTGCGTCTCGACAGCGACGCCTGACGCCCTACCACCACTTCTCGTATTTGAGCTGCGCCTCGGGGATGCCCCATTCGCCGAGCAGCGTGGCCATGTCCTCGATGAACTCGCGCGAGCCGCAGAAATAGAACAGCGCGTCGCGCGGCAGCTCCAGCGACTCCAGCAACGAATGCGAGATCCGCCCGGTATGCCCCAGCCAGTCCTCCGCCTCGCGGGTCACGGTCAGGGTCACGTCGATGTTGTCGGCCTGCGCCAGGCGCTCCAGCTCCTCGGGGAACAGCACCTCGTCCTGACGCGCCACGCTGTAGACCAGGTGCGCATTCACATCGGGGGCCGACTGGTGCACATAGCGCAGGATGCTGAACAGCGGGGTCACCCCGATGCCGGCCCCCAGCAGCACCACGTTGTCGGCCATGCCGCTCTCGAAGAAGAAGTCCCCCTGCCCCGGCGTGATGTAGACGGTGTCGCCCTCGCGCGCCGCGGTATGCAGGTGATGGGTGGCCGCATGGTGATCGGCATACTTGATGGCCAGCTCCAGGCGGCCGTCATCGCGCGGCGCGGAGACCACCGAATAGCCGCCGACGAAGGGTTTGGCATCGCCCTGCGGGATCACCAGGTCCAGCCACTGGCCGGCGCGCGACACGAAGCGCTGCGGGTCCGCCGCCAGGGTGAAGCTGCGGATCAGCGGGGTCACCTGCTCGATGCGCTCGATGCGCGCGGGCATGAAGTGATCGGGCAGCGAATCCAGGCCGTGTTCCATACGGGTTCCTTTTCTCGGGACGGGACGGGTGCCCGGCCGTTCGGGGTTGTTCGGAGTTATTCGGGGGTCGATTCGGGGTCGCCGCGCAGCTGGCGACGGGCCTGCTGGTACAGCGCCTCCTGCTCGGCAAAATCGAGCGCTGACAGCGACTGTCCCCGGCCTTCGGCCAGGGCCTCCATGCGCCGGTAGCGCGCCTCGAACTTGCGGGTACTGCCGCGCAGCGCGCCCTCCGGGTCCACGCCCAGATGGCGCGCCCAGTTGGACACCGCGAACAGCACGTCGCCGACCTCCTCGGCCACCGCATCGGGATCGGCGCCCGCGGCCACGGCCTCGTTCACCTCGGCCATCTCCTCATGGATCTTGTCGACCACCGGACCGGCGTCGTCCCAGTCGAAGCCGTCACGCGCGGCCCGCCGCTGGGTCTTGACCGCGCGCGCCAGCGCCGGCAGCGCCAGCGGGATATCGTCCATCGCGCTGGCATGGCCCCGCTGCTCGCGGGAGGCGGCCTTGTCGGCCTCCCAGGCTGCCTCGCGTTCGGCATCGTCACCGAAGGCGTGGCCGGCAAACACGTGCGGATGGCGCCGCACCAGCTTGTCGGCGATCCCGCGCGCGACATCATCCAGATCGAAGCGCCCGGCTTCTTCGGCGATGCGCGCCTGGAACACCACCTGAAACAGCAGGTCCCCCAGCTCTTCCCGCAGCTCGGCGGTGGCGGCCGCGTCGCCGGCGTCACGCGCGACGGCGTCGGCCAGCTCATAGGCTTCTTCAAGGGTATGCGGGACGATGCTGGCGGCGGTCTGCGCACGGTCCCAGGCACAGCCGTGCTCGGGGTCGCGCAGTCGCGCCATGATCTCGCGCAGCCGGGTCAGGGGGTTGGATTCCGTCATGTGCGGGCAGTGTACGGACCGCGGTCGCCCCGCGCCAACGCCCCGATCCCGTGACGGAAAAGCCGGCCCGGCGTGCCGGCACGCGCCGGGCTCCGGCCGGGGGTCGGTGCGGCCCGCCGCGGACCCGGCGGTGGCCTACTGCGGGTCCGCCGGGTTCAGGCGCGGATGGGTCTCCTCGCCCCACCACCAAACCAGGGCCCCGGACAGGAACATCGCGATCACCACGAACCAGAAGCCCCATTCCACCGAGCCGCCCAGGTGCGCGACGATGCCCAGCCCCAGCGCGCCGATGCCGTAGCCCAGGTCGCGCCAGAAGCGGTAGGTCCCGATCGCCGATCCGCGCCAGTTGGGATGTGCGATGTCCGCGACCGCCGCACTCAGGTTGGGATACAGCAGGGCCATGCCGAAGCCGGTGACCACCGCGGCGAACGACCACCAGATGACCCCGGAACCGAGCAGGGTCAGCCCGACCCCGGCGCCACAGATCCACATGCCCCAGACGATGGGTTTCATGCGACCGATATGATCGGACAGACGGCCGGTAAAGAACTGCGAGCCGCCCCAGACGAAGCCGTAGATGCCGACGATCCAGCCGATCGCCGCCAGACCGAGGCCCTGCTGGTACAGGAACACCGGATAGAAGACCCACACCAGCGCGTCCACGAACTTCTCCACCAGCCCGGCCTGGCTGAACGCCGCCATGCGCCGGTCGCGCCAGGACATCAGGGTGAACACCTGCCAGGTCGTGGGGGCGTCGGGGATGTTCTGCGGATAGCGCGCCACCGGCCCGTCGTTGCGACCGGCCGCATGGCGGGCCCCCTCGGCCTTCGCCCAGTCAATGGTCTCGCGCACCAGCAGGAAGGTCATCACGATTGCCAGCGCGATCACCACCAGGCCGAAGACCAGCAGGCCGACGCGCGGACCGAGGGCGGACGCCATGTACCCGGTGACGATGCCGGCGACGGCCACGCCGACATAGCCGGAGAACTCGTTCATGCCCATGGTGAAGCCGCGCTCGTTCGCCCGGGTGATGTCCATCTTGGCGGTCTGCGTCATCGACCAGGCCAGACCCTGGTTCACGCCCAGCAGCACCGTGGCGGCGACGATCCAGCCCCAGGTCGGGGCGTACAGGATCATGAACGGGATCGGGATGGCGGACAGCCAGCCCAGCAACAGGACATTCTTGCGGCCCATGCGCTCGGACAGCCGGCCGGCGACGAAATTGAGCGCGCCCTTCACGATCCCGAAGGCCACCACGAAAGCCGTCAGCAGCATGAACGAGCCCTCGGCCACGCCGAACTCGTCCTCCGCCAGCGCCGGGATGACCGTGCGCATCATCCCGATGGTCAGGCCGACGAAGAACACCTGGATCAGCTGCTGGCTGAACTGCCCGAGGTTCTCGCGGATCCCGTGCGTGATGTGATCGTAGGCCTCGGCGGCCTTGTGCTTGTCCATGTTCCGGTTTCCTCTGGAAATGCGTTGTCTCGCGGCCGGGGCCCGGCCGCGTCAGGCCGGCTCGTCGGTCAGCGGCAGGCCCGCGTGGCGCCATTCCGCCACGCCCTCCTCCACGCGTTGCGCAGCGATCCCGTGCTCGCGCAGCAGGGCGACGGCCTCTTTCGCCATCAGGCAGTAGGGGCCACGGCAGTAAGCGACCACCGGGCGGTCGGCCGGCAGTTCCTGCAGACGCTGATTCAGCTCTTGCAGCGGGATGGAGCGCGCGCAGGGGAGATGCCCGGCCGCGTACTCGACCCCGGGACGCACGTCCAGCACCACCACCTCGCCGCGCCGCGCCTGCTCCAGCAGCTCGTGGCCCGCGACCGGGGCCAGCTCGTCGGCGCATTCGGTCAGCTCGCGGGTGGCTGCCTGCAGTTCCAGCAGGCGCTCCTCGGCCAGCGAACGCAGCACCACCCAGAAGTCCGCGACGTGGCGGCCAGCGAGACGATAGTGGACATGACGCCCGGCGCGACGAGCCTCCACCAGACGGGCCTCGCGCAGGGCCTTGAGGTGGGCACTGGCCAGTTTGACGCTGATGTCGGTGTCCGCCGCCAACTGCTCGACGGTCTTCTCGCCCTGCACCAGCACCTCGATCAGCTCCAGGCGCTTGGGGCTGGCCGCGGCGCGCGTAATCCGCGCCACCTGCTCGTACAGCACGTCCTTCAGGTCGCGTTCGTTCATCGCGGGACACTCGATATTCCAATATTCGTTGGAATGTACGATATATCAGGCCGGACACCCGAAACAACCCCGACCGTCCCAGGCCCTTCGACACGTGTGCCTTTGTTGCGCACGGCTAGATCTTGAGTAAATTGGTCAACAATTCATTCAGCACATGCTGATTCGCTGAATGAAGCGACAATGCCCGAGGGCATCTTCTGTTAACCAAGGAGGTCGTTATGAGCAACCTGATCCAGAACTTTCCGCCGGACGGCGTGGTGACCATCAACCGGGTCATCCTGAAGCCGGAATACAGCATCGACGACCTGCAGGAACGCGTGGCCGTGCTGTGCGAGAACGTGAAGACCTATCACTCGGACACCGGCTTCGTCGGCGGCTTCGTGGCCCTGAACTCCGGTGCGGTCTCCAACGAGGGTTCCACCATCGGTCAGGCCGTGGAAAGCCCGATGAAGGACAAGGAAGCGCTGATCATCACCTTCTGGCGCACGATGGAGGAACATGAGGCCTCCCATCGCAGCGAGACCTTCCAGCCGCTGTTCCAGGACGTGCTGGAGCTGTGCGAGAACGGTAACGAGGAGATCGCCTACGAAATGCTGTGGTCCGGAGCGGCCTACGATCCCGAAGAAGCGAAGGCCGCGCGCGAGGCGAAGGAGACCCACGCGGCCTGATCCCGGGCGTCTCTCCGGACACCCCTTCGTACGTGAAGCGTGAACTTGCCGGGGCCTGCGGGCCCCGGCTTTTTTGTGCGCGCGACGCGGGGGTGCGGGATGGCCCGGTCATGACCGGAGCCCCGGGAATCGGTCAGTCGCGGTCGCGGTCTTCGGCGGGGGCAGAGGATTTCCTGTCCTCCGGCTTGTCCTCCGAAGCGAGGGTGTGGGTCTCGGGATCGTAGCGATCCTTCAGTTCGTCCTTGAGGGTCCCCTCCCACAGCGGGATGCCGACGAAATAGCCGGCGCGGCCGATCAGGTGCGCGGCCACCGGGGCAGTCAGGATGATGAACACCACGATCGCCAGCGCGCGGGCGGTGACTGCGCCGTCATCGAAGAACACCGCGGCCGCCACGACCATGGTGCCGCCACCCAGCGCGCCGGCCTTGGTGGTCGCATGCATGCGGGTCAGCAGATCGGGCATGCGCAGCGCGCCCAGCGCCGCCAGCAGCATCAGCAGCGAGCCCAGCAGCAGGAGGAAGGCGGTGATCCACTCACTCATCACTGCGGTAACCTCCCTTCTCCAGGTACCGCGCGAAGCCCACCGCGGCGAGGAACGCGGTCAGCGCCAGTACCACGGCCACGTCGAGGAAGTTGGCCGCCCCCGTCGCCACCGCATGCGTCGCGATGAACCCCACGGTCAGCGAGGCGATCAGTTCCAGCGCCACGACCCGGTCGGGCAGGCTCGGCCCCTTCAGCAGGCGTATGAAGATGATCACCAGCGCCAGGCTGAGGATCACGAAGGTCGCGTTCACGGCCCAGTCGAGAATCGGCATCAGTCGATCAGCTCCATCACGCGGCTTTCCATGTCCCGCAGTTCCTGCCGCAGCTTGTCCTCGTCCTGCAGGTACATGGCATGAATGTACAGCACCTTGCGATCGGTGGAGACATCCAGACTCAGCGTGCCCGGAGTCACCGAGATCAGGTTGGCGAGTACGGTGATCTGCGCATCGGTATGGGCCCGCAACGGGAACGCGATCACGCCGGGCTTCATCAAATGGGTGGGCGTCAGGACGTCCCAGGCCACCACCAGGTTGGCCTTGATCAGATCATAGATGAAGAACGCGATGAAGGAGATCACCTTCGGCACCTTCCAGAAGAAGCTGCTGTGATCCGCCTTGCGATTGAACGCGACCCACAGGGCCATGTAGCTGAACACCAGACCGGACAGCAGGCTGGTCGCGGTGAAGCTGCCCGTCAGCATCATCCAGGCCAGGGCCAGCAGGAGGTTGAGTGCGAGCAGGTTCATTGCGCGTCGCCCCCCAGAATCGCCTCGACATAGGCATCCACGTCCAGCATCTGCTCACCGGCGGCCATGGCCAGCTGCAGGAACGGCTCCGCCGCCACGCCCATCAGCACCGCCAGTGCCGCCAGTGCCGCCACCGGGGCATACAGCAACCACAGGCCGCCACGCTCGGGCCACGCCGGCCCGTTGGCCGGGGCCTGCTCGCCGCGCGGGTCGGCCTTCCAGAACGCCTCGGCCCAGATCTTGACCATGGAGTAGAACGTCAGCAGGCCGGTGATCAGCGCGATCGCCACGATCCAGTAGGCCTCGATCTCCAGACCCGCGCGCACCAGCATCAGCTTGACCAGAAACCCGGAGAGCGGCGGCAGCCCGGCCAGCGACAGCGCCGAGACCAGGAACAGCACCGACAGTCCGGGGTGCGTGCGATACAGCCCGCCAAGATCCTTCAGCTCGTGCGTGCCACGGGCGAAATAGGAGATCCCGCTGATCAGGAACAGGTTGGTCTTGACGATGCTGTGATGGAGGATGAACAGCAGCGAACCGGCCAGCGCCAGCGGGGTATGCAGGGCCAGGCCCATGATGATGTAGCCGATCTGGCTGACGCTGTGGAAGGCCAGGATTCGGCGGAACTCGAACTGTGCCGCCGCGCCCAGCACGCCCACCAGCATGGTGAAGCCGGAGCCCCACAGCAGGATGTTCTGGGTGACCTCCGGGGCCTCGGTGAACATCAGGGTGAAGAAGCGGATCAGCGCGTACACCCCGACCTTGGTCAGCAGCGCGGCGAAGATCGCCGAGATCGCCACCGGCGGGGTGTGGTAGGAGGCCGGCAGCCAGAAGAACAGCGGGAAGGCCGCGGCCTTGATCGCGAAGGCGACCATGAACAGCACGCCCACCACGGTCACCAGACCGGTGTTCTCGGCCTCGCCCATGTAGGCCGCCAGCTCCGCCATGTTCAGGGTGCCGAACAGGCCGTAGGTCAGACCCACCGCGGCCAGCAGGATCAGCGACGACACCAGGTTGAGGGTGACGTACTTGATCGCCCCCTCCATCTGCGCGCGCTCGCCGCCCAGGATCAGCAGCGCGAACGACGCGACCAGCAGGACCTCGATCCACACGTACAGGTTGAAGATGTCCCCGGTAAGGAAGGCCCCGGCCACCCCGGCGAGCAACAGCTGCAGCAGCGGGTGGTAGCCGAAGCGCTCGTGATCCGGGGTCATCGAGACCAGCGAATACAGCGCGACGATCAGCCCCATCACGCCGGTCAGCAGGACCATGGTCGCGCTCAGCAGGTCGGCCGCCAGCACGATGCCGAACGGCGCCTGCCAGCTCCCCATGTGCATGGCCAGCACGCCGTCGTTCCACACCGCCACCAGCAGCCAGATGCCGGCGGCGGTCAGGGCGACGCCACCCAGCACGCCCACCGCGCGCTGCACCCCGCGCCACTGCCAGAAGGCCAGCGCGAGGCTCCCGAAAAACAGGGGGATGATGACCGGAAGGGCGACCTCGAGCCTCACGTGTCCGTATCCTTCATTTCGTCCAGGTCGTCCGCGCCCACCACCTCGTAGGCGCGATGGATCAGCACCACCGCAAAGGCGAGCACGCCGAAGCTGATGACGATCGCGGTGAGGATCAGGGCCTGCGGCAGCGGGTCGGCCACCGCGCCCTCGGGCGTGAGCATGCCTTCGGGGATCAGGGGCGGCGCGCCGCGGGTCAGGCCCGAGGTGGCGAAGATGAGCAGGTTGGCGGCGTTGGACAGCAGGATCAGGCCGATCACCAGCTTGACCAGGCTGCGCCGCAGCATCAGGTAGGTGGCCGTGGCGAACAGTACGCCCACCAGGATCGCGAGCAGGGGTTCCGCAGTCATTCTTCCGCCTCCGCCAGGGCCAGGACGATGGTCAGCACGGTGCCGATCACCACGAGGTACACGCCAATGTCGAACACCAGCGGGGTGGAGAGCTTGAGCTCGCCGAACAGCGGGACCTCCACGTCCCACCACAGCGAGGTCAGATAGGCACGCCCCTGCAGCAGCGCCGGTACGCCCGACAGGGTCGCCAGCAGCAGACCGATGCCCAGCATGTTGCGCGGGTCGATGCGCAGGATGGCGCGCGCCTTGTAGACATCGAAGGCGAACATGTACAGCGCGAAGGCCATCGCCGCCACCAGACCGGCGATGAACCCGCCGCCCGGCTCGTCATGGCCGCGCAGCAGCAGGAACACCGAGAACAGCAGCAGCAGTGGCAGCAGCAGCCGCGTCCCCGTCTGCAGGATGAGCGAGCCGGCCATCATGACTTGCGGTCCTCCGCGCGGAACTTGATCATCGCGTACACGCCCACCGCTGCCAGCGCGAGCACGAACAGCTCGCCCAGGGTATCCAGGGCGCGGAAGTCGACCAGGATCACGTTGACGATGTTGCGCCCGTAGGCCGACGGCTCGGACTCGGCGATGTGGTATTCGGAGATCGCCGGGAAGTACTGCACGCCCAGCGTGGCCATCAGCACCGCGGTCATGGTCACGCCCACCGCCAGCGAGGCGATCACGTCACGCACCCGCGTGAGCGGATTGGAAAACTTCAGGAAGCCCGGCAGGCGGAACAGCACCAGCACCAGCAGGATCACGGTCAGGGTCTCGACCAGGACCTGGGTGATCCCCAGATCCGGCGCGCTGAAAAACACGTAGATCAGCGCCACGCCGAAGCCCACGATGCCCAGCGAGGCCACCGCGGCCAGCCGCGAATTCGTGGTGGCCACGAACATCGCCGCCAGAGCCACCAGGGCGACGATCACCCACTCGTGGATCAGGATGTCGTCGAAGCGCACCGAGATCTCGAAGCCGCCCAGGGCCGCAAACGTGCCCACCACCAGCGCCACCGTGGTCAGCATGGTGACCATCACGTAGGTGCGCAGGTAGCCGTTCTGCAGCACCCGCGTCTGGAACGCCGAGAACCACACCAGTCCGTCCATGAAGCGTTCGTAGCCACGCTCCGGCGCGATGCGCCCGGCCGGCACCATGATGCGTCCGATGCCGGCACGCACCGAATCCCAGAAGCGATAGATCACCAGACCCGCGGCCAGACTCAGCAGCGACATGCCCAGCGGCAGATTGATGCCGTGCCACAGCTTGAGCTCCATCCCGGTATCGGCCCCGTGGATGGACATCGCGGTGGCCGCCACCAGCGGCTGCGCCAGCGCCGGGAACAGACCGAGGATCAGCCCCAGCACGGACAGTACCGCCGGCCCGGCGAGCATCGCACCGGGCGATTCATGCGGCGTGCGCTTGTATTCCCGACGCGCACCGAAGAACGGCCGCAGCCCGACGATCGCCGCCACCGCCACCACCAGGATGGCCGAGGCCAGCGCCAGCAGCGGCAGGACCACGGCCAGCGCGTCCGGCGCACCCAGGGCCGCCTCCAGCATCAGTTCCTTGCCGACGAAGCCGAACAGCGGCGGCAGCCCGGCCAGCGACAGCGCGGCGATCACCGAGAACGCCGCGGTCAGTGGCATCGCGCGGCGCAGCCCGCCCATGTTCGGGACTTCCTTCTCGCCGGTGCCGTGGTCGATGGAACCGGCGAGCATGAACAGCGCGCCCTTGTACAGCGAATGCGCCAGCAGGAAGGTCGCGCCGGCCATGGCGGCATACGGCGTGCCGATGCCGATCAGCATGGTCAGCGTGCCCAGCGCCATCACCGTGGAATAGGCCAGCAGCTTCTTGATCTCGGTGCTCTGGATGGCCATCCAGGCGCCGGTGAACATGGTCACCGCGCCGAACAGGCCCAGCGTCCAGGTCCACAGCTCGGTGCCGCCCAGCTCCGGGTTCAGGCGCGCCATCAGATACACGCCCGCTTTCACCATGGTGGCCGAGTGCAGATAGGCCGAGACCGGCGTGGGCGCGGCCATCGCGTTGGGCAGCCAGAAATGGAACGGGAACTGGGCCGACTTGGTGAAGGTGCCCAGCAGGATCAGGATCACCAGCGGCAGGTACAGCGCATGCTCGTGCAGCGAATCCTCGCCGGCCAGGATCTCCGAGAGCTCCCAGGACCCGGAGGCAACGCCCAGCAGCACCAGACCGGCCAGCAGCGCCAGACCGCCACCCACCGTTACGATCAGGCCCTGCAGCGCGGCCTTGCGCGCCTTGAGATCCTCGTGGTTGTAGCCGATCAGCAGGTAGGAGGTGATGCTGGTCAGCTCCCAGAAGATGAACATCAGGATGATGTTGTCGGCCAGCACCAGCCCCAGCATGGAGCCCATGAACGACAGGATCAGCACGTAGAAGCGCCCGAGGTCGCGGTGCGCCTCGAGGTAGCGCCCGGCGTAGCTGACCACGAACACGCCGATGCCCGCGATCAGCAGCGCGAACATCAGCGACAGGCCGTCGATCAGGAAGGAAAACTGGACATCCAGCCCGGGCATCCACTGCCAGGCCAGGCGCACGCTCTCGCCCGCCGCGACGGCGGGCAGGAAACTCGCGAAGTAGACGAACAGGGCCGCCGGCAACAGGGCCAGCACCCAGCCGCTGTGGCGCCCGGTGGCCCGATGCACCACGGGCGCCAGCGCCGCCACCACGAAGATTGAGAGTATCGCGAACAGCATCCAGATGGACGTCCTGACAGGGATCGGGGCAGACGCCCGGCGGGCGCCCGTCACAGAAGGGCGAAGGCTACCGGGTCAACCCGGGGCGCGCAACAGCACGCCCCGGCCGAGGGTCATCAGTTCAGCCAGTCACTGCGCCGACGGCGGGTCGGCAGGCGCGTGAGGATGATCCCCAGGATCGCGCTGCCCACCGCCACCGCAGCCCCGGTCATGAACCAGCGGCGGTCGCTGTCGGCGCGCATGACCTCGACCTGACGCCGGTAGTCCTCGGCGGCTTCGCGGGTCTCCAGGAGTTCCTCTTCCAGGCGCTCGTTGCGCCGCTGGATTTCCTGCGGCCGTTCGGCAATGTCGCGCAGCTCCTCGAGCTCTTCCTGCATGCCGGCCATGCGTTCGGACTGTTCTTCGACCTCGCGCTGCAGTTCATTGCGCTCGTCCAGCAGTTCGGCGATGCGGCCTTCTTGGTCGTCGGCGCCGGAACGGATCTCGGCCAGCTCCTCTTCCACCTCGGCGAGGCGTTCGCGCGCATGCGGCTCGTCCTGCAGGTAGCGGGTCAGGATCCATGCCTCGTTGCCACTGGGCAGACGGATACGGCTGTAGCCGCCGTCGTCCTCCAGCACCTGTACCTGGTCACCGGCATCCACCGAACTGACGATCCGTCCGCCCTGGGGACTGCTGTAAACGGCCGTCTCCAGACTGTCCGAGACGTATCGCGTCTGCGCCGCAGCCGGCGCAGTGCCTGCGACCATCAGGGCCCCCGCCAGCGACAGCACCACCAGCCCGTTTCGGATCTGCAACCTGCGCACCATGCCTTGCCTCGTCATTGGCCGCGCCCGAGCGGAGCGCGGCGATGTTTCGGAAGAGGGGTCATTCTAGGCAGGCGCTGGCGAATGTGCACGCATCCCTCCGGCTTCCGGTGACACGGTTCACGCCCCGTTGCGGCGCGCGGCCAGCCAGCGCCGGATGGCGGCCGGCACGAAGATGATCAGTTCGAAGGTCGCCGGCAGCAGACGCCGCAGTTGACAGGCCCCTACCGCCGCCAGGTACAGGATGCCCGCGAGCACGCCGAGCCCGGCACTCAGCACCCCCCCGGCGAGGATGCGGGTCGCCTGCAGAAAGCCCACCACCCACACCGGCACCAGCGCCAGCAGCAGCGGGATCAGCAGCCCCAGCGCCGCGCCGACCAGCTGTTCGGCATGACGGATGCCAGCTGGCAGGGCGCGTTCCTCGCCTTCCAGCAGCAGAGTGACCAGTTCATGCTGGTAGATGAGCCAGTCAAGATGGAACCCGGTGAACGCCGATACCGCCGCCACCAGCACCAGAACCGCGATGGACAGTCCGGCCAGCACCCGCGGGGCCCAGCCGCCGCCCTCCATCAACGCATGCGGCAGGACCCGGGTCACCCCGCGGCTCTCGGCCAGGACCCACCCGGCCAGGGCAGCGGTTCCCAGCAGCAGGTACAGCATCCATTCCGATCCGGGTGCCATCGCGCCCGGTGCGTTGGCGGTCTCCGGGAACATGCCGGCCAGCGCGGGGCCGAAGACATGCTGATGGACCACCACGGCCAGCGCGGCCAGGGCCAGGCCGGCCGCGCCCATCAGCCACTGGGTCGCCGCCTGCGCATGCGCCGGGAGGGCGCGCCGGACCGGACGGTCGACCTCCTCGCAACGGCCCAGCGCCCGGTCCAGGCGCTCGCCCTGGCGCTCCAGCCGGGCCAGGCGTTCCTGTACCCGCTCCAGATTGCCGACCATCTCGCGCAAAGGGCTGTCCGCGCGTCGCCGGGCCGACAGCAGCGCGCTGGCCGAACGCCGCTGCTCCTCCAGCCCGGAGCGGGCGATGCGCAGTACGGTGTCCTCCATGTCCTGCGCCAGGCGCCGGCTTTCCGGCGTATCACTGGCAGGACCGCGCGCCAGGGCCTCCAGCCGTTCGACCCATTCGGGCTCCTGGATCAGCCGCTGCTCGTCGCGCTGATAGGCCTCGTCCAGCACGCGCAGCGTGTCGCGCGCCTGCTGCCGCAATGCCGGCAACTGGGCGAGGTCATGCCCGACCATCTCCCCGTAACGCCGCTCCAGCGCCTCTACCGCGGAATGGATGCGTTCGGCCTCCAGGCGCTCCAGATGCCCCCCATGCCAGTCGCGCACCGCATCCCGCAGATGCAGGACCTGGCGTCGCAGGGCGCATACCCCCCGTGCGACCGCACCCGCCAGCGCCACGAGAAAACGCCGCAGCGGTTGTCGCGCAAGATCCAGCACACCAATGGCGATCACGATCGCCAGGATCCACAGCAGGACGGTAACCGCCACTCTTCCCCCTTTCGGTCCGCACCCGAAGCGACCGGAAGGCCGGCGTCCCCGGGAACGGTTTCGCGGTCTGTATGATGAACCCGATTATGCACGACCCGTACCCGGCTCGCCGCCCGCACCACCGACGCAGGGCGATCGTTCCGGCCTCAAGTTCCGCGGGGCCACGCCGATACCCCGATTAAATCTTCGGAGGATCCGCGATGCTTGATCTCGATCTCCTGTCCGGCCCGTCGGTGACCACCCGCGAGGAACCGGAATGGCTGGACACCGGCTTCACCGCGGGCTGGATTCCGGCCTTTCGTCACCGGGGCAACGGCCAGGTCCATGCCAGCCATCTGGAGGACGGGCGCCTGGCCAGCGCCCACATCCTGGACACCCTGCCCGCCGAGTGGGTGGCCGAACGCGACGCCCGGGGGCGCCCCGGCGCTCTGGTCCCGGAAGTCCAGGCCGGCTATCTGCGCGGGGACCGTTTCTTTACCCTCGCGGAGTTGCTGCGCTACCCGGCCGACGCCTGAACCGGCTTTTTCCCGCTGCCGTACAGCGCGGCGGGAATTGCTTTTGCCCGCCGGTTTCGGTCCAATACCGGGCTTTTCCCCCGAGCATCTTTCAATGCAGAAGAATCAGTACGATCGCGATGAACTCCTGGCCTGCGGCTACGGCAACATGTTCGGCCCGGGCAATGCTCAGTTGCCGGTGCCCAACATGCTGATGATGGACCGGGTCACGGAGATCAACAGCGACGGCGGGCAGTTCGGCAAGGGCGAGATGGTGGCCGAGCTGGATATCCACCCCGATCAGTGGTTCTTCGCCTGCCACTTTCCGGGCGATCCGGTGATGCCCGGCTGCCTCGGGCTGGACGCGATGTGGCAGCTGGTGGGGTTCTATCTGGCCTGGCTGGGCAACCCGGGGCGCGGGCGCGCGCTGGGCGTGGGCGAGGTGAAGTTCACCGGCCAGGTGCTCCCCACCGCGGAGCGGGTCACCTACCATGTGGAGATGAAGCGGGTGATCTCGCGCAAGCTGGTGCTGGGGATCGGCGACGGCACTGTGCAGGTGGACGGCCGCACGATCTACGAGGCCAGTGACCTGCGCGTCGGCCTGTTCACCTCCACCGAGAATTTCTGAGCGGCGTCACCCGGCAGCCGCGCCCGAGCCCCGGCCCGAGGCCGGGGGCAGCCCCAGAACGTCCCGATGCCCGACGCGCAGGCGGCAGCCGTCGCCGATCACTGCAGCCCGGCGCCGCGCGGCCCAGGCCCGAAAGTCCCCGGCCCGTGTCGGCTCCATGGCAGCCGCCGCTTCGGCCCAGCCGTCGATCAGGGCCCGCACCAGCGCCGGCCTGGCCGCATCCAGCTCCCACGGTGAGGCGGCCGCCTCCACGCGATAACCATGACGCTCCAGCGCCCGCTCCAGGTGCATCGCCGCTCCCGGCCCCAGCGCCGGCCCGAAACCCTTGTCGGTGCCCTGGTGGCGATTGACCGCCGCCAGCAGGGCCGCGTCCTCCGGGTCCGGCTGCGACCACTCGATCCGACCGTCGTAACTCAGCGCGAACAGTACCGCGGCCCCGCGCGCAGCACAGGCGGCGACCAGTGCATCCAGCCACCGGGCCGAGACCAGATCCAGCAGCGCCGCGCCGGTCACCAGCAACGGGCCGAGCGCCGCGCCCGGCAAGGCCGGAGGCGCGGCAGCGAAGTCCTCCACCCGCAGGTGTTCCACGCGTTCGCCGCAGGCGTCGCGGCGGGCCGCGTCCAGCAGGGAGGCATCATGATCCACCAGGGTCCAGAGCTGCGGGTCCGGCAGCCGCGGAGCGAGCCAGCGCAGATTCGAACCGGTGCCGGCGCCCGGATCCAGCACCCGCAGCGGTGCCCCGTTCGCTCCCCGAACCCGCACCACCCACTCCGCGAGCGCGTCGGCCAGGGACGCCGGGCGCGCCGCATGATCCACGGGCTCGCGCAGCCCCAGCCACTCGCGATCGAAGTGCTCGCTCATGGCGTCAGCTCGCGCAGCGCCCGATCCATCGCGATGACCGCCTGTGGCCAGTCGGGCATCTGCCGCGCGGCCCGCCGGCCGGCGGTCCCGGCGGCAAGCCAGGCCTCCGGGCGATCCAGATAATCCGTCAGCGCGGCGCGCAACGCCGGGACGTCGCCCGGCGGCAGGCGGGCACCCGCGGCGGCCGGCACGGTGTACGGGATCGCACCACCGGTGGTGGCGATCACCGGCAGGCCGCGCGCCATGGCCTCGGTATACACCATGCCGAACCCCTCGTATTCGCTGGGCAGGACGAACAGCGACGCGCCATCGAACCAGGCATCGAGATCGGCCTCGTCGCAGGTTCCGGTGACGGTGACCCGGTCGCGCAGATCGCTGTCCTCGATCCGTTCACGCAGGCGACGCACGAATCCCGGGTCGCGATCCGCCGGCCCGGCCAGGACCAGATGCCAGGCGCGATCCGTCAGTCCGGCCAGCGCGGCGATCAGGTGGTGCTGCCCCTTGCGCGGGATCAGGGCCCCCACCGCCAGCAGGCGGGGCGGCTCGCCGGGACCGGGCCCCGATGCCGCCGCCTGACGTTCCACACCGGGCGGGACCACCCGCAGACGCGGACGCTCGATACCCCAGTCAGCCAGCACGTCGGCGGTGTACGCGCTGGTGGTGACGATCCCGCGGCTGCTTCGCAACCCGGCCCGCTCCAGCGCGAGGAGCTCGCGGCTGCGCGCGGGTTCCAGGCCGGTCTCCAGCCCGAGCGGGTGATGCACCAGCGCGAGCAGACGCAGCCGCTGCGCGTGGCGCTCGAGCACCTCGGGGAAGGCGCCGCCCGCGAGCCCGTCGACCAGTACCCGCTGGCCGTCGGGGGCCGCCGCCAGGGCCGCATCCAGCGCCGCCGCAGCGTCCGCGGAAGGCCCGGGGAAGTCGCCCTGAAGTTCGTCGACCGCCGTCTTCCAGCCGCGCTCGCGCAGGCCCGCCAGCATGCGCGCATCGAACCGGTAGCCACCGGTGGGCTGATCCAGCGCCCCGGGAACCAGCAGGCGCAGATCGGCGGCCTCGCTCAAGGAGCCGCCTCGTAGGCGGCCCAGGCCACGTGGGATTCGTGCAGGGTCACGCAGACCGCGTCCAGGCCCCGTGCGGAAGCGCCCAGACGCTCCTCGTGGATGGCGGTGGCGATGCGCCCGTGAATCGCCCGGGCGAGGAATTCGGTCGTGGTGTTCTGCCCCTCGAACTCGGGTCGGTCGTCCAGATTCTGGTAGTTCAGTTCGGCAAGGATGCTGCGCAGCACCTCGCCGGCCCGGCCGATGTCGACCACCAGACCGTCGTCATCCAGCTCGGCCCGGCGGAAAGTCACGTCCACCACGTAGGTGGCACCGTGCAGGTTCTGCGCGGGACCGAAAACCTCGCCGGCGAAGCTGTGGGCAATCATGAAGTGATCGCGAACGTTCAGGCTGTACATACAGAAGTCGCTCCTTAGACCCACACGGGGTCGGGATCGGGATAACGGATACGGTGGCACAGTGTCGTGGCGGCCTCGGGCCCGGCTACCCGCGGCATCACCCGCGGCAGATCCTCGAATCGATCCTCGCCGCTGATCAGGACCTCCAGCGCCGGATCGGCGAGCAGCTCCAGCGCCAGCGCCAGACGCCGGTGATAATCCCAGCGCGCGGCGCGTGCCGGCGGGATACGGCCCACCTGGCTGCTGCGCAGCTCCAGACGCCGCGAATGAAACCCGGCTCCCAGCGGCAGGCTGACCGGCGCATCGCCATACCAGCTGGCCTCCACCACCCGGGCCTCGGTGCCCGCCAGCTCCAGCGCCTGCACCAGCCCGTCGCCCTGACCGCTGCAATGGATCACCGCATCGCGCGACGCGGGAGGCAGCGCCTCGCGGGCATCCGCCGGCGTATGCAGCGTCAGCCCCAGCGCCCGCGCCGGTTCCGCCCGCGCGGGCTCGGGGTCGATCAGATCCACCCGGGCGCCCGGGATCCCACGGATCAGCCAGGCGCACAGGAACCCGACCACGCCCGCTCCGATCACCGCCACCCGGTCGCCGGGACCCGCGCCGGCGTCCCACACGATGTTCACGGCCGTTTCCATGTTCGCCGCCAGTACCGCGCGCGCGTCCGGGACGGCGTCCGGGATCGGCACCAGCATGGACTCCGGCGCGTTGTAACGGTCCTGGTGCGGGTGCAAACAGAACACCCGTTCGCCGGCACGCTCGCCGGACTCCACCACGCCAGCGCTGATGTAGCCGTATTTCACCGGCGCCGGGAAATCCCCTTCCTGCAGCGGTGCCCGCATCGCGGTGTACTGATCCGGCGGCACCCGCCCGCGGAACACCAGCGACTCGGTGCCGCGCGAGATCGCGCCATAGCGGGCCCGCACCCGGCACTCCCCGGAGGCCGGCGGCGGCAATTGCGCATCGCGGATCTCGCCCTCGCCGGGCGCGGTGATCCAGAAGGCTCGTGCGCGGTTCATGCGGGCTTTCGCGACCAGAGGGACACTGCGCCATGCTCCCGGTGAATGAAGCCCGCAGTGTAGCCGAGGAAAGCCCGTCCATGCCCGCCCCCACCGCCCTGCACAGGCCGCTCCGGTCCACCGATCTGGTTCTCGGCGGACTGCTGGCGCTGGGCGTTGCGACGCTGGTTACGACCCTGACCCCGGTCGGCCCCGCTCTGCTGCCCGCGACCGCCCTGCTGTGGGCGCTGCTGTGGGGGCTGCTGGTGACCGGTGCCGGGCACGCCGGCGGCCTGCCCGCGGTCCCCGGGCCCGCCAACCGCGTAACCCTGATACGCGCGGCCCTCGCGGCCCCGGTGGGCGGGCTCGCGCTCCTCGCACCGATGCCCGCGTTCCCCCTGCCCGATGCCGGACTGGCCTGGGTCGTCGTCCTCGCCCTGCTGGTGCTGTTGCTGGATGGGCTCGACGGCGCCGTGGCTCGGCGCAGCGGCACCGCGTCGGCGTTCGGCGCGCGTTTCGACATGGAACTGGACGCGGCACTCATCCTCGCGCTGTCCGTGCTCGCGTGGCAGCCCGGACCTGCGGGCGTCTGGGTGCTGGCGATCGGGGCCATGCGCTATCTGTTCGTGCTGGCCGGGCGCGGACTGCCCTGGCTGCGCGCGGATCTGCCGCCCAGCCGGCGCCGCCAGGCGGTGTGCGTGCTGCAGACCCCGGCCCTGCTGATCGCGCTCACCCCTGCCGTTCCAGCGGCGGCGGCCGTCGCCGCAGCGGTCCTGGCGCTGGCCATGCTCACGGTTTCATTCGCCACCGATATCGTCTATCTGTATCGGAACAGACCCGGTTCACATCCCCAGACCCCGGAGGAAACCCCATGAGCCACCGATTCCGCACCCTGGCCGCGACGGCCCTGCTGAGCCTGGCATCGGTGCTGCCCGGAACCAGCCTGGCGATGGACGAGTGGGAGATCGACACCGAACATTTCGCGGTGGGCTTCCTCGTCGATCACGCCGAATTCGCCCGGGTCCTGGGCATGTTCCTCGAGGCCGAGGGGTCCTTCATGTTCGATCCCGACACGGGCGAGCTGGGAGAGGGGCACTTCGTGGTGCAGACCGACAGCGTGTTCACCAACCACGAGGAACGCGACGACCATCTGCGCAGCGATGACTTCCTCGACGTGGAAAACCATCCGGAGATGCGCTTCACCGCCACCGACTACGAACCCACCGGAGAGGACAGCGGGCAGCTGACCGGTGATCTGGAACTGCTGGGCGAAACCCGGCCGATCACCCTGGACGTCACGATCAACAAGGTCGGACGCTACCCGTTTCCGCTGGGCGGCATCTTCTCCCGCCCCTACGTGCTGGGCGCCTCGATGCGGGGCGAATTCCAGCGCAGCGACTTCGGCATGGATTACGGACTGATCCGCAACATCGTGGGCGACACGGTGGAACTGATCATCGAATTCGAGGCACAGCGGCAATAACCGCCCGGGCCCTCACAAAAAAGGCCGGAGACCATCGATCTCCGGCCCTGCCTCAGGCCGTGGTATTGACCAGCGTCCCGACATTGTCGGGCAGCGCTGCGGCCGCACCGGCCGCTGCTTCCACCCCGGCACTGCCCGAAACGTCGGGCATGCCGTCGATCAGCTGAGCCACCGCGGCTTCTTCGGCCTCCATGGCACGATTCATTACCGCGACATCCTTCTGCTGCATCAGGCTCGCCTGCTGCATCTGCACGGCCTGGGATACCGCTGCGTTGACATCCATGGGTACCTCCCTGGCGTTGACAGGCGTTTGCGAATGGACAGGACGCCTGCAGGGGCGTTAGCGGCGGCTACCGATCAGACTTGAGGGTCCTCCGGAGCCTTTTTTCCGGATCCGGCGGGACGCGCGGTGAAGCGCCGCATCACGCCCCGGGCCACCCGGTCCTGCGGATCGATCGCAAAACCGGCGGCGGTCACTGCGGCTTCGGTATCCCGGTTGGGATGACAGCCACCGGCCACACAGGTCCAGGCCGGCTGCACATGGTCCTGCATCCGCGCCAGCAACGGACGCGTGTGGCGCACATGCTCCAGCATCCGCAGTTCACCCTCCGCGCTCAGGATCCGCCGCACCTCGTTCAGGGCGGCGGGCGGATCCTGCACCGAACAGAACACCAGCCCGGATACCACCGCATCGAACTGCCCCTCGACGAACGGCAGGGCCTCGGCGCGGGCCACCACCAGCGGCACCCCGGGAGCGCGGCGTCGCGCACTCCGCAGCGCGAGGAAATCCGGCTCCACGCCAATAACTTCCGCCGTCTGCGGATACAGCGGCAGATTGCGCCCGGTTCCGCAACCGACCTCCAGGATCCGTCCCCGGGCCCCGGATACCAGGCGCAGCCGCCAGCGACGCAGGCCCAGCGCATCGGCCAGCACCATGAAGCCATCGTAGAGCCAGGGGATCTGTTCCAGTCCGCGCATGTCCTCGTTCCGTATTGATTCACCGTCGGAGAAACCGTGAACTGTATCGCATGTCGCACCCGCAACCGGAACCTCTCTCCGGTTATCCCGTCACAGCTGACGAGTGGTGACGAAAAACCCTCCACGGGTGTTTCCGTAACCCCGGTCACGATGTGGCCACTGCATGGTGTTGACCCGGTCCCCGACCGGTACACCGAGACAACCGACTCCCTCCGTCACACGGTTGTTTCAGTACCTTGAGCCCGGCTTCCGGCCGGGCTTCTTTTTTATGCCCTTCCCCTCCGTCGCCCTTGTCGCCCTTCCAGTTGACACGGATCAACAAAGAAAGGGATCTTCGGCGGCTGATTCCGGACCAGAACGAAAAAGGCCCGGATCCAGTGCGTCTGGATCCGGGCCCTTGGAATATGGCGTCCCCACGGGGATTCGAACCCCGGTCGCTGCCGTGAAAGGGCAGTGTCCTAGGCCTCTAGACGATGGGGACGCAGAGGCAACGTCATGCTGCAAACTAGTCAGGAGGTCCTTGCGGCCTTTCACTTCCGCGGCTGCCTTTCGGACGATGCAGGATGGTTGTCACCACACCGTTGAAAACCAGCAGGAACCCCAGCGGGACCATTGCGACCAGTGGCTTGGACCATGTCTGCTCACCGGCAAACATCAACCCGAAACCGCCGAACAATCCCACAATCGACAAAACCAGCCCAACGTAGATGGAGATCATTCCAAAACGATGCATCGCTGATCCTGCCATTCGCCGTAATGGTGGAGCCAGGCGGGATCGAACCGCCGACCTCCTGCATGCCATGCAGGCGCTCTCCCAGCTGAGCTATGGCCCCGTAACCGGCGAGGTGCGTAATGTAGCCACACCCCTTATTCGTGTCAACCCGCTTGTGCGGAAATCTTTGCGATGGCCCGCTCGATCCGTTCCAGCGAGCGCTCGCGTCCGATCAGCACCAGCGTGTCGTCGATCGGTGGCGATACAGTACCGCCCGTCAGCGCCACACGCAATGGCTGGGCGACCTTGCCGAGCTTGAGTTCCAGCCGCTCGGCGGTGTGCTGCACCACCTCGTGCAGCGCCTCCTTGTCCCAGGCGCCCAGGGCACTGAAGCCGTCATGCAGAGTCTGCAACACCTCGCGGGCCTCCGGCGTCAGCTGCTTGCGCTCGGCCTTCGGATCGTATTCGTCGAAGTCGCGATAGAAATACACGCTGTTCTCGGCCATCTCGCGCAGCGTCCGCGCCCGTTCCCGCTGCGCCAGCACCACCTGCCGCAGTTCCGGCCCCTCGGCGGGATCCACGCCCAGCTGCCCGAGATGCCAGCCCAGCTCCAGCGCCACATGGTCGGGGTCCAGGGTCTTGATGTAGTGCTGATTCAGCCACAGCAGCTTGTCGGGGTTTATGGCCGAGGCGGACTGATTGACGTCCTCGATATCGAACAGGCGCACCAGCTCGTCCAGCGAGAAGATCTCCTGGTCCCCGTAGGCCCAGCCCAGCCGCACCAGATAGTTCAGCAGCGCCTCGGGCAGGTAGCCCTCCTCGCGGAACTGCATCACCGACACCGCCCCGTGGCGCTTGGACAGCTTCGCGCCGTCCGGCCCCATGATCATCGGCAGGTGCCCGTAACGCGGCGGTTCCACACCCAGGGCCCTGAGGATGTTGATCTGGCGCGGGGTATTGTTCAAGTGGTCGTCGCCACGCACCACATGGCTGATGCCCATGTCCATGTCGTCCACCACCACCGTGAGGTTGTAGGTCGGCGAACCGTCGGAGCGGGCGATGATCAGGTCGTCCAGCTCGCTGTTCTGGAACGCCACCTTGCCGCGCACCATGTCATCAACGATGGTGGCGCCCTCGTCCGGGGTGCGGAAACGGATCACCGGATCCACGCCTTCGCGCGGTTCGGTTCGGGCGCGACAGCGGCCGTCGTAACGCGGTTTTTCCTTGCGCGCCTTCTGCTCCTCGCGCATCACGTCCAGCTCTTCCTTCGTGCAATAGCAGCGATAGGCGTGGCCGGAGGCCAGCAGCTGGTCGATCACCTCGCGGTACCGATCGAAACGCTCCGTCTGGTAGAACGGCCCCTGGTCATAGGTCAGGCCCAGCCAGTTCATGCCCTCGAGGATCGCATTCACCGACTCGGCGGTACTGCGTTCGAGATCGGTGTCCTCGATACGCAGTACGAACTCGCCACCATGGTGGCGGGCGTAAAGCCAGGAGAACAGCGCGGTGCGGGCGCCACCGATGTGCAGGTAGCCGGTCGGACTGGGGGCAAAACGGGTACGAAAGGCCATGCGCGAACACTCGCTTCCGGTAGTCAACAGGGCCACACAGGGTAGCAGACGACTGCGCCCTTGACCCCGCCTCGGACCGTCTACACTTCCTTCAGGGACCCCGAGACCCGGTCCCTGCGCCCTTCACCCGGAAAAGGAGGTTCTCCGATGATCAGAAACCGGATCTTCATGGCCTCGTCCGTGGCCCTTGCCGCCGCGCTTGTCCTGCCCGTATCGGCGCTCGCCGATCGCCCGGCACCCGCCGAGGGGACCGTGGTCTACTTCATCAGCCCGCAGGATGGTGACACCGTCGAGGGCCCGGTACATGTACGCATGGGACTGCGCGGCATGGGGATAGCCCCGGCCGGCGTCGACGCCGACAACACCGGGCACCACCACCTGCTCGTAAACAAGCCTCTGGACGAAGTGGACCTGGATGCCTCCCTGCCCTTCACGGACCACAAACACCACTTCGGAGGTGGTCAGACCGAAGGTGAGGTAGAACTGGAGCCCGGCACCCATACCCTGCAGCTGCTTTTCATGGACTATCGCCACATCAGCTTCGATCCGCCGGTGGTTTCCGAAAAAATCACCATCACGGTGGAATAGCGGCACCCATCAAAAAGGCCCCCTCCAGGACATGGAGGGGGCCTCGAAAGCCTCGACGAAGGGGGCATCAGCGTTCAGCCGCTGAGCCCCCGATGGATCACGGCAGGGCCGGGATGGTGACGTCCGGCATCTCGCCGGTCAGGGCGTGCATGAACGCCTCGATGTCTTCCAGCTCGTCATCCGTGAAGTCGGTGCCCAGCATCTCCTGACCCATGATTTCAATGGCTTCCTTCAGGGTCTCGGTCTCGCCATTGTTCATGTAGGGGTAGGTCAGGGCCACGTTGCGCAGCGTCGGGGTCTTGAACGCAAACCGGTCACTCTCGTCCCCGGTCACCAGGTAGCGGCCTTCGTCCTCGGAACCGGGCACCTGGATCCGGTGGAAATTCGAGTCCGTCAGCGCCGGGCCACGGTGGCAGGCCACGCAGCCGTTATCCGCGAACAGGGCCATGCCGCGCTTCTGCTGCTCGGTCATCGCGTCCTCGTCACCCACCAGCCAGCGGTCCAGATCGGAGTTCGGCGTGTTCAGGGTACGCTGGAACGAGGCCAGGGCCTTGGCCACGTGATCGGTGTTCACGACGTTGTCGCCGTCATAATCCGGGTACGCCGCATCGAACATCTCGATGTACTCGGGGAAGTCCTCCAGGCGCGCGATCGCCTCTTCCAGCGGCATGGCCATCTCCACCGCATCCTGGATCGGACCCAGGGCCTGGCCTTCCAGGTCATCCTCGCGGCCATCCCAGAACTGGGCCTCGAAGAACCCGGAGTTCAGCACCGTCGGGCTGTTGCGCTCGCCCACCTGGCCGGCATGCCCAACGGCACGCGGGATGCGGTCGGCCCAGCCCAGCGCGGGGTTGTGGCAGGTGGCGCAGGAGATCACGCCCGAGCTGGAGATGCGCGGCTCGAAGAACAGGAACTTGCCCAGCTCCACCTTCTCGTCGGTCAGGGAATTGTCGGCCGGGATCGGCGGCAGGGCCGGCAGCGGCTCGAACATGTCGCGGTACTGGTCGTAATCGCCGGCGAACGTCGGGGCGGAGAGGCCCAGTGCCACGGCCGTACAGGCCGAGACGAGCAGGCCCCGGAAAATGCGCTTCTTCTGCATGGTTCGCTCCTTTTTATTGGTCTGGATGCGGCCCGGCTGCAAACCGTCACCACATGGACTCAGTCTAAAAGACCTGCCGCCTCTTAAGGGCCTCTTTTTGAACCAATGCTGGACAATATTGATACAGATCAATCCTGCATCCAGCGTTCAGTCCCCGTCCATGCCGCGGTAACGGCGCACGTGCGCCGGGTCGTACAGCGCACTGTCGCGGAAATCGCCCGGGTCCAGCGCCGGGCCCACCAGGATCAGCGCCGAGCGCCGCGTGGTCAGGGCCTGCGCCCGTTCCGCGATATTCCCCAGCGAACCGCGCACCACGGTCTCGTCCGGCCAGCTGGCGCGAAACACGATCGCCACCGGGCAGTCGCAGCCATAGTGCGGCCGCAGGTCCTCGACCACGGTCTCGATAGTGTGCAGCGACAGGTGGATCGTGAGGGTCGCCCCGGTGGCGGCAAAGCTCGCCAGCCGTTCGCGCTCCGGCATGGAGGACGCCCGTCCCGGCGTGCGCGTCAGCACCACCGACTGCGCCACCTCCGGCACCGTCAGTTCCCGCCCCAGGGTCGCGGCGGCGGCGGAGAACGCCGGCACGCCGGGCGTGATGCTGTAATCGATCCCGGCCGCCTCCAGCCGGCGGATCTGCTCGCCCAGCGCGCTGTAGACCGACAGGTCGCCGGAGTGCAGGCGCGCCACGTCCTGGCCCGCCGCGTGGGCCCGTTCGATCTCCTCAATGATCGCGTCCAGCGTCAGCGGCGCGGTGTTCACCACGCGCGCCCCCTCCGGGGCATGCTCCAGCACCGCCTCCGGCACCAGCGAACCGGCATACAGGCACACCGGGCAGGCCGCGATGCGATCGCGCCCGCGCAAAGTCAGAAGATCGGCCGCACCGGGCCCCGCTCCGACAAAATGAACCGTCATCATCCCTCCTCGAAAAGCTCGTCCACCCCGTTCACCGTGCGCACCGCGACCGCGCAGCTCGCCCGTGCCGAGAGCCGCCGCGGCAGCAGCAGGCGCGCCCCGTCGCCGGCCACCGCCAGCGCCGCCGCCTCCGCCACCGAACCGACCCCGGCGACGGCACGCGCGCGCGCCGACTCCGTGGACAGGGCAGCGTCGCGCGCGGCCAGCGCGGCCGCCGACGCGAACACCGGCTCCAGCTCCAGGTCGCGCGCGGCCGTCCACAGCACCGGGCTGTCGCCCTTGTGCCCCGGGGCCGCCAGCTGCCGGATCTCGACCGCCTCGCCGCCCCCCGCCCGCAACCCGGCGTGCGCCTCGGCGAGCACCTCGCGGACCAGCGCCTCCAGCTCGCCGGCCGTGCAGGCCGAGGCGAAGCCGACGCCAGGGATCACCCGGACACGCGCCCCGCTCGGCGTTTCCCTCAGCTCCGGCGCAGCGACCACAGGGTCACCGGCCGCAGCGGCTGCCAGCCGGCCATGCCGCCCAGCGGCTCCGCGCGGCTGACGTTGATCCGCGTGAGCTCGCCGCCGTGGCGCTCGTGCGCCGCCGCCAGCACCGCGTCCCCTTCCACGGTCACGCTGCTGGCGACCAGCCGCCCGCCCGGGCGCAGTTGGCCGATGCAGTGCTCCACCAGCCCCGGCGTGGTCAGCCCGCCGCCGATGAAGATCGCGTCGGGTGGCGGCAGGTCTTCCAGTACCTCCGGCGCCCGCCCGTGGATGCACCGCAGCGCCGGCACCCCCAGCGCACTCGCATTGCGCGCGATGCGTTCCAGGCGCTCCGCGCGCGGCTCGATGGCCACGGCGGTGTTGGCCGGATCCGCCAGCATCCACTCGATGCCGATGGCACCGGAGCCGGCGCCCACGTCCCACAGCCGCTCGCCACGCCCGGGCGCCAGCAGGGCCAGCGCCACCGCCCGCACCTCGCGCTTGGTGATCTGTCCGTCCTGCTCGAACTGCGCCTCCGGCCGGCCGGCAGTGGCCGCGAGAACCTGCGCCGCCGGATCGGCCCGGCACTCCAGCGCCACGGTGTTCAGCGCCTCGATCGCGACCTCCGGCCAGGCCCCGGCGCGCGCGCTAACGCCCGCCTCGCGGTCCGCACCCAGGGACTGCAGTACGGTCAGGGTGGAATCGCCGAAGCCGAGTCCGGTCAGCCAGTGCGCCAGTTCCGCCGGGGTATCCCCGTCGCGGCTCAGGATCAGCAGTCGCGCGCCGTCATGCAGCCAGGGCCGCAGCGCCTCCATCGGCCGGCCGTGCACCGACAGGCAGCGGGTCTGCTGCAGCGGCCAGCCCATGCGCGCGGCGGCCAGGCTGAACGCCGAGGGCGCCGGCCAGACGCAGGTCTGCGCGACCGGAAAACGCCGCAACAGGGTCGCGCCCACCCCGAACCAGAACGGGTCGCCACTGGCGAGCACGCACAGCGGCTGCCCGGCGCGCGCCTCGATCCAGTCCAGCGCGGTCTCCAGCGGCGACGGCCACACCAGGCGCTCCTGCCCCGGCCGCGCCGGCAGCATCTCCAGATGCCGTGCGCCGCCGATCACCGTCGCCGCCGTGTCCAGCACCATGCGGGCATCCGGGGCCAGCCCGGCGAGCCCCTCCGCGCCCACGCCGACGATGTTCAGCCATGGCGCTCGCTCCTCGTTGGTGGCTAGACTGGTCATCCTCATGAGCTCCCGTTCATCCACCGATACCGGCCCCGGGGCGGCGCGCCCGCGGCAGATCCTGCTGCTGGGCGGCACCACCGAGGCCGCGGCGCTGGAACCGCTGCTGGACGGCCACCCGCGGCTGCACGCCACCGTGTCGCTGGCCGGACGCACGCGCAGGCCCGCGCCCTCGCGACTGCCGCGGCGCACGGGCGGGTTCGGCGGCGCCGACGGCCTCGCCGCCTGGCTGCGCGACCACGCGATCGACGCCGTGGTCGACGCCACCCACCCGTTCGCGCGGCAGATCTCGGCCAATGCCGTCGCCGCCACGCGCCGCGCCGGCGTACCCCTGGCCCGGCTGACCCGGCCGCCGTGGCAAGCCGGCCCCGGGGATCACTGGCTGCGCGTGCCCGACCTGGAGGCCGCCGCCCGCGCGCTCCCCGGCCTCGGCCGGCGCGTGCTCATCACTACCGGGCGCCAGCACCTGGAGGCCTTCGCGGCGGCGCCCGAGCTGGACTACGTGATCCGCACCATCGACCCGCCGGAACCGCCGCCGGCGCTGCCCCGGGTCACCTGGCTGCGGGCCCGCGGCCCGTTCAGCCTGGCCGACGAGCACCGGCTGCTGGAGACCCACGCCATCGACGTGCTGGTCACCAAGGACAGCGGCGGCAAAGCCACCGCTCCCAAGCTGCAGGCCGCGCGCGAACGCGGCATCCCGGTGGTGATAGTGGACCGGCCGCCGGACGCCCCCGGGGTGCCCCGCTTCCACGCCCCGCAGGCGGCCCTGGAGTGGCTGGAAGACCTCGCGCGCGTTCACCGCGACTCCGCCGACTCGACATAGCGCGGGGTGTACACATGGCGCCGGCCGGAGCGGCGCTCCAGCACCCGGGTGGAGGCGGCGCCGACGATCACCAGCGTGCTCATGTTGGCCGCCGCCGGATCCACTTCGCCGAGGGTGGCGACCCGCAGCTCCTCCCGCTCGCCGCGGCCCACCGCGGTGGCCAGAACCACCAGGGTGTCCGGGCCCTGGACCTCGCGCACGATGTCCAGCGCCGCGCCCAGCTGCCACGGTCGCGCGCGCGAGATCGGGTTGTAGAAGGCCATGGCGAAGTCGGCCTCGGCCGCCAGCCGCACCCGGCGCCGGATCAGCGACCACGGCTTGAGATTGTCCGACAGCGAGATCGCGCAGAAGTCGTTGCCCAGCGGCGCCCCCAGCCGCGCCGCGGCCGCCTGCATCGCCGACACCCCGGGCAGCACCTCCACCGCCACCGCATCCCAGCGGCCCGGCGGCGCGCCCTCCAGGGCCTCGAACACCGCCGCGGCCATCGCGAACACCCCGGGGTCACCCCCGGAGACCACCGCCACGTCGCGCCCCTCGGCGGCCATGTCCAGCGCATGCGCCGCGCGCGCCAGTTCCTCGCGGTTGTCGGAGGCATGCACGCGGTGATGCGCCCCGGCCACGCGCTCCAGATACGGCCCGTAGCCCACCAGATCGGTGGCATCCGCGAGCAGCGCGGTCACCTCCGGCGTGATCCATTCGGGGCCGGCCGGCCCGACCCCGACCACGGTCAGACGCCCGCTCATCGCCGCACCCCCTCGCCATGGATCACGATCAGGGAGAAATACGGCGCTTCCCCGGGCGTCTCCTCGAGCGCCTCGGCCAGCGGCCGCACGCGTTCCTCGTCGAAGCTCGCGCGTTCGATGTACCAGGCGCGCGCGGTCAGCCCCAGACGCTCCAGCACGCGGCGGATCTTCGGCAGCTGCTTGCCGAGCTTCATGATCACCGCGGCCTGCGCGGGCGCGAGCGCCGCCTCCAGTTCCGCCTCCGGCAGCGTCCCCGGTACGACGCTCAGGGTGTCGTCGCGCATCACCAGCGGCGCCGGCAGTTGCGCCGCCGCGGCGATCGGCGAGATCACCCCGGGCACCACCTCGCTGCGAAAGCGCTCGCGCAGGCGCAGTTGCACGTGCATGAACGAACCGTAGAAATACGGGTCACCCTCGTTGAGCACGCAGACCGAGCGGCCGGCCTCCAGATGCACCGCCAGGCGTTCGGCGCACTGGTCGAAGAACGCCTCGATGCGGCTGCGGTAGCTCTCCTCTTCGTGGGCGATCTCGTTGGTCACCGGATACTCCAGCGCCTCCTCGATCTGCCCGGGACCGATGTGCGCATCCGCGATGCGCCGCGCCTGCCCGATGGTCCCGCGCTTGCAGAAATACGCCACCACCGGCGCCTCGGCGATGCGCCGCGCGGCGCGGAAGGTCATCAGTTCGGGGTCCCCGGGGCCGGTGCCGACCCCGCAGAGCACCCCGGGTTCGACCGTTCCGGGTTCGACCGTTCCGGGCCCGCTCGTGTCCGCCGCACTCATGCCGGCTCCCTCCCCAGGCCGTTGACCGCCCCGGCAGTGATCGCGCTGCCGCCGCGGCGCCCGGCCACGGTCAGATATTCCAGCCCGAACGGGTTGTCCGCCAGCGCCTGTTTGCTCTCCACCGCGCCGACGAACCCCACCGGGATGCCGATCACCGCCGCCGGGCGCGGCGCGCCGTCGCGCAGCATCTCCAGCAGGCGGAAAAGCGCGGTGGGCGCATTGCCGATGGCCACCACGGCGCCGGCCAGCTCGGGACGCCACAGCTCCATCGCCGCCGCGCTGCGGGTGTTGTCCAGTTCGCGCGCCAGTTCCGGCACGCGCGCATCGCGCAGGGTGCAGCGCACCGGGTTGTCCGCCGGCAGGCGCGCGCGGGTGATGCCGTGGGCCACCATCTCGCTGTCGCACAGCACCGGGGCCCCGGCCTCCAGCGCCTGCCGGATCGCGCTGCCGGCACCCGGCGAGAAACGGATGTCCTGCGCCAGGTCGGGCATGCCGCAGCTGTGGATCATGCGTTCCACTGCCGCCACCAGATCCGCCGGGAAGCGCTCCAGGTCCGCCTCGGCGCGGATGATCGCGAACGACTCCGCATAGATCGCCTTCCCGTCGCGCTCGTAGCGCCAGGCCTCAGTCTCCGTCACGTTCGTCCTCCTCGCACAGCGCCGCGTCCACCGCGGCATTCCAGGCCTCGGGCCCGATCCGTTCCAGCATGGTCTGCAACTCCTCTCCAGCATTGCGTTGAAACGCCCGCTCCAGCGCCGCGATCCGGGCGCGCGCCTGCGCCGGGGCCAGCCCGCTCCATTCAAGAGCCACACCGGGCCGCGAGCGCAGCACCACGGCATGGCCGTCCGGCCGCGCGATCCACTCGACCACCCCGGCTTCCGTCCGCGGCGGCGCCCCGCAGCGCTTGTCGCAGGCGGATACCTGCAGCCGCATCCCGCTCGCGGCCAGGGTCGGCATGCGCTGCACCAGCGCGGCGGCCTCGCTGCGCGCGGCGATGTGCGCCGAGGCGCAACCCGGCTGCCCGACACAGGCATCCGCCGCCAGGCGCCGGTCGGCCGGCTCGGTCACCGCACCCAGTTCCCGCAGCAGTTGCTGCAGCTCCGGGGCGGCCTCCATGGCCACGCCGGTCACCAGCAGCGCCCGCCACGGCGTCAGGCGCAGGCCGCCGCCGTACGGCTCCAGCCACGCGGCCAGACGCTCCAGCCGGTCGGCGTCGATCACGCCGAACGGGAAGACCGCCCCCACCCAGGCCCCGCCGGCCGCCACCCCGAGCCAGTCCCCGGCGCGCACCGGCGTGTCGGCGTTGGCAACCACCCCCGGCGTCTCCCCCTCCGCGCCCGGCAGGCGCAGCGCCTCGCTCCCGGGCATGCCCAGTGCGTCGCGCAACCGCCCCGGCGGCGGATCCAGCGCGGCGCGCTGCTCGAGGAACGCGCGCAGGGCGCGCACCACCGCCGCCGGGGCGTGCTGCGCCGAGACCTCGCCGAGCGGGGTCGCCGTGGCCGCGGTGCCGCCGGCCGCCAGGCGGAAACGAGGCCCCGCGCCGGCGAGCGGGTCCAGACGCAGATCCGCCGGCACCCCGCGCAGCGAGGCACGCCCGCCACCGTCGACCACCACGCCCACCTTGGCCGGCAGACCCCGCAGCGCGGGCTCGTCGACGATCGCGGCGCTCACCGCGCGCGCCAGGGCCAGCACGTCCACCGCCTCCGGGTCGAGGTCCGGCACCGGCGCCGCCAGCACGTTGCGCCGCGCCTCGCGCTCCGCCTGCGCATCCACCAGTCCGGTGGGGGCCAGGGCCGCGCGCGCCGCGTCCAGGTCGCCGGCCGCCACGCCGCGCAGCTGCAGGTTGCCGCGCAGGGTCAGTTCCAGTTCGCCGTTGCCCAGGCGCCGCGCGGTGTCCGCCAGCACCCGCGCCGCGGTCGCCCCCAGCCCCCCGATCGGGTGGCGCAGGCGCAGCAGATAGCCGTCCCCGGTGGCCATCGGCGCCGCCACCCCGGGGCAGGCCCCGCGCACTCGCGGCGGCTGCGGCGCCGCCGGACGGTTCATGAGCGCAGCCTGCGGCTGTGGGCCAGCAGATACCAGGCCCCGCCCGCCACGATCACACAGGCGGCGGCCAGCACCGCGAAGGTCGTGGTCCAGGCGACCGCGCTGACCCCCAGCAGGCCGTGGCGGAAGCCCTCGATCACGTAGTAGAGCGGGTTCAGCTGCGCGACCCCCTGCCAGGGATCGGCCAGGCGCTCCACCGGATAGAACAGCCCGCCGAGATAGATCAGCGGGGTCAGCACGAAGGTGCTGATCACCGAGGTGTGGTCGAAGCTGCGCGCGTACAGGCCGTTGATCAGCCCCGCCAGCGAGAACAGCACCGCGGTGAGCAGCGCGATCCCCAGCACCGCCCCGGCGTGGTGCAGCTGCAGATCGCTGAACGGCAGTGCCACCGCCAGCACCAGCGCCCCGGCCAGCAGCCCGCGCAGTACCCCGGCGGTGGCAAACCCGGCCACCACCAGCCACGCCGGCATCGGCGCCACCAGGATCTCCTCGATATGGCGCTGCAGGCGCGCGCCGAACAGCGCGAGGCTGCTGTTGCCGTAGGCGTTGGTGACCACCGCCAGCATCACCAGGCCCGGCAGGATGAAGTCGGCATAGGGCACGCCGCCCAGGGTGCCGATCTCGCGCCCCACCAGATGCCCCAGCACCGCGAGAAACAGCACCGCGGTCACCAGCGACGGCAGCAGGTTCTGCACCCAGCCGCGCAGGAAGCGGCGCACCTGCTTCACCACCAACCCGCGCCAGGCGTACCAGTACAAGGCGGCGTTGTGCAGCGGGCTCATGCCGCGCCCTCCCCGCCGCGCTCGCGCAGCAGTTCGAGAAAGCGGGTCTCCAGCCGATTGCCCTTCTCGCGCAGCCCGGCGATACGCACCCCGGCGGCGGTCAGTTCCGCGAACACCGGGTTCAGCTCGGTGCCGCGCGGCACGTCCACCTCCAGGGTGTGAGCATCCACCGGACGCAGGGTGCCGGCGGACAGCGCGAGCTCCCCGGGCCGCGCCAGCGGCTCGGCCAGCTCCACCACCAGGGTCTGGAAGCGCAGCCCGCGCAGCAGCTCGCCGGTGCCGCCGCGGGCGATGATGCGCCCGCCATCGATGATGGCGAGCTCGCGGCACAGGCGCTCGGCCTCCTCCAGGTAATGCGTGGTCAGCAGGATGGTCACGCCATCCGCGTTGAGTTCCTGCAGCAGGGTCCAGAGGTCGTGGCGGGCCTCCAGGTCGACGCCGGCGGTGGGTTCGTCCAGCACCAGCAGGCGCGGCTGGTGCACCAGCGCGCGCGCCAGCAGCAGGCGCCGCTTGAAGCCCCCGGACAGCCCCCAGGCGGTCTGCCGGCGGCGGTCGGCCAGCCCCAGACGCTCGCACAGTTCGTCGGCGCGGCGGCGCGCCTGGCGCGGCGACAGTCCGTAGTAGGCGCCCTGGGTCTCGATGATCTCGCCCACCGGCTCGAAGCTGTTGAAATTGACCTCCTGCGGCACCAGACCGACCAGACGCCGCGCTGCCACCGGCTCGCGCGCGACGTCATGGCCGAAGATCCGCACCGTGCCGCGTTCCAGGCGCAGCAGCGAGGTCAGCAGCCCGATCAGGGTGGTCTTGCCGGCGCCATTGGGCCCCAGCAGGCCAAAGAACGCCCCCGGCTCGACGTGCAGGCTGACCCCGTCCAGGCCGACCCGGCCACCGCGATAGCGCTTGGCGAGGTCGTCGATGGCGATGGCCGGGGCGCTCATCGCGTCACCCCCGTGGCATGGGCGTGGTCCCCGGCCGTCCCCACCATCCGGCCCTGGCGATCCACCGCGACCACCTCCAGCGTGGTGTCGGGCAGCTGATAGCTGCGCGCCTGCTCCAGGGCCAGCGCCGCGATGCGGTCCCCCAGTGCCACGCCGGCCTCCTGACAGGCGGCGAGGGCCTCGATGCTGGTGTTGCAGCCGCGGATCTGCCGCGCCAGCGCGGCATCCGCCCCGGCGGCCTCGGCGGTGGCGGCGATGAAATCCAGGTCGATCGAGCTGCTGCGACTGTGGGTATCCGGGTGCCCGGCGGCGAACTTGCCCAGCTTGGCGAAGCCCGCCACCAGCGCGACGCGCGGCAGCGGCTGGCGCCGCAGGTACTTGAGCGCCGCGCCGAAGAAGTCGCCCATCTCCACCAGCCCCATCTCGTCCAGCCCGTAGCGCTCGCTCGCGGTGCGTTCGCTGGTGCCGCCGGTGCAGCAGGCGACCTGCCGCAGGCCGTTGGCCCGCGCCACGTCGATGGCCTGGTGGATGGAGGCGATGTAGGCGGAACAGGAGAAGGGCCGCACGATGCCGGTGGTGCCGAGGATGGAGATGCCGCCAAGGATGCCGAGGCGCGGATTCATGGTGCGCCGGGCGATGCGCTCGCCGCCATCCACGCCGAGCGTGACCCGGAACCCGCCCGCATGGCCCAGCTCGCGGGCCAGGCGCTCGAGGTGGTCGGTGATCATCCGCCGCGGTACCGGGTTGATCGCCGGTTCCCCCGGCGGCAGCACCAGACCGCTGCGGGTCACCGTGCCCACCCCGGGTCCGGCGACGAAGGTCACCCCCGCGTCCGGCCGTGGTTCCACCCGCGCGCGGATCCGGGCGCCGTGGGTGGCATCGGGATCATCGCCGGCGTCCTTGATGACCGCCGCCTCGGCACCGCCCGGAACCCGCTCCAGCGACGCCAGCGCCAGGCTGACCACCCGGCCGCGCGGCAGCACCACCTCCTGGCTCGTGGTCGCGCCGCCGCCCAGCGCCAGCCGCGCCGCCCCCAGGGCCGCCGCGGTCGCGCTGGTGCCGGTGGTCAGGCCGGTGCGCAGCGGAGCGGTGCCGTCGCGGCTCTCCGCGCGCATCGCTCCGGGTTGCGCGCCCGGCTCGGGTACGGGCTCAACCATGGATCCCGTCAACCGCGCCGAGGTCCATCGCGGGCGCCCCGGAAGCATCGCCGGTCAGCCGGGCGCGTTCGCCCACCACGTCGCCCACGATCAGCAGACTGGGCGACTCCAGCGCCAGCGCCGCGGTGCGCCCGGGCAGATCCCCTAGGGTGCCGGCGACCACGCGCTGCGCCGGCCGGGTCCCGTGCTCGATGATGGCGGCGGGCCGCGTGGCCGGGGCGCCGGCGGCGACCAGCCCGGCACAGATCTCCGCCAGCGGGTTCAGCCCCATGTAGATCACCACCGTCTGTCGCGGGGCGGCCAGCGCCTCCCAGTCCAGCTCGGTACTGCCGTTGCGCCGGTGCGCGGTCACGAACTGGCAGCGATGGGCATGATCGCGGTGGGTCAGCGGGATGCCGGCAAACGCCGCGCAGCCGCCGGCCGCGCTGATGCCGGGGATGACCCGCACCGGGATGCCGGCCGCCGCCAGTGCCGCCGCCTCCTCGCCACCACGGCCGAAGACATACGGATCTCCGCCCTTCAGCCGCACTACGTAACGCCCCTCGCGGGCGCGTTCGATCATCAGCGCGTTCAGCTCCTCCTGGCGCAGGCTGTGGTTGGAGCGCGCCTTGCCCACGTAGCAGCGTTCGGCCTGCGGACTGGCCATCGCGAGGATCGCCTCGGGGATCAGGCGGTCGTGCAGCAATACCTCGGCATCGCTCAGCGCCGCGGCCGCGTCCAGCGTCAGCAGCCCGGGATCACCCGGCCCGGCGCCGACCAGATCCACGCGGCCGGCGGCCGGCGTGCTGTCCGTGAACGCCCGGCTCATGACGCGAACAGGGCTGCGGCCGCCTCCGGATTGGAGAGGAACCAGGCGTGCAGGTAGGTGGCGGTCAGCCGGCCGTCGCGGTAGACCGCCTCGCCGGTGGAACCGGCGCCGCGGGCACGGGTGCAGTGCGCGACAGGTTCCAGCCCGACCTCGGCCCGGGTGTGGTGGAAGGTATGACCGCGCAGCTCGCCCTCCGGCAGCGGCGCCGCCTGCAGCCCGAGGCCCTGCAGCTTGTCCTCCAGACGCGCATGCCCCGGCAGCAGGCCGGCCATGGGCGCGGCGTGGCCGTCGCGGTCCGCCAGCTCTTCCAGCAGGTAGAGGAAGCCGCCACACTCGGCCAGGAGCGGCCGGCCGGCCTGATGATGCGCGGCCAGGTCCGCCTTCAGGCCGGTGTTGGCCGCCAGTGCCTCCAGGTGCAGCTCGGGATAGCCGCCGGGCAGCCACACCGCATCCACCTCGGGCAGGCGGTCGCCGGCCACCGGGGAGAAGAACTCCAGCCGCGCGCCCTGTGTGCGCAGGAACTCGAGGTTGCCCGGATAGGTGAAGGCGAACGCCGCGTCGCGGGCGATGCCGATGCGCAGCCCGTCCAGCCGCGGGGCCCGTTCGCTCCCGGAGTGCGAGTCGGACTCCGCACCGGCGTCCGCTTCGGGGGCGAACGCCACCGGGGCCGGCAACTCGGTCACCCCGGCCTCGGCGATCGCCTGCGCGGCGGCCTCCAGACGGGCGTCCAGGTCGGCGACCTCGCCGGCCTGCACCAGCCCGAGGTGGCGGTCGGGCACGCTCAGGGCCTCATTGCGCTGGATCGCGCCAAAGAAATGCACGCTGTCCGGCGTGGCATCGCGCAGCATGCGCCCGTGTCCCGGGCTGCCGGTGCGGTTGGCGATCACCCCGGCCAGTGGCATCTCCGGGCGGTAGGTCGCCAGCCCGTGCACGATGGCGCCGAAGGTCTGGGCCATGCCGCCGGCATCCACCAGCGCCAGCACCGGCAAGCCGAAGGCGACCGCCAGGTCCGCGCCGGAGGGGTCGCCGTCGAACAGGCCCATGGAGCCCTCGACCAGGATCAGGTCGGCATCCTGCGCGGCGGCATGCAGCTTCGCCCGGCAGGCCGCCTCGCCCACCATCCACAGATGCAGCGGGTCCACCGGATGCCCGGAGGCCTGCTCCAGGATCATCGGATCGAGGAAATCCGGGCCGGTCTTGAACACCCGCACCCGGCGCCCCTGGTTGCGGTGGTAACGCGCGATCGCGGCGGTGACCGTGGTCTTGCCCTGCCCCGAGGCCGGCGCCGCCACGAACGCGGCCGGACAGCTCACCGGGGCACTCATGCCGACACCCCCACCTGCAGGCCGGCCACCTGTCGGGCCCGGCGCCCGTCCGGCCAAAGACCGCGCGCGGTCAGGCCTCGCTCATAGGGGGCTCGGTATCCGGCGGTGCGTCCTCGAAGATGCGCCCGCCTTCCAGTGTCAGGCCGACGCTGCGCAACTCCACAGTATCCTCCATGGAATCGCGTGGATCGTGCGTGTACAGCACCCAGTGATCCTCCGGGTCGCGCCGGTAGAGCTCCACCGCGCCACTGGCCGGGTCGATCATCAGGTATTCCTGCAGCGAGGCCAGGGAGCGGTAGGCGGCAAACTTCGCCCCGCGGTCGAAGGCCTCGGTCGACGGCGACAGGACCTCCACCACCAGCAGCGGGGCCTGCTTGTACTGCTCGCGTCCCCGGTCCTGCGGATCGCAGGTGACCATCACGTCCGGATAGAAGAAGGCATCGGCCGCTTCCACCCGCAGCTTCATGTCCGCGATAAAGGTCCGGCAGGGTCCGCCCCGCAGGTGTTCGCGCAGCGCCGAAGCCACATTGAGCGAGATCGTCACGTGCCGATCCGAGGCCCCGCCCATCGCAAAGACCTCGCCGGCCACGAACTCGTGCTTCTCCGGCTGTTCGGCCTCCCACGCCAGAAAGGCGTCGGCATCCATCTGTGCGGGTTGCGGGTTGCCCATGCTGGAGTCTCCGGTTCGGGCCGTCGTCCCCCTGATAGTAGCGCAGCGCCATGGCTGCCCGCAGCGTCCGCCGTGTCACAGCTCGATCCCCTTCTGCGCCTTGATGCCGGCCTGGAAGGCGTGCTTGACGACCTGCAGTTCGGTCACCGTGTCGGCGGCGTCGATCAGGCCCTGCGGGGCCGCGCGGCCAGTGGTGATCACGTGCTGCATCTTCGGTCGCGCGGTAAGGTCCCGCACCACCTCGTCGACATCCAGATAGCCGTACTTCAGCGCGATGTGCAGCTCGTCCAGCAGCACCAGGTCGATGGCCTGATCGGTCAGCATGTCGCGGGCGTGGGCCCAGGCCTCGCGCGCGGCCTCGCCGTCCTTCTCGCGGTCCTGGGTCTCCCAGGTGTAGCCCTCGCCCATCACGTGGTACTGCACGTTGTCCTGGCGCTTGAAGAAGGCCTCCTCGCCGGTGGCGAAACGGCCCTTGATGAACTGCACGATGCCCACCTGCATGTCGTGGCCCAGCGCGCGCGCCGCCATCCCGAAACCGGAGGAGCTCTTGCCCTTGCCGTTGCCGGTCAGCACCAGGAACACACCGCGTTCCTCCTGCGCCTCGGCGATCTTGCGGTCCACCACTTCCTTCTTGCGCGCCATGCGCTCGGCGTGGCGGCGCGCGCGTTCGTCCTGTTCACTCATGGTCCTGTTCCTCGATTCGGTTTGCGGCCATCGGGCGGCCGGCTCGGGTGTGCTCAGTCGCCACCCTCGATCAGCAGCATGCGGCCGGTCTCCGGGTCACGGTAGACCTGGCCCATGGATTCGAAGCCGGAGCCGGCCTCGCCGGCGCCGTCGGGCAGTTCGGGAACCTCCTCGCCGGCCTCGACCTCCACGCCACCGGCTTCCTGCTGTTCCAGCCCGTCGTCGGCGGCCACCAGGGCCACGATCAGGCCGACCGCGAACACCAGCATGATGTCCGCAAGGTTGGCCAGCGGCCCCATGGGTTCCTCGTCCGGGGCGTCGAACCGGCTGGCACGGTAGTGCGGGACCCTCATGCCGCCTCCATGCGTTCCATCGCGCCGTCATACCAGCGCCGGCGCAGGCGGCCGAGCAGGAAGCCGAGGATACCGATCAGCAGCCCCAGGACCGTAGTGTTGAAGGCCACGGTCACCGCCTGCGCCAGTACGTCGAGTTCGCCCCGGCCCATGGCCGCCAGCCCCGGTCCCAGCGGGATCAGCGTCCCCATCAGCCCCAGCATGGGACCGATGCGTGCCAGCAGGTCGGCACGGTCAATGCGCCGCCGCGCCAGGAACGCCAGCCGCTCGGCATTGCCGCTGGCCTCCAGGCGCCGCACTCCGCCGGTACGCTCGCCGATGGCCTGTCCCAGCTCCCAGACGGCCACCGCGACCAGCACCAGCAGGCCGATGATCACCGGCTCCAGCAGCCAGCTCACCACCGTGTCCATCAGTTCCATCGTGATCGAGAACGACATTCGCGTTACCTCATCAATTTTTGTTCAGCGCTTCCTTAACGCCGGCGGCCGGCGACGATGCCTCCGAGCAGCAGCACGAACATGGCCCCGGAGACCAGCCAGGAGAGCCACGGCATGGCGCGCGCCTCGCCCGATTCGCGGCCGTCCTCGGCCTCCGCCGCCTCGACCTCGGCCGGCTCCGGGGCCTCCTGCATCTCGCGGGCATCCGGCTGTTCCAGCGGCTGGATCTCGGCCATGCGCGCCGGGTCGGTCTCGGCGGGCTCGCGTTCGATCTGCGCGGCCTCGCGCACGGCGTCGAAGGCCTCGGCCAGTTCCGCGTCGTCCAGGCGTTCGGCGACTTCGTCGAGCACGGGGTGATCCGGCCGCGTATGACCGCTGCCGGGCAGGCCGTGCTCGGCCACCAGTTCGGCGAAGTCCTCGGACAGCGCCTGCAGGACCTCGGGGTCGGCATCCCAGAACTCGCGGCTCGCGGCCACCAGCAGCGTGGCCTGCATGTGCGTCTTTACGTGCACCTTGTGGCCATCTTCCAGGAACTCGTCGAGCCCCAGGTCGTGCCGGTCCTGCAGATAGACGTCATGTACGTGATCCCACACCTCGGAACCGATCACGTGGGGACTGGTTACCTGCCAGCCCCACAGGTTGTTGACGAAATCGGCGGTGAAGGTCCGCGCCCCGGCATAGCCGTGGTCCATCAGCGGCTCGATCCACTGCGGGTTCAGGTTCTGCCCGTGCAGCTCGGTCATCAGCGCGCGCTGCAGGCTCTCAACGCGCGGGTTGTCGGAGTCGGCATGCTGCAGGATGCGATTGTCCGGCGGGGTTCCGCGGGCGTGTTCCACCGCGGCCGACAGACCGCCCTGGAAGTCGAAGCCGTCGTCGTTGTCGAGCAGGCCGTAGAGATGGCTGGCGCGGCCCAGATAGGTGCGGCCCACGCCTTCCAGGCGCGCATCGAAGGCCTCGTGGGCGGGCTCGCCGCGGGTCCCGGCGCCATAGGCATGCCCCATGCGCCGGGCATAGGCGTCGGCCAGCTCGGCGCGATCCTCCCAGGCCCCGGAGCGGTCGGCCAGACGGTTCACCCCGGCGCCATAGGCCCCCGGCGCGGTGCCGAACACCCGCAGCGCGGCCTGACGGCCGGCCTCGACCGCCTCCACGCCATCGGATTTCAGCGCCCGGGTATCGGCCACCCACTGGCTCGCCACGTCGTTGCGCTCCAGCGGCTCCCGGCCCGGATCCCTCAGGTCCTCGCCCAGGGGTTTCAGGGCCTCGTCCAGTGCTTCGTCCAGGTGGGGATATTCGGCGCGGATGGCCTTCGACGAGCCGTCCAGGGCCAGGCGCGCGGCCTGGTCCAGCCAGACCAGCTGATCCTCGTAGAGGTCGCGGAACAGGCCCGAGGTGGTGAACAGGGCGTCCCGGCGACGCTCACGATCGGCCTCGTCGAGATCCATCAGCTTCAGGCCCTCGACGATCCCGCGGCTGTTCCACTCGGGCTTCACCCCCAGCATGTCGAGTCCGAAGGCCACCATCACGCCTTCGTCGCGCACGGTGTCGGAGGCCCACAGCACGACGGCCTCGCTGCCTTCGGCTTCGGGGTCGCCCTGCTCGCGGGCATCCGCGGCCAGGTCCTGGCCCAGGCTCCAGGCGATGCGAGTGGGCACCAGATCGGAGGACAGGGCGTGGAAATTGCGCCCGGTGGGCAGCACATCCGGGGTGCGCACCGGATCGTTGCCGCGGCTCGGCGGCACGAAGCGGCCCTCGAGCCCGGCCAGCAGGTTCGCTCCCTCATTGGCGGGCGAGCCCTCCAGGTCTTCGCGCATCGCCGCGTCCGGCTCCGCGTCGCCGGCCATGGAGTCGAGCATGGTGTCCACGGCCTCGCCATCCCAGTCGCGGGCCAGCACATGCAGCCCGAGTGGCATGTGCTCCTCCTGCATGTCGGTCACCCAGTGACCGATGTCGTGGACCATCAGCTCCTCGTCGAGGTCCGCCAGGCCACCCTCGTGAGCCGGATCATGGTCATGCCCGTGATCATGGTCGTGCCCGTGGTCATGGTCATGCCCGTGGTCATGGTCATGCCCGTGGTCATGGTCATGCCCGTGGTCATGGTCATGCCCGTGGTCATGGTCATGCCCGTGATCGTGGTCATGCCCGTGGTCATGGTCATGCCCGTGATCGTGGTCATGCCCGTGATCGTGGTCATGCCCGTGATCGTGGTCATGCCCGTGATCGTGGTCATGCCCGTGGTCGTCACCACCATCATGCGCATGATCGTGATCATGGCTGTGGTCGTGGGCATCCATCGCCTCCTCGATGGTCTCGCTCAGACCAAGCTCCTCGATACGGGCCAGCAGCGTCTCCGCGGCACGGGCCTGAGTCGGCGAATTCGGATCGGTGCTCGCCTCGTAGCTTTCGACCAGCTGGCGCAGTTCCAGCAGGTCGTCGTAGAGCTCGGTGGTCGCCAGCGCCGGCGTCAGATGGCTGATGATCACGCCCTGGGCGCGACGCTTGGCCTGGATGCCCTCGCCCACGCCATCGACGATGTAGGGATACAGCACCGGCAACGGGCCGCCGAGGAGTTCAGGATAGTCGTCCGGGGCCAGCCCGGCGCGGCGCCGCGGCAGGAATTCGCGGGTGGAGTGGCGCCCCATGTAGACCAGCGCATCCGCCTCGAAATGGTCGCGCAGCCAGTGGTAGAAGCCCACGTACTGATGGGTGGGCGGGAACGTGGTGTTGGCGTGCAGCAGGCGCTCGCTGACTTCCCAGCCCCGCGGCGGCTGTGGGCCGATGAACACGTTGCCGTATTCGATCCCGGGGAAATGCATCGCCCCGTCGTGGGTCATGGCCTCGCCCGGGGGTTCGCCCCAGCCGCTCAGGCCCGGGATGCCGGTGCGCGTGAGGGCGTCGCGCAGGGATTCCGCCTGCGCCAGGTCGCCGCCGCCGTCCAGCAGCGCCTCCCACTCGCGCTCCAGCTGATCGATCAGTGACTGCGCACGCTGCTGTGCGTCATGCGAGTAGTTCTGCACCATGTGGCGCAGATCGCCGATGCCGTTCTCCAGCGCGCGCTCGGCGGCGTCGGTCGCGCCCAGCTCGCGGGCCTTGAGCAGCCGCTCGTGCAGATAGCCCACCGGACCGTGCACCAGTTCGGCCTGTACGGTCTCCGGCAGGGTCTCGAAGTAGGAACGATAAGTCTCCGCATCCAGGCTGGCCACGCGGCCGGCGATGTCGGCGGCCGCGTCGGCATGCTCGGGCAGGTTGACGCCGCGATCCTGGATATCGTCCAGCAGGGCCTCGGCATCTTCCGGGTGATCCCCGGTGTCGTAGCCCGCGTCGCGCAGCAGATCCAGGGTCTCCAGCAGCGACTCGGGGACATCCAGCTTGTCGGCGCCGATGTTGTGGCGCCCCGGCGGATGGTTGTAGTAGACGATGGCCACGCGCTTGTCGGCATTGGAGCGCTCGCGCAGGCGCTGCCAGCGGGCCATGCGTTCGGCCACCGCGTCGACCCGTTCCCGGATCGGCTCGGAGAGCATCAGGCGCACGCCGGTGCGGTCGTCGATCTCGGGCTCGCCGGCGGCGGCCAGCACCGTGGGCTGGCTCACGCCCTGCAGTTCGGGCATGGCGACCTGGTAGTGGATGCTGTCCCAGGGGATGCCATCATGCGCGACCCGCCATTCATCCTCGCTCCGCGAGGCCAGGCGCAGGCCCTTGACCACCGGCACGTCCAGCTCGCCCAGCGCCCCGGCAACCGCCTCGCGATTACCGCCGCCCCCGATCACGAAGTCCTGCAGGGAGACGATGCCGGCGAGATCGGCGGGTGCCGCCGACTGCGCCAGGTCCTCCACCGCCTGCCGGCTGGCGCCGCCCCAGCGCGCCAGCACGCCGAAGCACTGCAGATCGCGCGATTCCAGCGCGTCGCAGGCGGCATCCAGCAGTGCACGGTCGCCCGGCCGGTCGCCGGTGTCCAGGTCCAGCAGGGCGACCGCCGGGCGTTCATCCAGATCCATTGCGGCGGCGTCATCCACCGCGCGGCCGTCGTGGTAGAAGCGGATGGTCTCGCGCGGATCCGGCTGCGGCACGTCGATGTCGTGGCCGGCCTCGGCGGCCAGCCAGCGCATCAGGCCCTCCATGCTCTCCGGCGTACGCCCCTGGTAATACGCCCGGCCGGTGAGCCAGCCGGCCTGTTCGGGAAACGCCTGCCGCTGTTCCCGCAGGTGTTCGCGCGGATCCTCGTCGGCATCCGGATTGGTCGCCAGCTCGGTCCGCTCGTCGGCTTCCAGGCCGGCCAGCACGCGCTCGCCCCGCAACCGGGTCAGCGCCGTCAGCTGCCGGTCGCTGTTGATCGCCAGCAGCGGCACTTCGGCATCCGGACCGCGCTCGCGCAGCAGCCGCGTCAGCCGGCCGACCTCGTCGCCCAGCACCGCCGCCACCAGCACGGCGTCCGCGTCCTCCCACAACGCGGTGACCTCGGAGTCATCCTTGTCGGCCAGCTGCTCCGGCGTACGCAGGCGCACGTCGGATTCGGGGAAGGTCTCGAGGAAACGATGCGCCCCGGCCGTGACCTCGGCGGCGGAGCGATCCGAGACGATCCCGAGGATATGCGGCGAAGGGTCCGTGTCCGCCGCCGGGACTCCCGGCAGCAGCAGCGCCAGCAACAGGGGGGAGCGTTTTTTCCATGTACTCATCTTCAACACCCGGATTCGTGCACACACTGCCGCCGGGACACTCGAGGCGTCCCGACGGAGCGTGGATAAAAGGGGAGCGGCCGCGGGTCGCGTCAGCGTCGCGGCATTACTGTCGATCGGGGCCTTCGCGGATCCGCCGTCACGGCGCCGCGGGCAGAATCAGCCGCCGGAGGCCTCGCGCCGCGCGGCGGGCTGCCACAGGACTTCGGAACCGTTCTCGTGGCGCGCCAGCACCCGGCACAGTACGAACAGCAGATCCGACAGGCGGTTGAGGTAGGCCAGCGAGCTGGGCCGCAGGGCCTCGTGGTGATTGACCGCGACCAGCCGCCGCTCGGCGCGGCGGCAGACAGTGCGGGCAATATGACAATCCGCGGTGGCCGGGCCGCCGCCCGGGAGGATGAACTCCTCCAGCGGCGGCAGCTCGTCATTGAAGCCTTCGAGCTCGACATCCAGGCGTTCCACCGACGCCTCCGGCAGCGCCTGATGCCCCGGCACCGCCAGCTCCGCGCCCAGGTCGAACAGCTCATGCTGGATCAGCGACAGCGAACGCCGTACGTCCTCGGGCAGCTCGTGCACCAGCACCCGCCCGATGACGCTGTTCAGCTCGTCCACATCACCAAAGGCTTCGACGCGATGCGAGTCCTTGTCCACGCGCGAGCCGTCACCCAGGCCGGTACGCCCCTCGTCACCCGTGCGGGTCGCGATCTTCGACAGTCGATTGCCCATGACCTTACCTCTGCTGCTGATAACGCAGTTTCACGAACGCGGCGCGGCCGGGGTTGTTGTAATCGGCATCGTTGAACGAGTCACGCGCGACCACGTAGTCGCGATCGAAAAGATTCGACACCGAAGCCTCGATACTCCATTCCGGGTCAAATCGATAGGCCGCACGCAGATTCATGGTGCCGTAGCCCGAGAGCCGCTCGTCATTGTCAGCATCGTTGTAGCTGCGGCTGCGGGCAAGGAGCGTACCGCCCACGGAGAAATCACCGATCCGGCGGTCCAGGTCGAAACGGGCTGACGCCGGCGGACGGCGACGCAGTTCGTTGCCGGTGTCACGATTTTCCGTATCCAGCAGGGTCAGCGAGACCCGGGCATTCCACGGCCCAAGGTCATGCCCGCCTTCCAGTTCGAGACCCCGGATCCGCGCTTCGTCCACATTCACCGGCAGGAACTGGCCGCCGACCAGCCGGTTGTCGATCAATTCATCCACGCGTGTTTCGAACACCGCCACATCCACGTAGGCGAGGCTGGCCGAATACCGGGCACCCAGCTCCGCGGTACGGGATTCCTCGGGCTCAAGATCGGGGTTGCCGAATCCGGGGAAGTAGAGCTCATTGAAGGTGGGTGCCTTGAACGCGGTGCCGTAGCTGGCGCGCAGGCGCAGGGCGTCGCTGGCCTGCATGCCCCAGGCGACCTGGCCGGTGGTCTTGTCACCGAACTCCTCGTTGTCGTCGTAGCGCAGCGAGCCTTCCAGATCGTGGTTACCGAGTTCGGTGCGCACGACCGAATAGACACCCACGTTATAACGTGAGTCTTCGTCGTAGTCGGCGGTACTGTCGACACGGTCCTCGTAGGCGTCTACCCCGGCGATCAGGTCGGTGCGCTCCCCCAGGCGGACATCGTTGCGCCAGGTCAGCTGATCCCGCTTTGTATCGAATCTCGAAGAGAAAAATCCGCCCGCGAAATTGTCGTTTTCGTCCCGACTATGGGCCACTGCAAGCTCGGTATCCCAGCGATCAAGAACGGGCAACCGGAGACCGGCCTGCATCGCCGCATGGACGAAATCGGTTTCATCCTGGAAACCATCGAACTCGGTATTGCCTTCGGAATAGAGGACATTGCCGAAAAGTTCGATCCCGTTGTCGAGGCGGTGGGCAACCTTGCCGGCCAGCGAGGTGTTGTCATAGCCATCCGGATCGTCGTCACCCACGTCGTCCTGCACGTCGATGCCCTCGGTATCGAACATACTGACGGACAGGCTGTAATCGGTGCGCCCGGTGCCGCCGGCCACGCCGAGCCCGGCCTCCCAGGTGCTGAAGCTGCCGGCGCCGAGGAAGGCATTGACCCGCGGCGGCCCTTCGCGGCCCGCGCGGCTGAAGACCTGGGTCACCCCGCCGATGGCATCGGAGCCGTAGATGGAGGTGCGCGGCCCGCGCACGATCTCCACGCGATCGATCTCTTCGGGCGGCAGGAACTGCCAGCTGGCGCCGCCGCTGGTGGCCGAGCCCATGCGCACGCCGTCGATCAGCATCAGGTGGTGATCGGAGTTCGTTCCCCGAAGGAAGACACTGGACGTCTTGCCGAACGGGCCATTACCCGCCACCGAGACCCCGGCGCGTCCCTCCACCAGATCGGTGAACTGGCGCGGCTGCAGGCGTTCGATCTCTTCACGGTCGATGACGGTCACCGAGGCGAGGGCCTCGTCGACGGTCTGGCTGAGACGGGTCGCAGTGACCTGAACGGGTTCCAGGGTCGCGGAGTCGGAGTCGGTGCCCGGCGCCTCGTCGGCCACGGCCGGGGACAAGGCTGCAACGATGGCTGCGGAAAGGATACTGCGTTTCATGTCTTCGGATCTCCCGGCGAGCCGCCCGCACGCCGCTGGTTCACGGGGATCGCGCCGGCGCGAGGGATGAAGACGAGGAACGCATTCCCGGCGGGAAACGGGTACGGGGACCCGTGGCGGGAACGGTCATCCGTCTCGCACGCCCTCCGCGTGCCGCACGACCATTCCCCGGCCGGTCTCCGGGCTGACGAGCGGGAGATTCCCGGCGGGCGGCGCCTTCCCGTGTCCATGACACAGTGGCATTCGGCCGCCAGCCTCGAGGATCCACTGCCGAAGGACTCCGGAATGGATCCGCGCTCGATCACCGTTGCGGGGGCAGCGCCGGACTCGCGCGTGAGCGCTCACCGGACTTCCCGTTTAACCCGGCGGCGAAACCGCCAGGGCACCGAGGAACGGGGCGCAGGGTACATGAGGCCCCCCTGATTTTCCACCCGTGCTCTCCGGCCGACCGCGCGGCGTTCAGGTCTGCCGCGCCTCCTCGGCCTGGCGATAGCGGGCGCCACGACGCAGCAGGCGGCCCCATTCCTTGTCCTGGACCATCGCGTCGAATTCCGGCGAGCGCTCGGCACGCAGGGCCACCGGGTGGGACTCGTCCCCGGTGTTCTGCGCCAGCATCGCCAGGCGCTCGGGGTTGGCCCGGTAATGGGTCTCGAGAAAGCCGCGCATGCCGTCGGTCAGCGGCAGGTGGTAGACCCGGGTCAGGCGCAGCGCGAGCCGCTCCGCCGCGCGCCCGAGGTCCTGACGGACCATGCGCACCATGGCGGAGCCCAGCCCGGCCTTGGCGTCGGCGCTCATGCCCACGTACAGCCCGCCGAGATAGGCTGCGGGACTCGCATAGATCGCCCGCTGGATACCGGGGTTGCTCAGCTCCACCAGCGGGTCGAGCAGCAGCGCCAGCTGGATGCCGATGCGCTTGGCGGTATCGCCGTCCAGCGGCTTCTTGCCGAAGAAGATGAAATCGCCCTCGCGCCGGATCTGCAGCTCCTCGAGATATTCGCACAGACCGTCGGCCAGCCGGATCTTCTGATCATCGTCCAGTTCGATCAGCTCCTCCGACACCCGGATCCGCCGGGCCGAACGCTTCTGCCAGCGCTGAGCACCCTTGCGGTCACGTTCGCGCCGGCGCAGGTTTTCCCAGCGTTCCACCGCATTGGCGTAACGGCTCTGCGCCTGCATCAGGCGGTCCCGGGCTTCACGCAGCTCTTCCACCTGCGACATCGCGGCACCGAGGATACGGCCGTCGGGGCTCTTCACGTCCGGCTCCGCCTCCAGCATGGTCCGCAGGCCGGCCAGCACCTGCTGTCCCATGACCGGCAGGGGTTCGCGCAGATGCTGCTGGGTGATGCCACTGGTCTCGCTCTGCGCCAGCAGCATCCCCAGCGAGCGGAGACGGCTGATCACCCCGGCCTGGGCCACGCGGAAGCGGTTGCTCTGGTATTCCAGCCGGTCCAGCGCCCGGCCCAGCTGCCAGGGCCCCGACCATTCGAAACTCAGGCGCTTGATCTGGCGCCCGTTGACCAGCTCGAAGGCGAGCACGAAGATCGCCTGGACATCATCCAGGGTGCAGCGCGTAAGGTCATCCGCATCCGCCGCGGAGAACAGGCGTTCGAGAAACTGGTCGATGCGGCGCACGCCGTCCTCGCGCGTCGGCGCGACCCCGCGCAGGCGGTCACGCAGCAGCTCGGCGAGATCCGAATCCTCGGCGTGCAGCCGCTCGAGCGCGGCCATGCGCGCGTCGGCGGTGGCCTCCACCAGGTCCGCGACCCGCGCATGCAGCCCCAGACGCCGATAGATCTCGATCTGCTCGGCGGTGGAGGCCAGCGTCGGGTCGCCGGTCATTTCGCGCACCGCGACCGCCACCGCCTCCGGGGAGACCTCCACCTCGTGCAACAGCACCGCCGCCGACTGGCGCCGCCGCATGTCCGGCGTCATCTCGCCCATGGCCAGGTCACGGGTCGCGAACAGCAGATCCGGCAGCAGATCGATGGTATTGCGCAGCTGGACCTGCGAGCGCTCCTGACGCCGCCCGCGGGTCGCATCGGCGACAAAGCGCGCGATCAGGCCGATCACCCCGAACAGCAGGGTGTAGACCGCGAAGAAGACGAAGTTCTGGGTGGGAGCCGCATGGCCGAACCCGAGGAAATAGCCGCCCTGCATCGCGAGGAAGGTCACGGGACCGGCCGCCCACAAAAGCTGCAGCAGGTTCAGCGACCACGGGACTTTGCGGGCACTGGTCGCCACTTCGGTGATGCGGCTGCGTCCCGCAGCCTCGATCAGGACCTGGTCCTGATTCGACTCCTGCGTTTCGGGGGCCCCCGATGCCTCGGACTTGCGTTGACGAAAAAGGCGGAACACCCCTACTCCCCGAACACCGGAATCCCCGGTCAGTGTAAAGCTCGAACGCCCCGCACGTCGCCGTCAGAACGGCGGGGACCCACACTGGACCCGTGCCGGAGGCCGGGGTTCACCGCGCGGAAGAAATCAGCTCGTTCGCCGGCGGCACCGAACGCACCCCGGGGTCTTCGCGCCCGCAGAGATAGTCACGGGTGAGCGGAACGGCATCCTGCCGACGCGCCATCTGGATATGGAACACCACCTGCTTCCACCAGCGGAAAGTGCCCTCGCAGCTGGCCAGATAGAACTCCCACATGCGGCAGAAGCGCTCGTCGAAACTGGCCGCCGCCTCTTCACGGACTGCCTGAAAGCGCCGGTACCATTCGGCCAGGGTTTCGGCATAGTGCAGCCGCCAGAATTCGATGTCGGTGGTGTACAGCGGCGTGGGCTCCAGCGCTTCCATCACCTCGGACAGGGCGGGGGTGTAACCGCCGGGGAAGATGTATTTCTTCAGCCAGGGGTTGGCCGTGCCCGGTGGCTCCTGACGACCGATGGTGTGCAGCACCGCGATCCCGTCGGGCTTGAGCAGGTCGTTGACCCGCTGGAAAAAGGTGCCGTAGTTCGGCTGCCCCACGTGTTCGAACATGCCGACACTGACGATCCGGTCGTACTGATCGTCGTGCTCGCGATAGTCCTGGTACAGGAAGCGCACCTTGTCCTCCAGACCCCGGCGCTTCGCTTCGTCCTGCGCTACCCGCAGCTGCTCGCGCGACAGGGTAATGCCGTCGACCTGGACATCCGCGTGCTCGGCCAGATACATCGCCAGCCCGCCCCAGCCGCAGCCGATGTCCAGCACGCGCATGCCCGGCTCCAGGCACAGTTTCTGGCGCAGGACCTCGCACTTGGCCTGCTGCGCCTCCTCCAGGCTCATCCCCGGCTCGGCGAAATAGGCGCAGCTGTAGAACATCCCCTCGTCCAGGAACCGCCGGAACAGCCATTCATCCACGTCGTAGTGGTGAGAGATGTTCTTGTAGCTGCGCGCCACCCGGTTGCCCTGCTCCACGAGGGCGCGCAGCGAACGCGTCAGGAAACCGACCCGCTTCTGGAACATCGGCGCAAAGTTGCGCATGGTCATATCAAGAAAGGCCCGCAACCCTTCCGGACCGGGCGACCACAGCCCGTCCATGTAGCTCTCGCCCAGCTCGAAAGCGGGATCCCGCGCAATGCGCTTCAGGGCGCCGGCATCATGCAGCTGCATGACCACTTCCGGCTCGCCGCTGCCAAAACGCTGCTCGGTGCCATCCGGGTGACGCAGGGTCAGCGTCCCGTAGCGAACATACTGTTCCAGCATCCGTTCAATCATTACTGAGTGCCCCCGATTCCCTGAAATCCGGCACGATTCCGTGTCCGGCTATTTTTTATACCGAGTCTAACTCTCACCCCCGGGCCCGTCCAGTGGAGCCGGTCCGCACACCATCCGTTGTACCAACGCATCAAGCCCAGGGAAACACTGATCAATGTACACGCTCGCGCTCGAGTCGCTTTTGCGTGCGAACAAGGCGCGGCAACCGCCGTGCAGCATTCTGCACAAGGGAGCCGCAACGCCGTACGCGCGCCCGTTTTTGATCAACAACGGGCGGCCGAGCCCCTTCGGGGTTGGCACCCCGGGTTCCCCGATCCTGCGTTGCGGCCCTTGCCGGTAGAACCACTACCGGCTGCGCACCGCGCCTTGTCTCGGAAAACCCGGGGTGCCAACGCGAACGTGTACGTTGATCAGTGTTTCCCTGGGGAAACACCGCCACCGCGAGCGCCGGCGTAAAAATCCGCGGCGTCTTTCCACATTGCCGCAAACGGGCTACCCTCCGGACATGACCTTGCGCCCGACTCAAGCCTGCGATCAGTGCACCCTGCGTCAGCTCTGCCTGCCCATGGGTCTGCCGGATACCGAGCTGTGGCAGCTCGACGAGATCGTGCAGCAGCGCCGTCCGATCGAGAAGGGCAGCACGCTGTTCGCCATGGGGTCGCCGTTCGAATACCTGTATGCGGTGCGCACCGGCGCGATGAAAACGGTGCTGATGGGTGACGACGGGACCGAGCAGATCACCGGCTTCGCGCTGGCCGGCGAACTGCTGGGACTGGATGCCATTCACCAGGGGTCCCATCCGGTCACCGCCATCGCGCTGGAGTCCACCAGCGTCTGTGCGGTCCCGTGGTCGCTGGTGGATGACCTGTCCGGCCGCCTGCCCACGTTCCGGCAGCACCTGATGGGGGTGATGAGCCGCGGCCTGGCGAGCGAGGAGAACCTGCACGCCCTGCTCGGCCAGCGCAGCGCGGAGCAGCGTCTGGCAACGTTCCTGCTGTCGCTGTCGCAGCGCCACCAGGCACGCGGGCTGGCGGCCAACCGCTTCATCCTGCCGATGTCGCGCGCGGAGATCGCCAACCACCTGGGCCTGACGCAGGAAACCATCAGCCGGCTGTTCACGCAGATGCGGCGCCAGGGCCTGATCGAGCTGCACACCCGCGATCTGCACATCCCCGACCTGGATGCCCTGCGGACCACGGCCGGCGTCAGCACGTCCGCCGCCAGCAGTGCCTGACACCCGGGCCACCGGGGATTTCTGGTCGTTCGCCGAATCCGCCTGGAGCCATCCGGAACTGCGCGATCGGCTGATGACCTGGCAGGACGACCACGGCGCTGACGTAATTCGGGTGCTGTTCGCCGCCTGGCATCCCGGGGCGCTGACCACCGACGATCTCGATCGGCTGCACGCCCGGGCACGCGACTGGAGTACCCGCGCCACCCTCCGGATCCGGTCCCTGCGCCGACGCCTGCACACCCCCGAACGACATGCCCTGTACCGCGCCCTGCTGGAACTGGAATTGCGCGCGGAGCACCTGGGGGCGCTGCACCTGCTGCAGGAATGCCCGCCTCCGGCCGCCGCCGCAGCCCCGAACCGGCGCCCGCGCGCGGACACCATCGGAGAGCGCCTCGCCCGCCTCGAACCCGGACTCCCGCCGGACGAACGCACCCGCGGGGCGGCCGAACTCGCGGCGATCCCGGATCCGGACTGACCGGCCGCGCCGGTAAAACACCCCACGCCCGGGCCGCCCCCTGCACGCGGCCCGCGGTTCCGGCTATCCTGACGGGTTCCACTCAGCCAGACGGCAACCGAACATGTCCGACGCAATGCGCGACCAGCTCCTCAAGGCGGGACTGGTCGACGAAAAGCAGGTCAAGAAGGCCCGCAGCGAACAGCACAAGGGCAAGAAAAAGGCCAAAAAGCCGAAGAAGGCGGCGCCACCCGCGGCCGAGCCCACGGCCGCCGAGCAGCGTCAGGCGGAACAGGCCGAACGTTCGCGGCGCAAGAACGAGGAACGCCAGGCGCGCGCCGCGCGCAAGGCCCTGACGGCCCAGCTGCGCGAGCTGGTCAGTTCCAACCTGTATCCGGTGCCCGCCGGCGAGGACGCCGAGGACTATCACTTCCAGCAGGGCGGGCGGATCCGCAGCCTGCCGGTCACGCCGGCCCTGCGGCGCCAGCTGGCCGACGGACGCGCCGCGATCGCCGGCCTCGACCACCGACCGGAGGCCGGTTTTCGCCTGGTGCCCCGCGAGACCGCGGATCGCATCCGCGAACGCGACCCGCAGTGGCCGCTGGTCATCCCCGCCGAGGAGGCCGCGGACAGCGAACCGGCCGCCGACGACCCGTATGCGGATTACGTGGTGCCCGACGACCTGATGTGGTGAGACTCCGTCGCGTCAGTCGTCGTCGGTGCGCTTGACGTCGGCGGCCGGCATGCCCCGCTGCTGCGGGCGCCGCACGCCCTCGTTATCCGTCGGCTGCGGCTCCATCTGGCGCTCGCCGAGGGCCTGAGGCGGACCGTCCTCCGCCTGCGGTTCGCCGTCGCAACCGGCCAGCCACAGGCCGGCGGCCAGCAGCAGGGCCGGACTTATCTTCCGCATGTTCATGTCTTTCTCATCTCCTCCGAAGGCTTCGCCATCAGCGTGCCGGCGCACGGGCGCGACGCCAAGAACTCGGGTCGCAACCGGGGGCACGTCCGTTACGGGGTCACCCGGGTCCCGGCGGTCCCGGCGAGGAGGGCCGCGGCCGACTCCAGCGCCCCGATACCCGCGATGCGGCCACCCGCGGCCACCCGCCGCGCCGCATCCAGCTTGGGCCCCATGGACCCCGGCGGCCATTCGGCCGGATCAATGTCGCTGGCCGTCAGGCGGTCCAGCCGCCGGGCCCGGTCCGTGCCCCAGTCGGCATAGACCGCATCGACATCGGTGAGCATCAGCAGGGCATCGGCCTCCACCTCGGCGGTCAGCAGGGCCGCAGCAAGATCCTTGTCCACCACCGCCTCCACGCCCGAGAGCCGGCCGTCGGCATCGCGCGCCACCGGAACCCCGCCGCCGCCGGCACACACCACCAGGGTCCCGGCAGCCGCCAGGGTCCGGATCGCCGGCACCCCCAGCAATGCGCGCGGCTCGGGCGAGCCCACCACCCGCCGCCAGGCCCTGCCGTCGCGAGCAATGCGCCAGCCACGCTCCTGTGCCAGGCGCCGCGCGGCCTCCTCGGCGTAGGTCGGTCCGATGAACTTGCTCGGCTCGTCGAAGGCCGGGTCCTGCGGGTCGACCTCGGTCTGCGTCAGCAGGCTTGCCACGCGATCATGTCCCAGTGCGTTGTGCAGCTCCTGTGCGAGGATATAGCCGATCATCCCGTGGCTCTCCGCACCCACCACGTCCAGCGGCCAGGCGATGCGGTCGCATTCCGCCTGGTTCGCCAGCAACCCCACCTGCGGGCCGTTGCCGTGGGTCACGATCACCTCGTGCTCCGCCGCCAGGCCGGCGATGGTCGCGGCCGCGCGCCGCGCGTTGTGCCGCTGATTCGCGGCCGAGGGCGTCTCCCCCCGCTGCAGCAGTGCGTTGCCCCCCAGGGCGACCACGATGCGCATGCCCGTACCTCCCGTCAGCCGTCAATGAGCCTGAATGCCTGCTGCCAGGCCTGCTCGATCCGTTCGAGTTCATGATCCTCGATCTCGCCGAACTGTCCGCGCTTGTTCCGTGACAGCCGCCCCTCGTTCTGGTGGAGAAGACGCAGCAGCAGATCCAGACGCCGATCCGGCAGATCCACGATCTCGCGCACCGCGCGGCGTGCAGCGTCATGACCGCGAAGGAAACGCAGTTCTTCCACCAGATCTTCCCGGACGGTGCGGGCCACCGTTTCCGCGAGGTATTCGGTCTGCGCCGTCAGATCGGGGTAGCGATAGTAACTGGCCACCTCTTCCGGATTCAGCAGCTCCAGCCGCCCTTCGGGGTCCAGATGGTAGTCGACCCGCTCCTCCATCAGCGGCCGCGAGTAACGCTCCAGCACCGCGTCGTATTCGGTAATCCGACGCAGCATGGTGGCCGATACCGGAAGCATGAGATTGCCTTCCACGAATCCGTCGCGATGCAGCAGATCGTGGATCAGGAAACGATGGAGCCGCCCGTTACCGTCTTCGAACGGGTGAATGAAGACAAAGCCGAACCCCACGGCCGCGGCGCGAACCAGCGGCGAAAGTCCGCGACTCCGCGTAGCCACCGTCGCCAGGCCTTCCATCATCGAGACCAGCCATCCGGGCGGAGGGCATACGTAGTGCACACGCTGCGTGAAATCCGGCCGCTGCTCGCCCACGTAATTCTGGACAGAGCGAAAACCGCTTTCCGCATAGCGCGGGTCCACCACCAGATTCTGGCGCCGTGTCAGGCCGGCCTCGTCCAGCAGCTCCGCGAGCGGCACCCGCCCTGCTTCACGCAGCAATGCCACGAAGCGCTCGAGACGCCCGGAGACCGGTTCCGGCTCATGTTCGATCCCGTAGGTCGAGCGCGTTTCCTTGAGGTAGAGATAGTCGTTGGCCCGGGCAAACAGTTCCGGTGGAAATGCCCCGATCAATCCGGACAGCTCCTCGGTCAGCGGCTGGGCCAGGGCGTCTTCAAGTCGCTGCGTCCGACGAATGACCGGGCAGAAATCACCATTGCCAAGAAGGTTGTCCCGGACCCGCCAGCGCCGGTCGAATTCCGGCTCCGCTGCGGTCAGGTAATGGTCAGGGTTCAGTGCATCCACATAGTTACCGCCCGCTGTCCGCGAGACCGCGAGGCGCTCCCCGGTCAGGCGTTCGTAGAAGAACCCCATCAGCCGCCGATAACGCCCGGTGGGCTTTTCGCTCACCGCCTCCTCGATCGGTGCGGGACCACAGGCGCGAAACAGGTCCGCGAGAACCGCCAGATTCACGCCCTCGTGCTTCAGGGCGAATTCGAGCTGGTTCGCGAGCGCATCCCCGGGGTCGTACTGCGGCGGATATTCGCGCCGGACCGCGCCGTCCTCCTGCCATGTTTCACGCAGGCGCGTGCCCGGACTCGACGACACGGGCAAAGGGGCGGACGGCAATCCGAATGTCCGAATCAGCCACCGATAACCCAATGAGCTCATACGCCGTATCCATGGTGTTCAATGGCCCAAGATTGCAACAAAATCGATTCGGGCGAAACATTTTTGTTACGAAAAGGCGAAAGCGCAAAAAAACGATTACGCAGCCGTCGGTTGGTCAGGAAGCGTCGCTGTAATCTTCGTGCAACCAGTCGCGCAAATCCTCGAACCCGGGGAGATCGCCGTCCCCGGTGGCCGGCGGCAGCTCGAAGCCGTCGTGAAAGCCGCGGGCCCGGAACGGCTCCAGCAGCTCCGGGTCCCCGGAGATCACGTGCACGGGCACCGCCCACGAGGGGTCCGGGCCGGTGACCAGGGCCGCCGGCTGGTGGTCGCCCGGCATCAGGAACAGGGTGTCCTCGTCCACGTGGTCACGCGCCCAGTGGCCGCTGACCTCCAGCGAGTAGCGCACCGCCTCGGCGTAATAATCGCGGACGCGGTCGAAGTCCCGCCACAGGACCTCGGGGGCGGGCCCGGCCCCGGCCTGTTCGTGGAACACCCGCCCGTCGTCCATCGCATCCGGGTCGTCCAGCACGTCCAGCACCGGGGTCCACGGGGCGTGACTGCTGACCAGCGCGAGCATCGCGAACACCGGCGCCTCCCCGCCCTGCGGGTCCGGCCGCACGTCCTGTTCGAAGCGCCACCAGGTGAATTCGTCGGGCATGGTGACCCAGAAGAACGGAGGGCCGCGGTAGTCCATGCCGTTGCGGTCCAGGATCCGGTCCCAGCCGAACCAGCGCCCCTCCGGCCAGTCGAGGGTGATGGCCGGGGCCAGCATGGCCGTGTGATGGCCGGTGGCCGCGAAGTCCTGCACCAGGGTCGCCCGCTCGCGCTCCTGCAGCCGGCGGTACTGCCCGGCATGCCGCACGGCCACGCCCGACAGCAGGGTGGCATGCGCCAGCCACGACTGCCCGCCGGCGATCGGGGCCTTCATCACCCCGGTCACCACGTGCAGATCCCGCGCGGCGAGATCCTGCTGCAGATCCTCCAGCGTCGGCTCGATCACCTCGGCATAGCGCGGGATCTCCAGCGCCGAGACCCCGTAGGACTCGATCAGACCCACCACCACGTCGACGCCGGCCAGGCCCTCCAGCGGCCGGGGTTCGGCCAGCCGCGGATCCTCCTCCAGCCGGTGCGCCAGCACCCGGTCCTCGCGCCGCGCCTCGCGCATGCCATCGACCTGCTCCGTTACCAGCGCCACCGCCGGGGCCGCCGTGCGCGGCGGTTCCACGCCCGTCGCGTGGCTCGCGAGCCCGACGAGGCCCGCGCCCAGCAGCACGAAACCCGCCCCCCGGGGCACGAGCGGGCGCGCCAGCAGACGCGCCAGCGACCACACCGCCAGCCCGATCACGGCCAGCAACGCCGCGGCGGCCAGGATCACGCCGACAGTGGGCAGGTTGCCGGTCAGCAGCCGGAACACGGCATCCAGCAGGCCGATGTCCACGTAGACATTCAGCGGACGGGCGAGGCTGACCCGGGCCAGCGCATCGAACAGCGCCAGTACGATCAGTGCAAGGAGGGCAGAGGCCAGCACCCGCGCCAGTACGCGCGCGGTGGCCAGAGGAAGAACGGCGAACAGTCCGGCCAGGACCACGGCCTCCCAGGCCAGCCACCCCGGCCCCGGGCCCGCGTGGCGCGGGATGTCCAGGGCCAGGACCAGCCCGTTCAGGAGCAGCAGGGTCAGCAGGACGCGGACCCCGCCGGGGACGGCGCGCAGGCGCCGGCCGGACTGTTCGGGCGGGAAGCTCAACCCGCCCGAATCAGAAGCTCATCGAGCGATCAAACTCGGCCACCGCCTGCACGTAGTGGCCCATGCCGGCGTATTCGGCGGTGGCCAGGAAGTTGTCCGGGGTCACGTCCCGACCGCGGCCGCAGGCCTCGCAGACCCACAGCGGCACGCCGGCGTCGACCAGATCCTCGACGATGTCCTTCATCGCCGGCATGTTGTGGCCGACGATCTTGTCGTAGACGTTGCGGTTGGCGATGTTCGCCGCCTCGCCCTGCAGCCATACGGTCACGTCGTGGCCCTGGTCCTTGGCCACCTTGGCGGCGATCATGCCCAGCGTGGCGCGGGTGGGGTCATCGGTTCCGGCGGTAACGGCAACGATAAAGCGCATGGTCGATTCTCCTGTGTCGTCGCGTGTCGGCCTTGCGGCCGGTTGGCGGACCCGGCGGGCCCGTTGTTGTTCAAACAGTCCGCAGCGTACCCGATCAGGCGCCGGTCCGGCTCTGGCGGGCCAGGCGCAGCGCCATCAGCAGCCACGGCAGTCCGTGCACCAGCAGACCGCCCCAGCCCGCCGCACCGGCGAGTTCACCGGCCAGCAGGTCGCGCACCAGTCCGGCGATCGCCGGCTCGGGCTGCCAGGGCCACAGGCCCACGGTCGCCACGATCAGGGCAAACAGCCACAGCGGCAGGCGGTCGAACAGGCGCAGAACGGTCGGCATGGCGCGCATCCTATCGCATACGAACGGCGGCGCCGCATGCCCCGACACGGCGGCGCGGATTCAGTGGCGAAAATGCACGAACAGCCGACCGTGATTCTTCGAATCCTTCTCCACCCGGTGGTAACGCGCCTTGACCTCCGGCTGCTGCAAAAAACGCAGCACCCGCTTTTTCAGCTGCCCGCTGCCCTTGCCGTGGATGATCTCCACGGTCTTGATGCGTTTCTCGCAGGCCTCGTCGATCGCGCCGTTGAGCGCCTGATCGATGCGCCGGCCATCGCGAAAGCATTCGTGCAGGTCGATGGAAAGCCGCGACATACGGGCCTCCGTTCACACGTCCACGTCGGCCAGGTGCCCCTTGCCCTCCAGCCAGGCGCGGCGTTCCCCGGCGCGCTTCTTGCCCAGCAGCATGTCCATCAGGCTGCCGGTCTCCTCGGCCGAATCCAGGGTCAGTTGCACCAGCCGGCGGGTGTCGGGATTCATGGTGGTCTCGCGCAGCTGCATCGGGTTCATCTCGCCCAGCCCCTTGAAACGGGTCACCGCGACCTTGCCCTTCAGCTTTTCCGCCTCGATACGCTCCAGCACTCCGGCCTTTTCGTCCTCGTCCAGGGCATAGAAGGTCTGCTTGCCGACATCGATTCGGTACAGCGGCGGCATGGCCATGAACACGTGGCCCTGCTCCACCAGCGGGCAGAAATGCTTCAGGAACAGCGCGCACAACAGCGTGGCGATGTGGGCGCCGTCCGAATCGGCGTCCGCGAGGATGCAGATCTTGCCGTAGCGCAGCCCCTCCAGGCTCTGCGTCCCCGGATCCACGCCCAGCGCCACGGCGATGTCGTGGATCTCCTGCGAGGCCAGCACCTGGTCGGGCTCCACTTCCCAGGCGTTCAGGATCTTGCCGCGCAGCGGCATGATCGCCTGAAAATCGCGGTCGCGCGCCTGCTTGGCGGAGCCACCGGCGGAGTCGCCCTCGACCAGGAACAGTTCGGTGCGCGCCAGCTCCTGGCTGGCGCAGTCGGCCAGCTTGCCCGGCAGGGTCGGGCCCTGGGTCACCTTCTTGCGCACCACCTTGCGCCCCGCGCGGCTGCGCTTCTGCGCATTCTGGATCGCCAGCTCGGCGATGCGCTCGCCCTGCTGCGGGTGCTGGTTGAGCCACAGACTGAAGGCGTCCTTGATGACCCCGGAGATGAACGGCGCGGCCTGGCGCGAGGACAGCCGTTCCTTGGTCTGCCCGGCGAACTGCGGATCCTGCATCTTGAACGACAGCACGCTGGAGACCCGTTCCCACACGTCCTCCGGCGCCAGCTTGATCCCGCGCGGGATCAGATTGCGGAATTCGCAGAACTCGCGCACCGCATCGGTCAGCCCGGTGCGCAGGCCGTTCACGTGGGTGCCGCCCTGGGTCGTGGGGATCAGGTTCACGTAGCTCTCGGACACGACCTCGCCGCCTTCCGGCAGCCAGGTCACCGCCCAGTCCACCGCCTCGCTGTGGCCGGAGACCGACCCCATGAACGGTTCTTCCGGCAGGCGTTCCAGCCCCTCCAGGGCCTCCACCAGGTAGTCGCGCAGACCGGCCTGATAGCACCACTCGCAGGCCTCGCCGGTGGTCTCGTCGCGAAACGTCACGGTCAGGCCCGGGCACAGCACCGCCTTGGCGCGCAGGATGTGCTTGAGCCGCGGCACCGAGAATTTCGCCGAGTCGAAGTACTGCGCATCCGGCCAGAAATGCAGCGTGGTGCCGGTGTTGCGCTTGCCGACCTCGCCGACGGCCTCCAGCTCCTGCAGCTTGTGACCGCCGGCGAAGGCCATCTGCCAGCGCCGGCCGTCGCGCCGGATGTCCACGTCCAGGCGCTCGGACAGCGCGTTGACCACCGATACCCCGACCCCGTGCAGCCCGCCTGAGAACTGATAGCTCTTGTCGGAAAACTTCCCGCCGGCATGCAGCGTGGACAGGATCACCTCGACCCCCGGGCGGTTCTCGCGCGGGTGCAGGTCCACCGGCATGCCGCGCCCGTCATCGGTGACGGACACCGAGTCGTCCTTGTGCAGGACCACGTCGATACGGCTGGCGTAGCCGCTGACCGCCTCGTCCACCGAATTGTCGATGACCTCCTGGGCGAGATGATTGGGCCGCGCGGTGTCGGTATACATCCCCGGGCGCTTGCGCACCGGGTCCAGCCCCTCGAGGACTTCGATGTCGGATGCGGAATAGCTCACTCAGGAACCCCTTTGTTGATCATGCCCTTTGCCGGCCCCGTCCTGCTGAACAGCACTCCCCGGACGGAACCCGCGGCCCCGCGCGCCGCACAGTGCGCAGCGTACCAGAGCTCGCGGGCACGCGGCTGCTTGCAATCACCGGGACGATCCCAACAATGCACCGCATATCCCGTATTCCGATCTTTCAGGAGGTTTCCGATGACCGAAGCCGAAAACGCCACCGGCGATGCCATTCTCGACGTCACCCGCGACAGCTTCCAGCAGGCGGTGCTGGACGAATCGCACCGGCGTCCGGTGCTGGTCGACTTCTGGGCCGCCTGGTGCGGACCCTGCAAACAGCTGATGCCGCTGCTGCAGAAGATCGCCGAGGATTACGGCGGCGCGTTCCGCCTGGCCAAGGTCAACAGCGACGAGAACCAGGAGCTGGCCGGGCAGTACGGCGTTCGCAGCCTGCCCACCATCATGTGCTTCCGTCACGGCGAGGTGGTGGACCAGCAGATGGGCGTGCAGCCCGAATCCGCCATCCGCGAGATGATCGATCGCCACGTCGAGCGTCCCTCCGACGCCCACCGCCAGCAGGCCCTGGCCGCCCTGCAGGCCGGGGACGCGGCAGGCGCCGTACACGCGCTGGAACAGGGCGTGGCCGTGGACCCGGGCAACAAGGACCTGCGCTCCGAGCTGGCCCGCGCACAGATCCGCGTCGGCGACACCACGGCCGCCCGCGCCACCCTGGAATCCGCGCTGGAGGCCTTCCCCGAAGACCCGGATCTGCGCATCGAACTGGCGCGCGCGCTGTCCCAGGCGGGTGACCCCGACGCCGCCGAGGCGCAGCTCAACCAGCTGCCGCTGAACCGCGCCGAGGATGATGCGGTGAAGACCCTGCGCGCCCATCTGCGGTTCTCCCGCCGGGCCGCCGGCGCCGACCCGCAGGCGCTGACCCGGGAGATGCAGCAGGGCGATCCGGCGCCGGAGACCCTGGAAACCCTGGCCGCGTATTCCATGCTGCACGGTCGCTACGAGGAGGCCCTGGGCCTGTACCTGGAGCTGATGAAGCAGCACCCGGACTACAAGGACAACGAGGGCGACAACGCCGGCAAGAAGGGGCTGCTGGCGGCCTTCAACGCCCTCGGCAACGACAATCCGCTGGTCAGCCAGTACCGCCGCAAGATGATGGCCGCGATGTACTGACCGCCGGCCGGCCGCTGCCGGTCGGGAAGCGGTTTCAGTCCGCGACGGCCACCTGATCGCGGCCGCTGTTCTTGGCGGCGTAGAGGGCGTCGTCGGCCCGGCGCACCAGGCGCTGGTAGTCCGGGTGGCCGTCGTGACTGGCCAGTCCGATGCTCACGGTCAGCCCGAGCTGCTGGCCATGGGCACCCTGGAACGGCTCGGCACGGACCGCGGTGCGCAGTTTCTCGGCGATGCGTTCGGCATCGCGCGGAACCACGTCCACCAGCATCATCAGGAATTCCTCGCCGCCCAGGCGAAAGAGGTAATCGCCGGCCCGCGAGTTGCTGACCAGCAGCGTGGCGAACTGCTGCAGGATGCGGTCACCGGTCTCGTGGCCGTGTTCGTCATTGACCCGCTTGAAATAATCGATATCCAGGGCCAGTACCGCAAAGGGGGCATGGGTCTGCTGTACGCTGGCAATGTGCCGTCCCAGTACCACGGGCAGGAACTTGCGGTTCAGGGTCCGGGTCAGGACGTCGCGCCCGGACTCCAGTTCGTTGCTGCGCTCGAACAGCTGACCCAGATGGTAGTCGATGCTGCGGACCTGCTCGCGCACGTCACGCAGGTAATCCTGCCGCTGCCGGGCCTCGACGCAGACCAGCGAAGGCAGCAGGAACTCGTCGATGCGGGCGATGGCCTCCAGCACCCGCTCGGTTTCCGCGGCCCCGCCAAAGGCGTCCACTCCCTTGTGCCGGAACCACAGGCCGAACTCGGAGGCCGCCAGCCGCGGCAGCTGCTCGCCCGAGGCCCCCATGGCCAGATCGAACATCAGCCCGTTCTCCCAGTCCAGCAGGCAGGCCCGCTGGCGGTCTTTCTCACTGGCGAGGTTCTCCGACACCGCAAACAGACGGTAGGCCTCCTCGGCGCGGGCGTTGCGCTCATGCGAGCGCGAATAGGCGTGGCTCATCAGCTCCATCGCCATGTCGATGCTGTCGGAGACATGCCGCGCGGCCTGCAGGCGCATTTCGTGCCCCATCGCGGAATCCCGGTCGAGCAGGGTCAGGAAATGCTCCTTCACGCAGCGCGCGCCGCGCATGACCAGATGGATGGGGATGGAGATGCGCGCGTGGATATCGCCCACGTGGGCCTGACGGGCGGCCTGTTCCTCCACGCCGCGGCCGCTCTCCACCGAGAAGATGCCGCGGATCCATTCCTGCAGCGAGGCGTCCAGCCGCGAGTTGACGTCCTCGTGGTCGAGAAACACGCAGGCATCCGGGTCCGCCAGCATCTCGGCATAGAACCGTTCCGCCAGCATGGCGCGGTGCTGCTCCGCGAGCTCGCGCACGCGTGCACGAACGCGCCCGGGGCAGCGTTCGAGGCGCCGCTGCCACTCGTCGACCAGCTGCTGCGCCACCGCCCCTGCGGGCTCTCCTTCAGACATCCTTCACTCCCGGTCGCATGGCGCGCACCGGCCTCACGCCGGTCGCGGGGTGGTCATTGGACCCCGCAGCATGACAGGCGTCAACGCGAGCGTGCACATTGACCAGCGTTTCCCTAGACTCCCGTCGATCAGGCGTCACGAGGAAACGCGAATGAACCGGTACGGCGGATGCAACGGTCCGGCCCTGCTGCTCGGCCTGCTGGGGGTGCTGCTGGCCCTGCCGGCCGCGGCCGGTCAGGCCTTCGTGAACATCGGCACCGGCGGGGTCACCGGAGTGTACTACCCCGCCGGCCAGCACCTGTGCCGGCTGTTCAATGCGGCGCGCGACGAACACGGCATGCGCTGCACCGCCGAAAGCACCGGCGGCTCGGTGTTCAACCTGAACATGATCCGTTCGGGCGACATGGACTTCGGCGTGGCCCAGTCGGACCTTCAGCACCACGCCTACCACGGCAGCGGACGCTTCGAGGCCTTTGGCCCGGCGCATCACCTGCGGGCGATGTTCAGCCTGCACCCGGAACCGCTGACCCTGGTGGTGCACCCGGACTCCGGCATCGAGGGGCTGGATGACCTGCGCGGCCAGCGGGTGAACATCGGCAACCCCGGTTCGGGTCAGCGCGCGATGATGGAAGAACTGCTGGACGAACTCGGCTGGGACCATGACACCTTCGCCCGGGTCGCCGAACTGCCTTCGCGCGAACAGGCCCAGGCCCTGTGCGACAACCGGGTGGATGCCTTCGTGTTTTCCGTCGGGCACCCGTCGGCTGCGATCCAGGAACCCATCGCCACCTGCGACGCGCGCCTGGTCTCGCTTCAGGGCGAGGCCATCGACCGCCTGGTGGACGAGACCCCGTACTACATGGCCGCCGAGATCCCCGCCGGGACCTATCCCGGGCAGGACGAAACCATCCGCACCTACGGGGTCGGCGCGACCCTGGTCACCTCGGAGCGCACCAGCAGCGAGGCCGCCTACGCCCTGACCCGCGCGGTGTTCGAGAACTTCGATACCTTCCGCGGCCTGCACCCGGCGTTCGCGGGACTGGAGCGCGAGGCGATGGTCGACGAAGGCCTGTCCGCGCCGCTGCATCCGGGGGCGCGGCGCTATTTCCGCGAGGCAGGATGGATCCATGACTGAGCCCGAACGCACACCCCCGCAATCCGCCGCCCCGCAGGAGATCGAGACCGGCGCCCGCCATCCCGGCACCGCGACGCGCAGCCTGATCTTCGTGGTCGCGGTCGCGTGGTCGCTGTTCCAGCTGTGGATCGCCTCGCCGCTGCCGGATGCGCTGGACTGGTTCACGGTGTCGGACACCGATGCCCGCGCGGTGCATCTCGCCTTCGCGGTGTTCCTCGCCTTCCTGCTGTTCCCGGCGCTGCGCCCGGGCGGCGGGCGCGCGGTGCTGCCCCGCAGCTTCGGTGTGGCCTACGCCCTCGGCGGGCTCGCCCTGCTGGGTCTGGGGGCCTGGCAGTTCATCGGCCTGGAACGTCTGGGCGAGGTCTACGCCGCGCTGGGCGCGGCCCTGCTGCTGGTGGCCTGGCCGCTGCTGCGCGGGCGCGATCCGCTGGACCGGGTCCCGGCGTTCGACTGGCTCTATGCCGCGGTCGCCGCATTCAGCGCGCTGTATCTGTACCTGTTCCACGAGACTCTCGCGGACCGCGCCGGCGCACCCACCGAAGTCGATCTGATCGTCGCGGGGATCGGCCTGATCCTGCTGCTGGAGGCCGCCCGGCGGGTGCTGGGGCCGGCGCTGACCATCATCGCGGCGATCTTCCTGTTCTACACCTTCGCCGGGCCGCTGATGCCCGACCTGATCGCCCACCGCGGCGCCAGCTACCCGCGCGCGATGGCTCAGCAGTGGCTGTCCAACGAGGGCGTGTTCGGGATCGCCCTGGGGGTCTCCACCAGCTTCGTGTTCCTGTTCGTGCTGTTCGGCGCGCTGCTGGAACGCGCCGGGGCCGGCGACTACTTCATCCGCGTGGCCTTCGCCCTGCTGGGGCATATGCGCGGTGGCCCGGCCAAGGCCGCGGTGATCGCCTCGGGCATGACCGGACTGGTCTCCGGTTCCTCGATCGCCAATACCGTGACCACCGGCACCTTCACCATACCGCTGATGAAACGCGTCGGCTTCCCCGCGCACAAGGCGGGGGCCATCGAAGTCGCCAGCTCGGTCAACGGCCAGCTGATGCCGCCGGTGATGGGCGCAGCCGCGTTCCTGATGGTGGAGTACGTGGGCATCACCTACGTGGAGGTCCTCAAGCACGCCATCCTCCCGGCCCTGATCGCCTACATCGCGCTGCTCTACATCGTGCATCTGGAGGCCTGCAAGGGCGGCATGGAAGGCCTGCAGCGCGCGGTTGGCGGCACCCTGCGCGGACGCCTGATCGCCTTCGGCCTGACCCTGAGCAGCCTGATCATCCTCGCCGCCGCGGTGTACTGGGGGCTCGGCTGGATCAAGGACGTGGCGGGCGAGCGCGCCGCCTGGATCATCGCCGGTCTGTTGTTCGCGGCCTATCTGGTGCTGCTGTGGATCGCCGCGCGCGAGCCGGACCCCGAGCCGCTGGACACCGACCGCCCGCTGCCACGCATCGGCCCCACAGTGCTGGCGGGCATGCATTTCATCCTGCCGCTGGTGGTGCTGGTCTGGGCTCTGGTGGTGGAGCGCCTGTCGCCGGGGCTGGCCGCGTTCTGGGCGGTGGCCTTCATGATCTTCATCGTACTGACCCAGCGGCCGCTGGTGGCGCTGATGCGCGGCACGGGCGGCCTGCTGCAGGCCGCATGGGTCGGGGTCTGGGAGCTGTTCCACGGCTTCGCCACCGGCGCGCGCAACATGATCGGGATCGGGGTGGCCACGGCGGCGGCCGGAATCATCGTCGGCACGGTGGCGATGACCGGGCTCGGGCTGGTGCTGACCGACGTGGTCGACACTCTGTCAGGCGGCAACCTGCTTCTGGTCCTGCTGCTGACGGCCGTGATCAGCCTGATCCTGGGCCTGGGCCTGCCGACCACGGCCAACTACATCGTGGTGGCCACGCTGATGGCCCCGATCGTGGTCGAGCTGGGGGCCCAGAACGACGTCCTGATCCCGCTGATCGCCGCCCATCTGTTCGTCTTTTACTTCGGCATCATGGCCGATGTCACCCCGCCGGTCGGTCTCGCCTCGTTCGCCGGCGCGGCCGTCGCGAAGGCCGACCCGGTGCGCACCGGCCTCCAGGCCTTCGCCTACAGCCTGCGTACCGTGGCCCTGCCGTTCTTCTTCATCTTCAACAGCCAGCTGCTGCTGATCGGGGTGGACAACGTGTTCCAGCTGGCGCTGGTGTTCTTCGGCTCGCTGGCGGGGATCCTGGCGTTCACCGCGGCCACCCAGGGCTGGTTCCTGACCCGCAGCCGCTACTGGGAGTCCGCGCTGCTGCTGGTGGTGGCCTTCACCCTGCTCGCACCCACCGTGCTGATGGACCGCATCGCGCCGGCCCATGTCAGCGAGGACCCGGCGACCCTGACCGAGGTGGTGGACGCGGCTCCGGACGGGGCCAGCCTGCGCCTGCGGGCCACCGGCCTGGATCTGGAGGGACGCGAGGTCACCCGCACGGTGATGTTCCCGCTGGGCGGGCGGCGTGACGACCCGCTGGAGCGCCTGTCCGAGGCCGGACTGGACGTGGATCCGGAGGAAAGAACGCGCATCCGCACGGTTGCTTTCGGCAGTCCCGCCGCCCGCGTAGGCTTGGAAGGTGGCTGGGAGATCACCGCGGTGCTGGTGCCCACCGACCGGCCGAGCCCGTACTGGTTCTATCTGCCGGCGCTGGCCCTGGGGCTGGTGGTGGTATGGAACCAGCGGCGGCGCGATCCGCCTGTGGGGCCCGGCCCGGCAACGGCGGCGCCGACGCTCCCGGCCTGAACCGCGCGGGTCCAGCCCGGACCGGCCGGATGCCGACCGCACCCGCGCGCTGCCACCCGAAACCCGCGGGAGACCGATGTCCGAGACCGCCGACTACAGCCAGGAACTCGCCCGCGCGGTACGCGAGGCCGCCGATGGCGGCCGCCGGCTGTGGATCGCCGGGGGCGGAACCCGGTCGACGATCGCCCGCCCCGACCCCCTGCCGGGTGACGTCGAGTCCCTCGATGTGACCGCACACCGCGGCATCACCCATCTCGCCCCCAGCGAGCTGGTGGTCAGTGTGCGGGCCGGCACCCCGCTGGCCGAACTGCAGGCCGAGCTGGCGGCGGTGGGCATGATGCTGCCGTTCGAGCCGGGGGATCCCGGGCCGGGCGCCACCGTGGGGGGCATGGTGGCCACCGGACTGTCGGGTCCGCGCCGGCCGTGGACCGCCAGCCTGCGCGACGCCGTACTGGGCACCCGCGTGATCAACGGCTCCGGCGAGATCCTGCGCTTCGGCGGCGAAGTCATGAAGAACGTCGCCGGCTTCGACGTCTCGCGCCTGATGGCCGGCAGCCTGGGCGGCCTCGGGGTCCTGCTGGAGGTCAGCTTCAAGCTCCTGCCGCGCCCCGCTCACGAGCTCACCCTGCAGCGGAACCTGGACGCCGCCGGCTTCATCGACGCCTGTCGCGAGCTCGGTCGTACGGCCCTGCCCCTTTCCGGGCTGGCGTGGAACGACGGCCGCATGTACCTGCGTCTGAGCGGCGGGGAACAGGCGGTCACGGAAGCCGCCGAGCGCCTGGGGGATGCCCCGGCCGCGGATGGCGAAGGCTTCTGGAGCGGTCTGCGCGACCATCGCGCGGAACCCTTCACGCGCGAACCCGCGCCCGGCGAGCGCCTGTGGCGCATCGTCGTGCCCCCGGCCACGCCCCCGCCGGAACTGCCCGGCGAGTGGCTGCTGAACTGGGGCGGCGGGGAGCGCTGGCTGCGCAGCGAGGCCGACCCGGCGCGGGTGCGCACGGCGGTGGAGGCCGCCGGCGGACATGCCCGCATCTGGCACGGGGACCCGGCCGGTGCACCGCGCCTGCATCCGCGCGGCACCGCCCTGGAGGGGCTGGAGGCCCGGGTGCGACAGTCCATGGACCCCGAAGGCATGTTCCACAGTCCGCTGCTGCCCGGCTCCCCGGCCCGCGCCACCGGTACCTGAAGCGAGCACTCCCATGGACACCCGTATCCACGAACGCTACGCCGACGACCCGGCCGCCCGCATCGCCGCACAGGCCCTGCGCAACTGCGTCCATTGCGGTTTCTGCAACGCGACCTGCCCGACCTACCAGGAACTGGGCGACGAGCTGGACGGACCGCGCGGGCGCATCTACCTGATCAAGCAGGTACTGGAACAGGGCGAGGCCGATGCGGCCACCGGGCGCCACCTGGATCGCTGCCTGACCTGCCTCAACTGCATGACCACCTGTCCCTCCGGGGTCAACTACGCGCATCTGGTGGAATTCGGCCGCGAGGCGGTGGAACGCGACGTCCCGCGCGGCTGGCGCGAACGTCTGCTCCGCGCCATGCTCAAGCGCACGCTCCCCGCCGGGTGGCCGTTCCGCCTCGCCCTGGGTGCCGGGCGCCTGGCCCGACCGCTGCTGCGCGGCGAGCTGCGGGCCAAGGTGCCAGCCGCCCATCCGGCCCCGCCGAGCCCCGCCGCACCTGCCGGCGACCCGGTGCTGCAGGGCGGGGCCGTACCCTTCGAACACGGCCGCGTGCTGCTGCTGGCCGGCTGCGTGCACGATGCCATCGACGCGCGCATCAACGCGGCGTTCGAGCGCCTGATGGCCGCGCGCGGCATCGCGGTGGAACGGGTCTCCGCCGCGCGCTGCTGCGGCGCGGTGGAACATCACCTGAGCGACGGCGAACGCACCCGTGCGCGGCTGCGCGCCAATCTCGACGCCTGGGCGCCGGCACTGGAGCAGGGGGTGGACGCGGTGGTCTCCACCGCCAGCGGCTGTGGCGCGATGCTGCGCGACTACGCCCACCTGCTGGAAGGTGACGACGAATACCGCGAGCGGGCGCGCGAGCTCACCGCCCTGGTGCGCGACCCGGCCGAGCTGTTCGACGCCGATACCGTCACCACGCTGGGGATCGAGGTCACCGGCGAGGACCGCCGGATCGCGTGGCACGCCCCCTGCACCCTGCAGCACGGCCAGGGCCTGGCCGGACGCGTGGAGCCGCTGCTGCAGGCCGCGGGCTGCGAGGTCCTGCCGGTCGCCGAGGGCCACCTGTGCTGCGGCTCGGCCGGCACCTATTCCATCACGCAGCCGGCCATGGCGCGGCAGCTGCGCGACCGCAAGCTGGGAAACCTGGAGGCCGCGGCCCCGGCGCGCATCGTGTCGGCCAACATCGGCTGCCTGAGTCACCTGCAGTCGGGCACCGAACGCGGGGTGGAACACTGGCTGAGCCTGCTGGACCGCCACCGCCGGGAAGGGTGACCATGAACCGGCGCGGGGAACTCCCGCCGCGCCGTGGGGGCGCTTGCCCGCACCCCGGGCGGGGCCTACATTCGCGCCATCCGATTCCCGAGTACTGCAGAAGGTTAAATCATGACCACCTCTTCCTTTCTTCCGCCGCAACGCACCCTGATGGGGCCCGGCCCCTCCGACGTGAACCCGCGCGTGCTGAGCGCGATGAGTCGCCCGATCATCGGCCACCTGGACCCGGTGTTCGTCGGCATGATGGAAGAGATGAAGGGCCTGCTGCAGTATGCCTTCCAGACCGAAAACGCGCTGACCCTGCCGGTCTCCGCCCCCGGCTCGGCCGGCATGGAGACCTGCTTCGTGAACCTCGTCGAACCGGGGGACAAGGTCATCGTCTGCATCAACGGCGTGTTCGGGACCCGCATGAAGGAGAACGTCGAACGCTGCGGTGGCACCGCCGTGGTGGTGGAAGACGACTGGGGCAACCCGGTCTCCCCGGACAAGGTCGCCGACGCGCTGAAGGGCAATCCGGATGCAAAGGTCCTGGCGTTCGTCCACGCCGAAACCTCCACCGGCGCGCGCTCGGACGTCGAGACCCTGTGCCGGCTGGCCCGTGAGCACGACTGCCTGACCATCGTCGACTCGGTGACCGGCCTCGCCGGGAGCCCGCTGTACGTCGATGACTGGGGCGTGGACGCGATCTATTCCGGCACCCAGAAATGCCTGTCCTGCACCCCCGGCCTGTCGCCGGTCAGCTTCAGCCAGCGCGCGGTGGACCGCATCCAGGCGCGCAGCCACAAGGTGCAGAGCTGGTTCCTCGACCTGAACCTGGTCATGGGCTACTGGGGTGGCGGCAGCAAGCGCGCGTATCACCACACCGCCCCGATCAACGCCCTGTACGCCCTGCACGAGTCACTGGTGATCCTGCAGGAAGAAGGCCTGGAAAACAGCTGGGCGCGGCACTGCCGTCACCACGACGCTCTGCGCGCCGGCCTCGAGGCCATGGGTCTCGAATTCCTGGTGGCCGAGGAACACCGTCTGCCGCAGCTCAACTCCGTCCATGTCCCCGAGGGCGTGGACGAGGCGGCGGTGCGCGGCGAGCTGCTGGAACGCTACGGCCTGGAGATCGGTGCCGGCCTGGGGCCGTACGCCGGCAAGGTGTGGCGCATCGGCCTGATGGGCTATGGCGCGAACGAACGCAACGTGCTGACCTGCCTGTCCGCTCTGGAGGCGGTACTGGCGGATCGTGGCGTGGTGGAACCCGGCCGGGCGATGGCGGCGGCGCGTGCGGCCTATGCCCGCATGGATGCCGCCGGCAGCACCGGCTGAACAAACGACCCGAGGAGGCTTTGATGACCCTGAGCGAACTGCTGAACTACCTGGATCGGCACATGGACACGGAATTCCTGGACGGCGATGCCGCCGGCACCCTGACAAAGGCCCGCAACGGCGAACACAAGGACCCGATCGTGGCCGAAATCCTCACCGCGCTGATGGACGGGGCCGGTGCCGACGGCCCCGACACCACGCTGGAGCGTGCCGAGGCGGTCAAGTCGATCGGCCCGGTGCGCCTGAAGTACATGGCCGACGATGCCCCGGTGGAGGGTTTCCGCCTGGTGGAGAAGACCATCACCACCATCGACGCCGCCTACAACGAGGAGGCCCTCGCCGCCCGCGGCTGACCGGGATCGACCCGCCGCTCAGGTAATCCGCCGGAGCATCCCGCGCCGGCGGAACACCCGGGCGAATACCCGCCCGGTGTGGTACCAGTGCAGCAGCCAGGCCTCGCGCCACAGTACCGCCCCCCGGGCAGCATGACGGCCGGGCTCGGCGGGGCACGGCTGCAGGTGCAGACCCAGCCCGCGCGCGATCGCCAGCGCCCGGGCCAGGTGATAGCGGCTGGTCACCAGCACCGCCGGCGGATCGTCCGAGCCGGCGCTCTCCTCGCGCATCAAATCGCGCGCATGGCGCAGGTTCTCCAGGGTATGCGTGGAGCGGTCCTCGATCCGGATACGCGCTTCCGCCACGCCCCGCTCGCGCAGAAACGCCGCCCCGGCCGCGGCCTCGCTGGGCCCCTGCGCCGAGGTCTGCCCGCCCAGCACCAGCACCCGCGCCTGCGGATGCCGGCGCAGCAGCCGCAGCGCCCGCAGCAGCCGCAGGTGGTACCCGGGGGCCGGATGCCCCTCTTCCAGCTGCATCCCCGCCACCAGCACGGTCTCCACCGCCCGCGGCCGGCAGGGTGCATGCGCGGTGCGGCGCACGCCGTGCCACGCCAGCAGCAGGCTGACCCCGAGGGTCGCCAGGATCACGACCTGCGACAGCGCGAACATCGCCAGCCCGTCCGCACCCACGCGCCCCAGGGTTACCCGGCGATGCTGCGCCAATGTGACCTCCATGATCAGGATGAGAATGATCGGCATCCGGGCCTTGCCGAAGGCTGACACAACCCGACGCCGGAGTAACACCTTCGTTTGAAGGGTACCAAGCCCGGGGTCTTACCGGTATCATCGCCCCCGACCAGGGACATCAGGGGGAAGTTATGGGGGCGCAGACGGCATTCGAGCAGGAAGTCGCCCGATTGATCGTGGACAGCCTGAACCTCGAGGAAACGGCGCCGGAAGACATCGAGCCGGAGGCCCCGCTGTTCCGCGAGGGTCTGGGGCTGGATTCCATCGATGCCCTCGAGCTGGCTCTGGCGATCGGTCGCGCGTATGGCGTGCAGATCCGTTCCGATGACGAGGACAACCTGCGGATCTTCGCGTCCCTGCGTGCGCTGAGTGAACATATCGAGGCGAACCGGACGTCCTCGTGACGGCAAGGCTGGCTGCGGCGGTTGCGCTGGCCTACCCGGTTTCGGTGATCGCCGGGCAATGGATCGAGCTGCAGCCGTTGCCGCTGGCCCTGCTGACGCTGCTGGTGTTTCTCGCCGTCGCCTCGTCCCTGCGCCCGCGGGCACGAGTACTGCTGGGCACGGGGCTGCTGGCGGCGCTGGCGCTGTTCGGCCTGACCCCGGCCGGCGAGTGGCTGATCCACGCGGTGCCGGTGCTGGTCCCGGGCCTGATCGCGGCGCTGTTCGCGCGCTCGCTGCGGTCCGGTTCCACGCCACTGATCACGCGGTATGCCCTGGAAATGGGGGCCTCGGACAGCCCCGCGGTCCATCGCTATACCCGGGTGATGACCGCCATCTGGGCCAGCACCTGCGCCCTGCTGGCGGTGGTCTCGGCCGGTCTGTCGGTGTTCGCGCCGGCGACCGTATGGGCGGTCGTGGCCAACGGCCTGAACTATCTTCTGCTGGGAGTCCTGTTCATGCTGGAATATCCGCTGCGTGCCCGTTTCCTGCCGGATGAACCCCGCGAAGGCTTTGTTGCCTATCTGATGCAGCTGGCGCGGGCCGACCATCGACGGATCCTGAGGCAGCCATGAGCGAAGCCGCTCCCCTCGCCTGCCCGCTGCTCGCGGACGCCGACACGCCACTGGCCCGGATCGGCGGACACCCGGTGTCGCGCGCCGCCTGGCTGGCCGACGTCCGCGAGCTGGCCGCCCGCCTGCCCGAGGCGCCGGCGGCCTTCAACCTGTGCGAGGACCGTTACCGGTTCTCGGTCGCCTTCGGCGCCATCCTGCTGCGCGGACAGATGAACCTGCTGCCGCCGGCGCGCGGGCGCACGGTGCTGGGCGAGATCGCCCGTGGCTATCCCGAAGCGGTCGCACTGGTGGACTCCTGCGAGGAGGACTTCCCCCTGCACACCCTGGCGGTCAGCGCGCGTGGCGACGCCGGGGGCGGGAACGAAGACCGTCCCGCGGACATCCCGATGATCCCCCGGGATCGCACCGCGATCCTCGGTTTTTCATCCGGCTCCACCGGGACGCCCACCGCCCATCCGCGACGCTGGGGAGATCTGGTCGCGGTCACCGAGCAGGCGCTGCAGCGCCTGGAGCTGAACCGCGGCCCCGGACATGCCCTGGTCGCCACCGTGCCGCCGCAGCACATGTACGGCCTGGAGTCCACGGTACTCCCGGCCCTGCTGGGCCCCAACACCCTGCTCGCCGAACGTCCGTTCTACCCTGCCGACGTGCACGCGGCGCTGGAGCGCGAGACCCGTCCGGTGCTGATCTCCACGCCTTTCCACCTGGGGACCTGCCTGCGTTCCGGCCAGTCGGCACCTGCCGCGCCGCGACGCATCCTCTCCGCCACCGCACCGCTGGAAGCCAGCACCGCGAAGGAGCTCGAGGCGCACTTCGGCGCCCCGGTCAACGAGATCTACGGCTGCACCGAGGCCGGTGCCATCGCTTCCCGCCGCACGGTTCACGAAGACCACTGGACGCCGTACCCGGGGGTACGGGTACACGCCGACGGGGATGCCTCCGGTCTGGCCCTCGCGCATGGTCCGCAGCATCGCGAGTCGGTTCCGCTGCCGGACTGCATCGAGGTCGCGGGGGACGGCCGCTTCCGCATGACCGGACGCCTGGCCGACATGCTCAATATCGCCGGCAAGCGCGCCTCGCTGGTGGAGCTGAACCGTCATCTGCAAACCCTCCCCGGGGTGCGGGACGGGGTCTTCATCCCGCCCGCGGACAGTTCGGATGCCGACGGGATCACCCGGCTGGCGGCGCTGGTGGTGGCCCCGGAGCTGAGCGAATCCGCGATCCAGGAGCAGCTCGCCGAGCGGCTCGACCCGGCATTTCTTCCGCGCCCGCTGGTACGGGTGGACAGCCTGCCGCGCTCGGCGACCGGCAAGCTGCCGCGCCAGGCCCTGCTGGACCTGCTCGCCTGCCACGGGGAGCCCGTGTGAAATGGCGGGCCTGACCAGCCGGCCGCGCCGCATCCCGGAGGACCATCCGGCCCTTCCGGGGCATTTCCCCGGCAACCCGGTGGTACCCGGCGTGATGATCCTGGAACAGGTCGCGGCGGCCGCGGAGGAGCTGGGCCTGACCGCTCCCGCGCGTTTTCCGCAGATCAAATTCGTGGCGCCGCTGCCTCCCGAGACCGCGTTCCGGGTGGAGATCGACGAACCCGGGCGCCGCGGGACCCGTGCCTTCCGCTGCATCCGTGACGACGGCTCCGATACGCTGCTGTGCGCGGGGCAGCTGGACCCCGAACCGCCGGCCGACCCGTCATGAGCGGGGACTGGCGCGCTCAGGAAGAACGCGGCAGTCCCCTCGCCCTGCGCATCATCCTGTGGGTCGCGCTGCGCCTGGGACGCCCCGCCGGGCGCCTGCTGCTGTACCCCATTACCGCCTATTTCCTGCTGCTGGCACCGCGCGCACGGCGGCACAGTCGGCACTATCTGCGGCGCGTGCTGGGGCATCCGCCGCGCATGCGCGATGTCGCCCGCCACCTGCACAGCTTCGCCGCGGTGATCCTCGACCGGGTGTTCCTGCTCGCCGGGCGCGAGCAGGCCCTGGATATCCGGGTGCACGGCGCCGACATCTTCCACCAGGCACTGGACTCCGGGGACGGCGCGATCCTGCTGGGGGCCCATCTGGGCAGTTTCGAGGCCCTGCGGGCCCTGGCCGTGGGCCATCACGACTTCCCCGTCCGGGTACTGATGGACGCCGACCACAACCAGGTCATCACCCGCCTGCTGGATTCGCTCAACCCCGAGGTCGCGCACAGCGTGATCCCGCTGGGGCGTACCGACACCCTGATCCGCGCCCGCGAGGCGGTGGAACGCGGCGAGATGGTGGGCATGCTGGGCGATCGGGTGGTGGAAAACGATCGCACGGTGGAGTGCGAATTTCTCGGCGACCGCGCGGTCTTCCCCATGGGCCCGATGCTGCTGGCGACGGTGCTGAAGGTGCCGGTGATCCTGTGTTTCGGACTCTATCGCGGCGGCAACCGCTACGATATCGTCTTCGAACACTTTGCCGACGCGATCGAGGCGCCGCGGGCACAACGCGACGCGGTGCTGCAGGACTGGACCTGCCACTATGCCCGGCGCCTGGAGGCCCATGTGCGGAACGCCCCGTGGAACTGGTTCAACTTCTATGATTTCTGGCATGACGACTGACCACCACCGCACCCGCGGGCCCGCCCGGCTCGCATGGCTGGCCCTGCTGCCCCTGCTGTGGCTGCCGCTGCCGGCCGCCGCGGACACCCTGGATGCGATCCTGGCGGCCCTGAGCCTCGACGCGCCCGCGGAGATGGCCTTTCGCGAAGTCCGCCAGGACCCGATGCTGCAGTCGGAGGACCGCCAGAGCGGCCGCATCGCCTTCGAGCCCCCGGATACCCTGATCCGCGAGACCGACGGCCGCCGCGGCGAGCACGTGCGCATCGAGGGCCGCGAGCTGACCCTGACCCGCGGCGATTCGGTGCGCGAGATCCGTCTGGACGAACAACCCGGGCTGGAGACCTTCGCCGGGCTGTTCCGCAGCCTGCTGCAGGGCGACCGCGAGGCACTGGAAGCGGGCTTCGAGGTCGAGCTGGACGGCGATCTCGACGCCTGGGAACTGGAGCTGCGCCCGCGCGACCGCGCGCTGCGCCGGGCGATCATCGAGATCACCATCCGCGGCCGCGAAGGCGAGATCCGGCGCATGGACACCTGGGAATCCGGCAACCGCACCAGCCGCATGCATTTCGAAGCACCGGCATCCGGCGACCCCTCCAGCGAACGCGACTGACCACGCATGTCGTCCCTCCCCTCGCGTGCCGCGGTCACGCTGTGGCTGGCCGGTCTGCTGATCGCGGCCCTGGTCCTGGCCCTGCGCGGCGAGATGGCCACCGATCTCGGACGCTTCATGCCCGACCCCGGCGCCGAGGCCGGACTGCCGCTGGACGTCGACGGCGGACCGGGAGCCCGCCAGCTGTTGCTGGCCATCGAGGGCGGCGATGCCGCACGGCGCGCCGCGGCCTCCGACGGACTCGCCGACGCCCTGCGCGGGGACCCGGCGGTCGCCGGCGTCCACAACGGACGCGGCGATTTCGACCCCGAGGCGCTGGAGGCGATCCTCGACCTGCGCTACCTGCTGAGCCCGGCGGTCACCCCCGAGCGCTTCTCCCGGGAGCACCTGGACAGCGCGTTCGCCGAGCGCCGCGACGACCTCTCCAGCGCGGTGCCGGCGATGCCGCGCGAGCTGATCCCGCGCGACCCCACCGGCGAACTGCTGGAACTGGGCGAGCGCCTGCGCGACCCGTTCGGCGACGCGACCCGCGGCGAACACGGCGTATGGACCGACCCGGCCGGCGAGCGGGCCCTGCTGGTCGTGCGCATCGCGCCGGCGGCCGAAGGCCTGGAGGAGCAGACCGGGCTGCTGCAGCGCGTCGAACAGGAATTCGCGGCCCTGGAGGACGCCGACCTGCGCCTGCTGCAGGCCGGGCCACCCGCGATCGCGGTGGAATCGCGCGAGCGCATCCGCGCCGAGGTCACCGCCTTCAGCCTGGCCGCCTCGCTGGCGCTGGCGGTGCTGCTGCTGGTGGTTTTCCGCCACCCCCATCCGGTGTGGCTGGCGGCGATCCCGCTGGGCAGCGGGATCCTCGCCGGCGCGGCCGTGGTCACGCTGGTCTTCGGCCATCTGCACGGGATCGCGCTGGCCTTCGGCATCACCGTGCTGGGGGTCGCACTGGACTACCCCCTGCATCTGTTCGCACACGCCGGCCGCCGGGCTGCCGCACGGGTCGCCGGGGAACTGTGGCCGGCGCTGGTGCTGGGCGCCGGCTCCACCGCGCTGGTCTACGCGCTGATGGCCGCGACCTCGTTCCCCGGCATGGCCCAGCTGGGCCTGTTCGTGCTGACCGGCATCCTGGTCGCCGCCGCGGTCACCCGCTGGGTCCTGCCGGCGCTGCTGCCACGCGGCGCACGCGAACGGGGCCTGCCGGAACCGCGGCTGCCCCTGCCCTCGCTGCGGCCGCGCGGACAGCGAGCGGGCCTCGGGCTGCTGCTGGTGGCGGTGATCGCGGCGCTGGCCGTGCTGCTGAGCCGCGACCCCTTCCCGTGGAACGACCAGCTCACCGCGCTCAATCCGGTCCCCGAGGAGGCCATCGCCCTGGACCGCGAACTGCGCGACGCGCTGGGGCTGCCGGACGTGCGCCATCTGGTGCTGATCCGGGGGGAATCCGCCGACGCCGTGCTGCAGGCCGCGCACGCGCTGGACGAACCGCTGGAGGCGCTGCGCGACGCGGGGACGATCACCGGTTTCGACCATCCCGCGCAGATCCTCCCGGATACCGCGACCCAGCGCGAACGCCAGGCAGCCCTGCCCGAGCGCGACACCCTGGCCGAACACGTGGAACGGGCGGTGCGGAACCACGGCTTTCAGGCCGAGGCCTTCACGCAGTTTCTCGATGACGTGGAACGCAGTCGCGAGATGGACCCGGTGACCCCTGACAGCCTGCCCGACGGGCCGCTGCGCCAGGCGCTGGAACCGCTGCTGCTGGCCCCGGGCGAACATTCGGCGGCGGGACATGAACGGGCCTGGATCGGACAGGTGCTGCTGCGCGGGCTGAGCGACGCCGACACCGTCAGCGGGCATATCGACCGCCATGGTGCGGCCGCCGGTACCCAGGTCGAACTGGTCGACCTGCGCGCCACCACCGAGGCCATGGTCGCGGATTTTCGCACGGCGGCCCTGACCCGCCTGTCCCTGGCCGCGCTGGCGGTCACCGCCCTGCTGTGGCTGCTGACGCGCGATCCCGGGCGCAGCCTGCGCATCGTGACCGCGGTCGCCGCCGGTCTGCTGCTGACCACCGCCAGTCTGCTGCTGCTCGGGATCGAGCTGACCCTGTTCCACCTGATCGCATTGATGCTGGTGATCGGGCTGGGGCTGGATTACGCGGTATTCCTCGGCCGCCCGGGCGCCATGGAGCCGGACGAGGCCCGGCGCACCCGCCGTTCGGTGACCCTGTGCGCCCTGTCCACCGGTCTGGTGTTCGCCCTGCTGGCTCTGTCCAGCCTGCCGGTGTTACGTGCCCTGGGTCTCACCGTGGCCCTGGGCGTGGTATTTTCCTACGTGGCGGCCCTGTTGCTGGCCCGTCCCGTGAACCCGCCCCCGACGTCCGAGGCCTCCGGCCCCGGGCCGGGGTCATTGCGCTCGAGGATCCAACCGTCTCCATGAATGCCCTGGCCATTACCGCCCACACCCAGACCAGCGCGGCCGGCACCGGCAACGCCGCGGGCGCGGCCGCGCTGCGCGAGGGTCGCAGTGGCCTGCGGCGCTGCGACCTGCCCGACGTGGATCTGGAGACCTTCATCGGCCGCGTCCAGGGCCTGGAAGATCACCCGCTGGAGGGCGAGCTGGCGCCGTTCGACTGCCGCAACAACCGCCTGGCCGAACTCGCCCTGCAGCAGGACGGCTTCCTCGACGCGGTCGCCGGCGCGGTGCGGCGCCACGGCGCCGACCGGGTCGCGGTGCTGCTGGGCACCAGCACCTCGGGGATCGCGGCCACCGAGGAGGCCTATCAGCGGCGCGATCCTGAGACCGGTGCCCTGCCCCCCGACTACGACTACCGCCACACCCAGAACATGTATTCGCTGGCGGACTACGTGGCCACGCGCCTGGGTCTGAGCGGGCCCGCCATGGTGGTCTCCACCGCCTGCTCCTCCAGCGCGAAGGTGTTCGCCGATGCCTGGCGTCATCTGCGGGCGGGGGTCTGCGACGCGGCCATCGTCGGCGGGGTCGACTCGCTGTGCGGGATGACCCTGTACGGCTTCAACGCCCTGCAGCTGGTGGCGCCCGAGCCCTGCACCCCGCTGGATCGGCAAAGGCGCGGGATCTCCATCGGCGAGGCGGCGGGCTTCTTCCTGCTGGAACGCGCGGAGGATGCCCCGGCGGACGCCCCGCGCCTGACCGGCCACGGCGAATCCAGCGACGCCCACCACATGTCCGCGCCCCACCCGGAGGGCGCGGGCGCGGCGCGGGCCATGCGCGAGGCCCTGCAGCGCGCCGGATGCGCGGGCACCGACGTGGACTACGTGCTGATGCACGCCACCGCGACCCCCGCCAACGACCGCTCCGAGGCCCGCGCGCTGGCCGATGTCCTCGGCCCGCACGCGCGCTGCGCCGGCACCAAGGGCCTGACCGGACACACCCTGGGCGCGGCCGGGGCGGTGGGCGCGGCCCAGGCCCTGGCCAGTCTGGGCGGCGGCTTCGTGCCCGGCACCGCCGGACTGACCGACCCGGACCCCGAACTGGGTCTGGATGCGCGCGCAGCCAGCGAAGAACGCCCGGTGCGCCGGGTGATGCTCAACGCCTTCGGTTTCGGGGGCAACAACTGCTCACTGCTGCTGGAGGCCCCGTGCTGAATCCCGTCGGCATCCACGCAGTCGGGCTGATCGGGCCCGGGCTGGCGGATTTCCCGTCGGCACGCGAGATCCTGTCCGGACGCCGGGAACACGTGCATGCGCCGGTGCAGATCCCGCCCACCAGCCTGCTTCCGGCCAACGAACGCCGCCGCACCACACAGACCATCCGCCTGGCCCTGCATGCGGCCGAGGAGGCCAGCGAGGGTGGCGACCGCACGTCCATGCGCAGCGTGTTCGCCTCCTCCAGTGGCGACATGGACATCATCGACCGCATCTGCGAGACCCTGACCCAGCCGGACCCGGCGGTCTCGCCCATGCAGTTCCACAACTCGGTGCACAACGCCCCGGCCGGCAACTGGTCCATCGCCACCCGCAACCCGGCCCCGGCCACCGCCCTGTCCGGCTTTACCGGCACGGTGGCCGCCGGGCTGCTGGAGGCGGTCACCCTGCAGCTGGCCGAGGGCGGCGAGGTCCTGGTGGTCTCCTACGACGTCCCGTCCATGGAGCTGTTCCGCACGGTCCGACCGGTTACCGAGAATTTTGCCTTCGGCCTGCGCCTGGGGCCGGTCGCGGGCGCGCAGTGGCAGCTGCGCCTGGACCCCGGGGGGAACGGTCCCGAGACCCCGTGCCGGGCGCCGGCGCTGGAAGCCCTGCGTGCCACCAACCCCGCGGCCCGGGCCCTGCCCCTGCTGGAACGTCTGGCCGGCGCCCACCACGACGCAGTGGTCCTGGAAGCCCCCGCCGGGCGGGTACTCGGGCTGCACGTGGAGGAAACCACGCCATGATCCTGGACGCCGCCGCCATCCGCGAGCGCCTGCCGCATGCCGGCGCGATGAGCCTGCTGGACGAGGTCGTCGCCCACGATGCCGACCGCATCCACTGTCGCGCCCGTTCGCACCGTGATCCGGACAACCCGCTGCGCAGCGAACCCGGCCTGCACGCCCTCGCCGCGCTGGAATACGGCGCCCAGGCGATGGCCGTGCACGGCAGTCTGGGCGCGGCGGACGCCGCGGCGCCGCGGGCCGGCTATCTGGCCGCGGTGCGCGACCTGCGCATCCACGCGCGGCGCCTGGACACCATCGAAACCGCACTGGACATCCACGCCGAGCGGGTGATGGCCGACGCCCGCAGCTCGATCTACGATCTCGCCGTGGAAGCCGCCGGCGAACCGCTGCTGGCGGCCCGCGCCACGGTCATCCTGGAACCCGGAGAAACCCCATGACGCGACGCGCACTCGTCACCGGCGGCAGCGGCGCCATCGGCGCGGCCATCGCCCGGGATCTCGCCGCCGCCGGCTGCGAGGTCTTCGTCCATGCCAACCGCAACACCGCGGCCGCCTCGAACGTCGTCGAAGGAATCCGCGCCGACGGCGGCCGGGCCGAGGTGCTGGGCTTCGACATCACCGACGCCGAGGCCACCCGCGCGGCACTGGAGGCCGAAATCGAACGCGGCCCGTTCCAGATCCTGGTGCACAACGCCGGGGTCCACGACGATGCCCCGCTGGCGGGCATGACGCCGGAACAGTGGCGCCGGCCACTGGAGGTCTCGCTGCACGGCTTCTACAACGTGGTGCAGCCGGCGCTGCTGCCGATGATCACCACCCGCTGGGGCCGGGTCATCGCCGTCACCTCGGTGGCCGGGGTCACCGGGAACCGCGGCCAGGCCAACTACGCCGCGGCCAAGGCCGGCCTGCACGGGGCGATCAAGTCGCTGGCTCAGGAGGTCGCGAGTCGCGGCATCACCGCCAACGCGGTCGCGCCCGGGATCGTCGAGAGCCCGATGAGCGAATCCGCATTCGATGCCGACACCATCCGCCGCATGGTGCCCATGCGCCGTGCCGGCGAGCCCGCCGAGGTCGCCGGGCTGGTGGGCTATCTCGCCTCCGAGGCCGCCGGCTACGTCTCCGGGCAGGTCATCGGCATCAACGGGGCCCTGGCCTGATGCCCCGGCCCCCGCAACCATGACTGCCCCCGTCGTGTTCGCCGTGATCCCGGCCCACAACGAGGCCGCAACCATCGAGGCGGTGACCGCCGCCACGCGGGCGCAGGTCGACCGGGTACTGGTGGTGGACGACGGCTCCGCCGACGACACCGCCACCCTGGCGGCCACCCATGCCGAGGTCCTGCGTCTGGAACCCAACCGCGGCAAGGCCGGTGCCCTGTGGGCCGGGATGCAGCAGGCGGTGGCCGAGGGCGCCGACGTGGTCGTCACCCTGGACGGCGACGGCCAGCACGACGCCACGGAAATCCCGGCACTGATCGCCGCGTGGCGGGAACACCCCCGACACCTGATCCTCGGTGCCCGGCTGAAGGAACGCGAACGCACCCCGCCGCTGCGCCTGTTCGGCAACCGGGTCGCGGATTTCTGGATCGGCTGGGCCTCGGCGCAGCCGCTGCGCGATTCGCAGTCGGGCTTTCGCCTGTACCCCGCCGATCTGCTGCGGCAGATGCGCATCCCCCACGGGCACGGCCGCTCGTTCGTGTTCGAGAGCGAGGCGCTGATCGCGGCCGAACGGCATGGCTTTCCGGCGCGTCTGGTGCCGGTGCGCTGCATCTATCCCGAGGATCGCCGCCCCAGCCATTTCCGCCCGGCGGCCGATACCCTGCGCATCATCTTCATGGTCGCCGGTCACCTGCTGCGCCGCGGAATGCGCCCGCTCGGACTGTGGCGCTCGCTGCGCCGGCCGGAAACGGCGCCGACCGTGGAAAACAGCTGACCGGAACTCTACACTCGAGTGTCGTTGCGTCGCACACCGGAGAACTGGAGGGAACCGCACCATGCACTACAAGACCCTGCTCATCGTCGTCGTCACCAGCCTGTTCCTGGTGGCCGGCTGCCGCGGCACCGCCCCGGTGCATAACGTCAGCGACACCACCATCACCAATGCGCAGGGCGAGCGTCCCGATGCCGAAGTGATGTCGCAGGCCATTCGCGATGCGGGTGCCCGGCTCGGCTGGCGCATGGAGGAGGTCGAACCGGGCGTGATGGAAGGGGCGATCCGCGTGCGCGATCACACCGCCGTGGTGGAGATCCCGTATTCCGCCGGGCAATACCGCATCGACTACAAGGACAGCACGAACCTCAACCACACCAACGGCGAGATCCACCCGAACTACAACCGCTGGATCGAGAACCTGGACAACCAGATCCGGGCCGAGCTGTCGCGCCGGTAGCCCGGGATCCGCACGGGTCGATTCCGGGGCTGGACCGCGAGCGGCTCAATCGGGGCTCAATCGGGGCGCGGGCGTTCCGGATCGGAGCGGCGCTCGCGCTGCCCGGCCTCTTCGGGATCGGAGGCATCGGACAGGCGTCCGGACTCCTGCGGGTCCCGGTCGCCCGACTCCGAAGATTCGCCGCCGCCCTGACCGGGATCGAAATCGCGCTGGTGGGTATTCGCCAGCATCTTGCCCGCCCGATCCTCCAGGCGTTCGCGGGTGGGCTTGTCGGCCAGCTCCTCGGCGCTCTGCGCCAGATGATGGTAGAGGTCCCGGTAGGTGCCCGCCATGCTGGCGAACAGCGTGGCCGTGCGATCGAAATGATCGTTCACCTGGGAACGGTAGCGCGTGAGCTCCTGCATGCGCTGGTCCAGCTCTTCTTCCAGCTGACGGATCAGCTTGCGTTCGTCGCTGGTCACCCGGCCGACCCAGAAGCCGACCAGCGCCGCCACCACGATCGCCAGAATGCCCAGGGCCACCCACAGCCCGACTGCCGTCTGTTCTTCCACCGCTGTCACCTTTTTTCGCTCCGGCGTGCCGCCGGCGTTGCTTCCGGAGCCCCGGGCCTTTCCCCGGAGCGTCCCGGGGCCATTGTGCCCCACGCTCCGTGCGAACGCACATGCTACCCTCGCACAAACCCCCGGAAAGCAAGGATTCCCACGATGCAGGATTCGCCGCGCGCGCAGCAGATCCGGCAGGCCCATGCCACGCTGATCCATCTGGTGGTGCAGGCCTGCCAGAACCCGCAGAGCCGGCAGGAGCTGGAGCCCGTCCTGGAACAGGCGATCCAGGGCGGCTGGACGGACCTGGTCGCCCGCATCCGTCAGGTGCTGGACGGCCAGCGCGACCCGTCTCTCCTGAACGGTCTGGACGAGGAAGACACCGCGATCCTGTCTTCCATCCTCGCCGGCCTGCAGGACCCGGCCACACTGCCGGATCCGAACCAGACCGCCGATGCCGCGCAGGCCGCGCCGGGGCTGGCGCAGATGATCCACGGAGCATCCCGCGGCGATCCGCAGTCGCTGCACTGGCTGTCGCAGATGGCCGAACAGATGACCCGCGCGGGCGGCGACATGGCGCGTCTGGGCGGCATCACCAAGCGCCTGGTGGATGGCGAACGCGATCCGGAGGTGCTGTGTCAGGGCATGGGTCCGCAGGGCGAGAGCCTGGTGCAGTCCATCCTGAACGAGCTGGGCAAGCTGGAACGTCACTGACGGAAACCGCGAGCCATCGATGCCCCGGCCCGCTGTCCCGTACCTCCGCGTCCCCCGGACCGTTTTCCTGGTCCTGCTGGTCGTGGCGTTCGCCGGCTGCGCACCGGTACAGGTGCAGCCGCCTCCCGATCCGGAACCCGCGACGCAGGTGCTGATCATCGACCATGGACGACACAGCAGTCTGCTGCTGCCGGACGCCGACGGCCGGCACTGGCTGCGTTATTCCTACGGGGACTGGCGGTTCTATGCGGAACGCCGTACCGGGCCCTTCAGCGCGCTGGCCGCACTGGCCTGGCCGACCCGGGCCGCGCTGGGACGCCAGGTCCTGACCGGCGAGGCCCCGCAGGCCGCCCTCCGACGCGACCTGCGAGTCCCGGTACGCGAGGTGCACACCCTCACGGTGGATGCCGACGAGACCGCCGCCCTGCGGGAGGATCTGGAAGCGCTGTGGCGACGCGGCCAGGACGACCGCCGCGAAATGGCGGTTTGGGACATGGCCTTCGTCGAGCACCCGACCCGGTACAGCCTGCGCCACAACTCCAACCGCATGATCGCGTTGTGGCTGGCCGAACTGGAGGTTCGGGTATCACGGCCACCGATCCTGTCGCGCTGGCAGGTGTGTCCGGTGCCCCCGGGGAACGCCACGGAAGACGACGGCGCACCGGACTGCTGACCGGGCGCCCCGGGCGTACCGGTTACAGCGCGCGTACCCAGCCGAGTACGGCCTCCTGCAGGCTGCGTCCCGGCCCGATATGGGCGCGCGGATCGTTCACCAGCAGAACCACGCGAACGTCATCCCCGCTCTTTGTACGCACGTAGCCGGCCACCGCGGAGACCTCGCGCAGGTGTCCGGTCTTCAGATGCATGTGGCCGCGTTCGGCGCCGTTGTTGAAGCGGTTGCGCAGGGTGCCGTCGATCCCGGCCAGAGCCAGCGAGGACTGGAACTCGGGCCGCAGCGGATGCTCCCATCCGGCCCGGAGAATCTGCCCCAGCTGGTACGGCGACATGCGCGCGTCGCGCGACAGGCCGGAGCCATTGTCCACCCGCATGCCGCCGGGGTTCACGCCCAGCTCGCGCAGGGCTTCCATCAGCGCCTGGCGCGAACGATCCATGGTCGCCGGAGCCCCGTGACGCTCGGCACCCAGGGTCAGCATCAGATGCCGGGTCATCACGTTGGAGCTCCACTTGTTGGAGACCCGGATCAGGTCCGCCAGCGGCCGCGAGCGATGCGTCACCAGGGGCTCCTGCTGCAGGGGCGTCATGCGCCCCGGACGGATCTCGCCGTCCAGCTCCCCGCCCCATTGCGACCAGTGCAGACGGAACAGCCCGGCGTGATTGCGTTCGGGCTCGGTCACCGAACGCAGCAACTCGTATTCCCCGCAATGCACGGGATACTCGCCGGTCAGCGTCAGGCGACCGTTGGCGCGGTCGGCATCGATCTCGATCCCGCGCTGAAAATCGCCGCACCGCCCGCGCCCGGGGCGCAGCCGGTTGTCGATCTCCACGTCCGGCAGCGGGGGATCCAGGCTGACCCGGACGGTCTCGCCGTTGCGCCCGGGCCGCACGCGGATGCGCTGGGCGTTGGAGTTCACGTGCAGGGCGTACACGCCCTGGTTATAGGCCCGCAGCGGCTGCCCGTTGAACGCGGCCGGGTACTGCGGACCCGCGTCGAAATGCGAAGCGTCCAGGATCACGTCGCCGGCGATGCGTTCCACGACGGCCTGACGCAGCTGCCCGAGCATGCGCCAGTGCTCCTCGTTGACCATGCCGGGATCGCCGGTGCCGCGTACCACCAGGTCGCCGTCCAGCACCCCGTCGCGCAGCTCGCCGACGGCCCACAGCTCGGTCTTCCAGGTGTAGTCCGGCCCCAGCTGATCCAGCGCCGCCAGTGAGGTCGCCAGCTTGAGCGTGGAGGCCGGGTTGAAGAGACGATCGGCATTCAACTGGGCGAGCACCTGGTCGTCTCCGGCGCGCTCCACCCACAGGCCCACCGAGCGGGGCGACAGCCCCTGCTCCTCGATCGCGGCCTTGAGCGCCCCGGGCAGGCGTTCGAATTCGGCTGCGGCCGGGACGGAGGACATCAGCAGCAGGCACAACGCGCCCCACAGCACACGGACTGGATGGTTCATCGACGCGGCCATCACTCTCAGGGAAATCGGGATCCCCAGTATTCGCCGCCACGCGCGCGCTGGCAAGCCTCCCGACGGCGGGCATGCCCGATGCCCGGCCCGCCGGGACGCGGGATTCAGACGAGCGCCGGCGCGCGAGCGCCGGCGATCCGCGTACGGCTGCGCAGGGCCAGCAACCCGGCCAGATTGATGTCGCCCACCAGCGCCCCGGCGGCATCGGGCAGCGGGATCGCCAGGGTCACACAGAAATCCTCGGAGGCCGAGGACAGATAGATGTCGGAGACAAACGGCTGGCCGCGGCCCACGGTTTCGTGGAAGTACGTCCGGGTGGAGCGGTCGACCCCCATGCCGCCGGTCTGGATGCGCCCGCGCATCTCCGGATTGACCCAGTTGGCGTAGCGCTGGTGCCCCTGACCATCCAGCTCGTAGACCAGTTCGAAATAGGGATGCTCGCGAAACCACGCGTCGAGATCATGCCCGCCCTGCCCGCGCGGACCGCGGGCAACCCGTTCCAGGGCCGCCACCGCCTGTTCCTGCCAGGAATCATCGTCGCCGTCGCGCACCGGCTCCACCGGCAGGCAGCGCGGCGGGTCACCGTCCAGCACGATCACGGAGCCCGAGTGGCACTTGGCCTCCTTTTTCAGCGCAGCGGCCCGTTCCGACAGCGCCACGCTGTCCATGCCCGCATCGGGGGCGGGCAGGACGACCACCGCGGACAGATTCGCCACCGGGAAGCACGAACCGTCGTCGCCGGTGAAGAACCCGCGTTCGAGGTCCTGGCGGTCGTAGAGATGGCCGCACAGCTGATCGAAGCTGAGCGCCAGTTCGTGCAGCCGGTTGAGCCATACCTCCGCGGCGGCCGGTCCCGCCACCATGAAGTCGTCGCCCCCGATATGGCCGAGGTCGCATTCGCCGTGATCGCCGAACGCCGCGCGCAAGCACTCTGCCAGAAGTTTGATCATCGCGTCGCCGCGCACGAAGCCGTAGCGATCGTTAAAGGCCTTGAAGTTGTCGAGGTCGATGTACAGCAGCGCCTGAGGCTGCCCGGCCAGGCGCCGCTTTTCCAGCAGGCCCCGCAGTGCCGGCCCGGTGGACAACCCGGTCAGCGGATGGCTGCCCTCGTCGGTCCCCTGCTTCAGGGCTTGCTCCAGCAGCTGCCACGGCTGGATCACCCCGGTCAGCTGGCCGTGATCGTCCACCACTACCCACGGGTCGTGCACCTCGCGGCAATGGAACAGCCGCCACAGGATCTGGCGCACCGGCACGTGCCCGCGCAGCACGTTGCACAGCGGACGCACCAGGCGACCGATGCCGGCATGGTCGCGCGACGGCGGTTCGCGCAGGAAGCGGTCGCGGGCGATGAAGCCCAGCGGCCGCCCCTCGCCCACCACCAGCAGATGGCCCATGTCGCCGTGGCAGCGGAACATCTCGCGCACCCGCGCGCGATCCGCCTCGATCGGCAGGGTCGGCACCCGGGTCACGTAGTCCATCAGCCGCATCTCGCCCGCCTCTCCGGCGGGGTTGCCGGCCTCCGGACGCGGTGGCAGCGGGGCCGGCTCCACCGGCACCGACGCCGGGTGCCCGATCAGGAAGCCCTGCGCGAAATGCACCCCCAGATCACGGCACAGCTCGAGATCGCGTTCGCTCTCCAGACCCTCGGCCACGGTGGCGCAACCGAGCCGACGGGCCATCGCGATCAGGGTCTCCAGCATCACCGAGCGCACCCGGGACCCGTGCGCCTCGTGCACCAGCCCGCGGTCCAGCTTGATGAAATCCGGGCGCAGGCTGGCCAGCAGGGCGAGGCCGTTATAGCCGGTACCGAGATCGTCCAGGGCGATGCGGAACCCCAGCCCGCGCAGGGTATCGCAGGCCGCCGACATCGCGTCGATGTCCTCGACGTGATCGCTCTCCACGATCTCGATCACCACGTCTTCCGGCGCCACGCCCAGCCGCCGCAGGCAGGACAGCGACGGATGCCGGTGCAGATCGGTCCCCAGCAGGGACTGCGGCAGGGCATTGATGAATATCGGCGTGCCCGCCGGCAGCATCTCGGCCTTGCGCGCCAGGGCACGGATCTGACAGGCCTGTTCCAGGTCATCCAGGCAACGGGCCCGGCGCGCCAGGGCGAAGGTTTCGGCCCCGCCCAGCAGACCGCGTTCCGGATGGCGCGCCCGGCACAGCATCTCGTAACCGTACACCTCGCCCTGGCGGGCGAGATCCACGATGGGCTGGAAATGGGACTCGACCACGCCGGCCAGCGGGCCGAGGATCCACGGCTCGTGCAGACGCGCATGCATCACCGCCAGCGGTTCGAGCTGGTCCAGCGAGGCCAGCGACAGACCGGCGGCCGGATCCCCGGTGGACCACAGCCCCAGACAGTCCTCCAGCCGCTCCTCCGGGGTCTCCAGCACGATCGCCTCGACCAGGTCGGCCAGGTCCATCCGATCCGGCAGCGGGAAACACCAGATCTGCGGGCTCTCGGGGGACAGGGGATGCCCCCAGCGGGTCCAGGCACGCGGCGCACGACCGCCCTGAATACGTACCACCAGCATGTATTGTTCCGGGTCTTGAGGGTTGCGGCCCGGGGTCCCAGCAATTCCCGGACCAGTGCCCTGCCCGGACCCGATTCCCGATACGCCGCGGCCACGGCGGGGCGGTCGACAACCATTGCCCCTTCACGGGGCAGGCCCCGCCCCGCCACGGGGCATGCAGGGGGCCGGCGGGGCGGGATGTCAGTGACCGGCCAGGTTCTCCATCACCCCGGCGAGGTATTCGGCGGTGACCAGCTTGATGCCCATGCGGTTGCCCAGCTTGCGCATGCCCTGGTCGGCGGTCGCCAGTTCGGCATCCAGTTCCATCGCCAGCAGCACCGCGTCCACGTCCTCGCGCGAGTCCACCAGGCCCTTGCGCATCGCCTCGCGAAAACGCTCGCGCAGCTGGGTGATCAGCTCCGGGCGCAGGGACTCGGCCGCCCCGGCCTCGCGGGTATGCTCCTCGGCGATGCGCAGGCCGCGGTCGATCCGGGTACGAACCTCGTCGATGAACTCGTAGAGGATGTCGCTGGGCAGGGTCAATGCGAAGCGACGCGGCGAACGCACCCAGACCACGGTCTCGAAATCCGCGGCCAGCGGCTCGAGGTCGCGCATGGTGCGGAATTCCTCGTAGACCGACAGCGGCATGTAGAACTCCGCGCTGCAGTCGCGCGCGAGCCGGAGAAACTGCTGCAGGACCGCCTCGGGGGTCTCGCCGAACTGCGCCGAGACGTGCGGGTTGGTGAAGACGCTGGTGTCCAGCACGAAGCGGCGCATGGGGACCTTCCGGTGGCTGTGGGACGGGCTCCCATCATCGATACCCCCCGCGAGGGGGTCAACCGAGGTGTTACGCCGCGGCGTTACGGGCCGTTACGCGGCGTAACGAAGGGTGTTACGCCGCGTAACACCCGCCACCCCTGCTGCGTCACAAGCCACTCTTTTTACAGGTCTGGACTCGCTGGCCCGTGACTTGCAACGGGCGCGGGACGCCGATTCCCGCAGCCGACACGATGTCCGACGCCCTCGACAGCACCCGCGAGTTCCTGCACGCCCACGCGCCCTTCGACCAGCTCGAGGCCGAGGCGCTGGAATTCGTGTTGCCGCGTCTGCAGACGCGCTTCTACGAACAGGGGGCGCGCATCACCGACCCGGAGGCCGGACCGGCGCAGCGCTTCCATATCATCCGCCAGGGGCGTATCCGCGGGGAGAGCCCCAGCGAGGACGAACAGCTCTCCGGCAACGCCTGGGAGCTGATCCCCGGCGAGTGTTTCCCGATCGGGGCCCTGCTCGGCCGCCGCGCGGTGCATACCGTGCATCGCGCGGCGGAGGACACCTTGTGCCTGGAACTGAGCCTGGAGGATTTCGACCGCCTGCGGGCCCGCTCGCGGGTATTCAACGACTTCTGCACGCGGCGTCTGGCCAACCTGCTGGACCGCCTGCATCAGGGCCTCGACAGCCTCGCCAGTCATGACGCGGCCGGCGGAGGCCAGCTGAACACCCCGCTGGCACTGCGCCTGGCGCGCGAACCGGTCACCTGCCGCCCGGACACCCCGCTGCGCGAGGCCCTGACCACCATGCGCGACCAGCGGGTGGGATCGATCGTCGCGGTGAATGCCGAACATGCACCGGTGGGCATCTTCACCCTGCACGACCTGCTCAACCGCGTGGCGCTGGAAGGGGTCGGGCTGGATACGCCGGTGCGCGCGGTGATGACCGCGGACCCGGTCGCGCTGGAGGAGAACGCCCCGGGCTTCGAGGGCATCGAGGCGATGACCGAGCACGGGATGACCCACCTGTGCGTGGTCCGCGACGGCCGCCTGACCGGGGTGCTGGGCGAACGCGACCTGCTCACCCGCCAGCCGCTGACCCTCGACGGGCTGGTGCGCGAGATCCGCCAGGCGACCGCGGTCGACGAGATCGCCGGGCGCCTGCGCCAGGTCCCGCGGCTGGTGGAGGCGGTGATCACCCAGGGCGCCGAGGCGGACCAGGTCCTGCGCCTGATCACTCGCCTGAACGAACACGCGACCCGCCGGGTGCTGGCCCTGCTGCGCCCGCAGTACGACATCGAGGGCATCGATTTCACCTGGCTGGCGTTCGGCTCGCAGGCGCGCGAGGAACAGGCGCTGATCACCGACCAGGACAACGGCATCCTGTTCGATGCCGAGCCGGGCGACGAGGATGCGATCCGCGCACGCCTGCTGCCCTGGGCGCAGGCCGTCAACCGGGCGCTGGCGGAATGCGGTTTCACCCTGTGCCCCGGCAACATCATGGCCGGCAATCCGGAGTGCTGCCTCAGCGGTCCGGAATGGGAGGCCCGTTTCACCCGCTGGATCGAACAGGGCACCCCGGAACACCTGCTCAAGAGCACCATCTTCTTCGACCTGCGCGCGGTGGACGGCGACGCCTCGCCGGTGGAGGCACTGCGCACCTTCCTGCTGCAGAAGACCGCCTACAACTCGCGCTTTCGGCGGCAGATGGCGGCCAACCAGCAGGCCTTCCGGCCGCCGCTGGGCCTGTTCGGCGAGATCCGCGCCGGGGCCGAGGGGATCGACGTGAAGAAACAGGGCCTGACCCCGTTCGTGGACGGCGCGCGGGTGATCGCGCTGGCCGCCGAGCTGCCGGCCACCGGCAGCCACGAGCGCATGGATCAGGCGGTCAGTGCCGAGGCCATGCGCCCCGGCGACGCCGCCGATTATCACGCGGCCCTGCGCTATCTGCAGATGCTGCGCCTGCGGGCGCAGCAGAAGGCCCTGCGCGAGGGCCGCGAGGACGACAGCCGCATCCGGCCGGAAGAACTGGGCGCCCTGGAGGGACGGGTGCTCAAGGAATCCTTCCGCCAGGCCCGCAAGCTGCAGGGGCAGCTTGCGGTGCAGTACCAGCTGTGAGGCCACCACAGCCAATACCTACGAAAAGAGGAGCAACACCATGTCGCAAGACCTCAGTCGCGAGGCGTACTGGAAGGCGAATCTTCGCCTTCTGGCGATCTGCCTCGGCATCTGGTTCTTCGTGTCGTTCGTGCTCGGCATCCTGCTCGCCGCGCCACTGAACAACATCCACCTGGGCGGGTATCCGCTGGGCTTCTGGTTCGCCCAGCAGGGCTCGATCTACACCTTCATCGTCCTGATCTTCGTTTATGCCTGGCGCATGAACGTGCTGGACCGCAAGTTCAACGTCGACGAGGAATAATCCGGCCATGGATCAACAGACTCTCAGCCTGATCGTGGTCGGCATCACCTTCGCGATCTACATCGGGATCGCGATCTGGGCCCGCGCCGGCTCGACCAGCGAATTCTACGTGGCGGGCAAGGGCGTCCACCCGGTCGCCAACGGCATGGCCACGGCGGCCGACTGGATGTCCGCGGCCAGCTTCATCTCCATGGCCGGCCTGATCGCCTTCCTCGGCTTCACCGGGGGCGCCTATCTGATGGGCTGGACCGGCGGCTACGTGCTGATGGCCCTGCTGCTGGCCCCCTATCTGCGCAAGTTCGGCAAGTTCACGGTGCCGGAATTCATCGGCGACCGGTTCTACTCCAAGCCGGCCCGCGTGGTGGCCGTGATCTCGCTGCTGGCGATGTCCATCACCTACGTGATCGGGCAGATGCGCGGCGTGGGGATCGCCTTCTCCAACATCCTCGAGGTGCAGCTGGAAGTGGGCCTGGTCGCCGGGATGGCGGTGGTGTTCATCTACGCCGTGCTCGGCGGGATGAAGGGCATCACCTACACCCAGATCGCGCAGTACGTGATCATGATCTTCGCCTACACGGTGCCGGCGGTGTTCATCGCCATCACCCTGACCGGCAACCCGCTTCCGCAGCTGGGCCTGGGGTCGACCCTGCAGGGCTCCGACACCTACCTGCTGGAGGCCCTGGACAACACCATGGTGGAACTCGGCTTCACCGAATACACGGCCACCGAGGGCGGCATGAGCATGCTCAACATGTTCCTGCTGACCCTGGCGCTGATGATCGGTACCGCGGGCCTGCCGCACGTCATCATCCGCTTCTTCACCGTCCCGCGCGTGCGGGATGCCCGCAAGTCGGCCGGCTGGGCGCTGGTCTTCATCGGCATCCTCTACACCACCGCGCCGGCGGTGGGTGCGATGGCCATCTGGAACCTGGTCAACACCGTGCATCCGGGCGAGATCGGCACCGAGGAAGGCCACCTGGCCTATGAGGACAAGCCAGCCTGGATGGATCGCTGGGAACAGACCGGCCTGCTCGAATTCGAGGACAAGAACGACGACGGCGTGATCCAGTACTACAACGACCAGAACGAAGAATTCGCCGCCATGGCCGAGGAGGAATACGGCTGGGAAGGCAGCGAGATCGTCGAGCTGGACCGCGACATCATGGTGCTGGCCAATCCCGAGATCGCCGGCCTGCCGGGCTGGGTGATCGCCCTGGTGGCGGCCGGGGGCATCGCGGCGGCGCTGTCCACCGCGGCCGGGTTGCTGCTGGCGATCTCCTCGGCCATCTCGCATGACCTTCTGAAAGGGGTCTTCACGCCCAAGATCAGCGAGAAGCGCGAGCTGCTGGCCGGACGCATAGCGATGGCCGTGGCCATCCTGTTCGCCGGCTATCTCGGGCTCAATCCACCGGGCTTCGCGGCCGAGGTGGTGGCACTGGCCTTCGGACTCGCGGCCGCGTCGCTGTTCCCGACCCTGATGATGGGCATCTTCATGAAGAAGATGAACCGCGAAGGCGCGATCACCGGCATGCTGGTGGGTCTGGTGACCACCCTGCTGTACATCTTCATGTACAAGGGCTGGTTCTTCTTCCCCGAGACCGCCATGCTGCCGGACACGCCGGAGGGCTGGATCCTGGGGATCAACCCGTCCAGCTTCGGCCCCATCGGCGCGGCCCTGAACTTCATCACCGCCTTCATCGTGATGAAGATGACCGCTCCGCCGCCGAAGGACATCCAGGACCTGGTGGAAAGCGTGCGCGTGCCGCGCGCCGACTGATCCACTCCCGGGTGCACCCGGAACTGCCCCCGGGATCATCGCTGGATGATCCCGGGGCAGTCGCGGGTCCGGCCACCCCGGCCGGGCCCGCGGCGATCCCCGCAAGGGGATCGTCCGCAAGTCCATCCACGTGGGCTTGCGGACGATCCTCGCAACCTCCCCCGTCCACCACGGAGCAGCGCGATGACCGCCGAACTCGACGAGATCCGCGAATTCCTCGATCAGGCACCGGATCTCGCGGAACTGCCCGCCCCGGCCCGCGCCGCCATGGTGCGGCGCCTGACCCTGCGCTACCTGCGCCACGGCGCGGCGTTTCCGCCCGCCGAAAACGGCGACGGCCTGTGGATCGTGCACACCGGGGCGATCGAGCTGTTCGACGCCGGCGACACCCTGTGCGACCGTCTCGGCGAGGGCGACGTGGCCCGCGTGGCCGGTGGCGAGTGCGCGGCCACCGGCCCCGGCGGTCACGCCCGCGTGACCGAGGACGCACTGGTGTATCACCTGCCGCAGGCCCGGGCCGAGGACCTCGCCCTCCACCACCCTGCCCTGGGCGACTTCCTGCGCGCCCCCGGCGGACTGTCCGCGCCGGACCACGATAACCCCGACGACATGGGCGACCGGGATAACCTCGGCACCGCCGACGGCCGCACCACCCTGCTGACCACCCCGGTGACCTCGCTGATGAGCCCCCAGGTCCTGCAGGCGGATGCCGGCATCTCGCTGCGCGAGGCCGCCCGCCGCATGACCGGAGCGGATGTCTCCGCGCTGCTCCTGCAGGACGGGGAAGCCCCCGGCCGTCCGGCCGGCATGCTCACGGACACCGACCTGCGTCACGTCCTCGCGGAGGACGTCCCGCCCGACACCCCGGTACGCGAGCGGATGACGCGCGAACTGGTCACCGTCACCGGCGACACCCCGGCGTTCGAGGCCCTGCTGGAGATGGCGCGCCGCGACATCCATCACCTGCCTGTGGTGGAACCCGACGGCGAGCGCCTGGCCGGGATCCTCTCCGGCACCGACCTGATCCGCCACCAGGGGACCAGCGCGATCCACCTGATCCGCGACCTGCGCCGCGCGGGCTCGCCCGCCGAGCTGAGCCTGCGGATGCAGGCCCTGCCCCGGCTGCAGCAGCAGTTGAGCGAGGCCGGGGTGGATGCCCTGCGCTGCGCCCAGGTGCTGACCCTGGTGATCGACACCCTGACCCGGCGCCTGCTGGAACTGGCCGAGGAGCGCCTGGGCCCCGCGCCGGCCACCTGGGCGTGGCTGGCCAGCGGCAGCCAGGGCCGCCACGAACAGCTGGCGCATACCGACCAGGACACCGCGCTGGTGTGGGCGGACGATGCCCCGGAGGACGCGGATGAATGGTTCGCTGCCCTTGCCCGCGAGGTGACCGACGGACTGGACGCCTGCGGCATCCGCCGCTGCCCCGGCGGGGTCGACCCCTCCCACGCCGCCTGGCGCGGCCCGGCGCGTGACTGGCACGCGGCCTTCGAGCGCGTGTTCACCCGGCCGGACGCGCAGGACGCCCGACTGGCCACGCATTATCTCGACCTGCGGGTCATCCACGGCAGCCACAGCCTGTTCATGCCCCTGCGCCAGCAGGCGCTGGAGCTCGGCTACCGGCACGAGAGCGTCCACACCGCGATGGCCCTGCAGGCGCGCGAGCTGCGGCCGCCGCTGGGGTTCTTCCGCCGCTTCGTGCTCGAACACGACGGCGAACACAGCCCGGCTCTCGACCTCAAGCGCCGCGGCCTGCTGCCGATCGTGGCACTGGCCCGGGTATGTGCCCTGCGCGCCCGGGCCGACGCCCGCAGCACTCCCGAGCGGCTGCGCGCCAGTGCCCACGCCGGGATCCTGACGGACGACACGGCGCGCGAAGTGGAGGAGGCCTTCCGCTTCATCGCCGGCGTTCGCGCGCGCCACCAGGCGCGCCAGATCGCCGCCGGCCAGTCCGCGGACAACCATGTGGACCCGACCACGCTCACGGGCCTGGAGCGCAGCCGACTGAAGGCCGCCTTCGTGCGCGTGGCGCAGGCCGCCCGGGCGGCGCTGGGGGGCGAGGGGCAGGCATGAGCAATGCCATGGCCTCGCCCGGCCAGGCCTGCCCGTTCGCCCGGGCCGCCGCCTGGTTTTCCCCCGGGTACTGGCGCTTCTGTCGCGCCCGCAACCGCGCGCGGCTGCAGACCCCGGCCGGCCCGCTGCGCGACTGCCTGGAGACCCCGCCGCCGGCGCCCGCGCAGGCGGTGGCCCGCACTCGCTTCCTCGCGGTGGACATCGAGACCACCGGCCTCGACCCGGAGCAGGACGCGATCCTCAGCATCGGCTGGGTGGCGCTGGAGGGCACGGCCATCGATCTGGCCACTGCCGGCTACGTGCTGGTCCGCCCGGACCGCGAGGTCCCGGAACAAAGCGCGGTGATCCACCACATCACCGATGAACACGCGGCCCGCGGGGTCGACGTCGGGGAGGCCCTGGACGCGCTGTTCCTCGCGCTCGACGGCCGTGTACTGATCGCCCACCACGCGGCCCTTGAACTGGGCTTTCTGGCGCGCGCCTGCGAGCGGCGCTACGGCACCCGCCCGCCCCTGCCGGTGGTCGACACCCTGCGCCTGGCCGAGACCGCCCGGCGCCGCGCCGGCCGTCCGGTAAGTGCCGGTGGCCTGCGCCTGCACGCCCTGCGCGGCGACTACAACCTGCCACCCCGGCGCAGCCACGACGCCCTGCTGGACGCCCTTGGCGCGGCCGAACTGTTTGCCGCGCTGATGGCCGAACGCGACCCGACGGGCACCCTGCCGCTGCGGCGAATCCTGTTCCGCCCCGGCCGTTTCTGGTAAGCCGGACACGCCCGACAGGCATGCTATCCTCGCGCCCGTGAGACCCAACCCTGACGAATCCGCTGGAACCACGCAGAACATGGAGGCCCGCATGAGCGACACCATCGAGTCCACCCTCACCGAGACCCGCCATTTCGATCCGCCGGCGGCATTCACCGCGAACGCCCGGCTCAAGCCGGAGGACGTGGAGGCCCTGCACAACAAGGCCCGGGCCGACTACGAAGGCTTCTGGTGCGACCTGGCGCGCGAGAAGATCGACTGGCAGACCGAGTTCACCGAAGGGCTGGACAGCTCGAATGCGCCGCATTTCCGCTGGTTCGCCGACGGGCGCATGAACGTCTCCTACAACTGCATCGACCGCCACCTCGAGGCCCGCGGCAACAAGACCGCGATCCGCTTCGAGGCCGAGAACGGCGACACCCGCAACCTCACCTACCGCGAGCTCTACAACGAGGTCGGCAAGCTGGCCAACGCACTCAAGGGCATGGGTGTCGAGAAGGGCGATCGCGTGGTCATCTACATGCCGATGAACGCCGAGGCGGTGATCGCGATGCAGGCCTGCGCCCGCATCGGCGCGATCCACTCGGTGGTGTTCGGCGGTTTCTCCGCCGATGCCCTGCGCGACCGCGTGGTGGACTCCGGCGCCACCGTCATCATCACCGCCGACGGCGGCGAGCGCGGCGGCAAGGTGGTGGGCCTGAAGGCCGGCGTCGACAAGGCGCTGGCCAGCAACCCCGCCGAGGTCGAGAAGGTGATCGTCTGCCGGCGCGCCGGCAATGACGTGACCATGCAGGAAGGCCGCGACGTCTGGTGGGAAGACGCGGTGGACGGCGAATCGGTCGACTGCGAACCCGAGTGGGTGGAATCCGAGCACCCGCTGTTCCTGCTCTACACCTCCGGTTCCACCGGCAAGCCCAAGGGCATCCAGCACTCCAGTGCCGGCTACCTGCTGGGCGCGATCATCACCAACGAGTGGGTATTCGACCTGCAGGGCGACGACATCTTCTGGTGCACCGCCGACGTCGGCTGGATCACCGGCCACACCTACGTTGCCTACGGCCCGCTGGCGGTGGGCGCCACTCAGGTGGTCTACGAAGGCGTGCCCACCGTGCCGGACGCCGGGCGCTGGTGGAAGATGTGCCAGGACCACGGCGTGACCGTGTTCTATACCGCCCCCACCGCCATCCGTGCGCTGATGAAGGCCGGGCCCGACCTGCCCGAGCAGTACGACCTGTCGAAACTGCGCCTGCTGGGCACCGTGGGCGAGCCCATCAACCCCGAGGCGTGGATGTGGTACTACCGCGAGGTCGGCGGCGAGCGCTGCCCCATCGTGGACACCTGGTGGCAGACCGAGACCGGCGCCAACATGATCGCCCCGATCCCCGGCGCCACCACCCTGGTCCCGGGCTCCTGCACCCGCGCCCTTCCGGGCATCGACGCCGACGTGGTGGACGAGGACGGCAACAGCCTGGGCGCCGACGAGGGCGGCTACCTGGTCATCAGGAAGCCCTGGCCGTCGATGCTGCGCACCGTCTGGGGCGACGACCAGCGCTACAAGGACACCTACTGGCCCAAGTTCGGCGGCAAGTACTACCTCGCCGGCGACTCCGCCCGCCGCGACGCGGAAGGCAACTTCTGGATCATGGGCCGCATCGACGACGTGCTCAACGTCTCCGGGCACCGCATGGGGACCATGGAAGTCGAGTCCGCGCTGGTGGCCCACAAGGAAGTCGCCGAGGCCGCGGTGGTCGGGCGCCCGCACGACGTGAAGGGCGAAGCCATCGTCGCCTTCGTGATCCTGCACGGCGACCGCCCCACCGGCGACGAGGCGGACCGGCTGCTCAAGGAACTGCGCGAATGGGTGGGCGAGCAGATCGGCCCGATCGCCAAGCCCGACGACATCCGTTTCGCCGACGGTCTGCCCAAGACCCGTTCCGGCAAGATCATGCGGCGCCTGCTGCGCTCCATCGCCAAGGGCGAGGAGATCACTTCGGACACCTCCACCCTGGAGAACGAGGCGGTCATCCCGCAGCTGCAGGGCAAGGCCTGACGCCGGACACGGGGGCCGTGATCCGAACCTGGTACGCCTGCCGAGGCACCAGGTTCACGGCCCCGCGCCCGGGCGTTCAAGCAAACAGATCGTCCAGGCCCACGCCGAGCGCATCGGCCAGGGCACGGGCGGTCACGATGGAGGGCACCTTTTTCTTCCGCTCGATTTCGTTCAGCATCGCGGGCGAGATACCGGCTGCGGAGGCCAGGGCGCGCTGGGATAGCCCCCGTTCTTCCCGCCAGAGGGTCACAAGGCTTTCTCCGGCCAGGTGACGTTCGACCGCGGCAAGGGGCAGGGTGGGAGCATTCCGCCGCTCGGCGATGACGGCCCGGTCTTCGGCATCCTCCAGACGCGCCAGCAGGGCATCATACTCGCCCCGATCAAGAGTAATTTGCTCGGCCGTTTCAGTCATAGGCTTTGCTCCGATGGCGAATGGCGGTGACTTCCATGATGGTCATGGTGCCGTCTTGAAGGATCACGAACAGCACCCGGTAATCCCCGACGCGAAGTCGATATCCCTCTCGGCCTTTCAGCGCCTTCACATTGTTCGCCAGGCTGTCCGGCTCGGCCGCATATTGCCGGATTTTTGCCAGGACAAGGTCGCTGGCCGCTCCGGCCTTCTTCAGTTCCTTGATCGCTTTAGTCGTAAACCTGACGTCCATGTCATCCATCCCTTACTCACGGCAGTATTCGCTCCGAGCGAACACCATGTCAAGACTGGAGTACCTCGAGAGATCCTGCCCCACCGTCGGGGAAATAAACCTCGCACCTCAGTCGGCGATGACACGGGTCCCGGCCTGCACTTGGTCGCCCGGTCGAGTCACCACCCGTTCCCCGGCCTCCAGACCCTCGCGGATCTGCGTGGTGAAGTCGCTGCGGCGGCCGACCTCGACCCGGCGCGGCCGCGACCGAGCCCTCACAGCAGCGGTGCCGGTGCAGCACCACGCCGCCAGCCGGCGCACGCACGGCCAGCGATTCGGTTTCGTCCTCGCTGCGTTCGCCGGTGGCGATGTCGAGGATCACCCGCGCCGCCTCGACCTCGCTGCGTGCGACCTCCACCGCCGACTCGCCTGCCTCCACTGCCGAGCGGGCGCGGTCACGCCGGGTCTCCACCCGCTCCAGGTCGCTGGCGGACACCGCCCCGTCCTCGAACAATTCGCGGTGACGCCGGTACTCCGACTCCGCCAGCCGCGCCTCGGCCCGCAGGTCCTCGAGGCTGGCCCGCGCCCCCTGCAGACGCGAACGTGCCGCGGCCAGGTGCTCGCGGGCCTGCTCGCATGGAAGATGACTTCGCGCCGGCCGGAACCGGCGGCCGGGGCCGGGATGGCGTTCACCCCGGAATCGACGTTACCCGCACCGCCGGGGCCGGAGGTTCGGCCGCCGGGGCCGCCCCGCTGTCCGGCGCACCGGGCAGCAGACCGCCGCCGTTGCCGTCGAGGCCCGCCGACCACAGGCTCAGCAGCAACAGCAGGAGGATCAGGATCGGGATCAGGATGCGTGGTTTCATCGGACAGGCCCTCGCTCGCGGCAATAGCTCCATGCTGCCACAAAGCCCCCGGCACGGCGCTGCCCCGCTCCCGTCATCGCGAGTCGCGAAGCGACGTGGCGATCTCCATCCGAAGCCGCCTGTTCCTGCGTGCAGACAACTTTGGCCGATTGCCACGTCGCCTTCAGCTCCTCGCAATGACGGATCGCAATGACCGGAGCACGAACGGCGTCGCTCGGGCCGCCGGCGCCACCCGTGGCGGTCGCGACCGGCGCTTCATCCCGATGCAGCACTGATATACTTGGTCATATGCGCCTGTCCCCGGAACAGCAAACCGTCATCCGTCAGGAAGTGGCCCGTGCATTCGGCCCGGACGCCCGGGTCTGCCTTTTCGGGTCCCGCACGGACGACTCGGCGCGGGGAGGTGACATCGACCTGTACGTCGAGGCCGAGGGCACGCCGGACGAACTTCTGGAGGGCGAACTGAAGCTGCATGCCGCCCTGCAGCGGCGGCTTGGCGAGCGCCGCGTGGACCTCGTCGTCCATCGGCGCGGTGCCCCCGCGCGGCCCATCGACACTCACGCCCGACGCACCGGACTCCCGCTGTGACCACCGATTCGCCTGCACGCCTGGCCCGGCTGCTGAACCTGGTCGATCGCGAAGACGAACACCTGCTGGGGGTACGGGAGCGGCTCCTCGCGGGTGATTGTTCGGTTTCCCCCGACCGTGTGCGAGGCATCCTTGCTGCCGACAGCGGCATCGACCGGCTCGAATCCTTCGGTGCCAAGTTCGGGCGGATGCAGGACACGATCATGGACAAGCTGGTCCCTGCCTTTCTCACCTGTGCGGGCGAGAAACCGGGACCAGCCATCGACAATCTGGCACGCCTGGAAAAGCTGGGGCTCATCGAGCAGGCCGATGACTGGTTACAGATGCGCCATCTGCGCAACCGGCTGGTCCACGAGTACATCGAGAACCCCGATGACCTGGCCCCAGCCCTGCAACGCGCCTGTCATTTCACCGACCGAATGCACACCGATTACCAGCGCCTTCGGGGCTATGCCCGGGACCGCCTGGCGATCGAGGTCCCCGGCAACAAGGGATGCTGAAGCCCCCCGCGGGCACCTGTCAGGTACCGGACCGAGGATCACGCGGCGTCGATTTGTTGTTTTGCGCCCAAATATTTACCCTGTGCGCACCGTCCGGCCCGCCGCAGACGCGCCGCGCACCCTGCAATCGCGCGCCGCAGGGCCGTTTTGACGCCACATCGGCGTCATCCGAACCGCTTCAACAACGCAAGGAGTCAACATGTCCGCTCTGATCTGTGGGTCCATGGCCTACGACACCATCATGGTGTTCCCCGACCGCTTCAAGAACCACATCCTCCCGGACAAGGTGCACATGCTGAATGTGTCCTTCCTGGTCCCGGACATGCGTCGCGAGTTCGGCGGCTGCGCCGGCAACATCGCCTACAACATGAAGCTGCTGGGCGCCGACCCGACCGTGATGGCCACCGTGGGCGGCGATTTCGCCCCGTATGCCGACTGGATGGACCGCCACGGCATCTCGCGCAAGTTCGTCAAGGAGCTGAAGGACACCTACACCGGTCAGGCCTTCATCACCACCGACCAGGACGACAACCAGATCACCGCCTTCCATCCGGGCGCGATGGGCTTCTCGCACCAGCAGAAGGTCACCGACGCCGACGGCATCAAGGTGGGCATCGTCTCCCCAGACGGCCGTGACGGCATGATCGAGCACGCCCAGCAGTTCGCCGACGCCGGGATTCCGTTCATGTTCGACCCGGGCCAGGGTCTGCCGATGTTCGACGGCGACGACCTGAAGCGCTTCATGGAGAACGCCACCTATGCCGCGTTCAATGACTACGAGGCGCAGCTGACCGCCGATCGCACCGGCATGAGCATGGAGCAGCTGGCGGAGATGGTCGACGCGATGATCGTCACCCGTGGCGGCGACGGCTCCGACATCTACACCGGCGGCAAGAAGATCACCATCCCGTCGGTGGAACCGGCCGCGATCAAGGATCCGACCGGCTGCGGCGACGCCTACCGTGCCGGCCTGCTGTTCGGTCTGGAGAAGGGCTACGACTGGGAGACCACCGGCCGCATCGCCTCGCTGATCGGCTCGATCAAGATCGCCCATTCCGGCACCCAGAACCACCACTTCTCGGCCGAAGAATTCGCCGACAAGTTCGAGAAGGCCTTCGGCTACCGCTACTGAGGCAGCCCCTCACCGGATCCGGCCGCGAGAGCCGGGTCCCGGCGAGCTTCCGGCCCGGGCTCCCCTTGGGGGCCCGGGCTTTTTTTGTGATTCCTTCAAGGATTAAATGGATTTTGTTATTGTGGGAAATCGTTCCGGTTCCCGTATGGAACACCGACTCATTGACGAGGACAACGACATGGAAAAGCAGGAAGTCCTGGACCGTCTGCACCAGGCCAAACGAGCCCACCTCGCCTGGGTCGGCCGCGCCGAGCTCCTCACCCAGGGCGTACCGGTGGAAAAGGACCAGATCCCCGTGCTGCACAATGACTGCCCGTTCGGGCAGTGGTATTTCAGTGACGGTCAGGCGCTCAACGATTTTCCCGAGTTCGAATCGATCGACGAGGCCCACCGCCACCTGCATCAGGCGTACGCCGAGATCTTCAAGCTGGTCACCGAGGAAGAGAACGCCTCGATGTTTTCGAAAATGCTGGGTTTCGCCCGGCGCCAGCACGAGCGCAACGAACCACTGATCCGGATGCACATGGAGGCCCTGGAGGAGGCCTCGCGCAGCGTGGTGCACCACCTCGACGCGCTGGAGAAGAAGATCCGGGAAATGGACGAAGAGCAGTTTGCGGAGGCGGTGCGCACCTGACTCCCCGCGGGGTCAGGCAGTTGCCGACCCCGCCTGCGCCCAGGCCGCCTTCCAGCTCTCGTAATCCGCGACCAGCTGCTCGACGTCGGCTTCGTCGAACGGCCGCAGGCCGCTCAGGACCAGGTGCTTGCTGCCCCGGGCGACCACCGCGCCGTCGGTCACCAGTTCGTAGTCGAGCCGGATCTCGCCGCGCTTGCCGTTGACCGTCATGACCGCGTCCTTCAGCCGCGGCTCGGGTACGGCTGCCGCGGCCGCCAGCGGCTCGGGCAGTTCGAACCCCATGCGCTCGTACATCACCAGCGGACGTTTGGGGTTCACCATCACCTGATGCTCGCGCATCAGCGGCACCAGCACGTGCGGGAAGTTCTGTCCGGAGAACGACACGTAGCTGCGAATCAGCGACTCGATCGCGGCCGGGTCATCAACCACCGCCCCCGAACGTTCGATCTCGATCACGCTCTTGCCATTCTCGTCGGTGATCGCCACCCGTTCGCCGGGGTTCTCCGGGAAATGCACCGGGGCGTTACCGCCCACCATGCCGGTAAAGCGAAAGTTCATCGAAGCGCTGGCCCCCCAGGCATCCAGGGCCAGGGCGAACAGCAGATCGCCGGGCACGCAGAACCGCCGCGAATCGGCGTCATGGATGGGGTTGAAGTCCCCCGCCACGGTCTTGGCAAAGCGGCTCCCCTGCTCCGGGGTGACCACGAGCTGCCCGTCCCGATAGCGATAGAAATCTTCCAGAAATGATATGCGGGTCACTCGACTCTCCCCGAACTTCGTTCTCGTTATTCCCGGACTTCCAGTCCCAGGTGTTCGCGGATCGCTGCCAGGAAGGCCTCGCCGTAGCGATCCAGCTTGTGCTGCCCGACCCCGGAGATGCCCAGCAGCTCGTCCGGAGTGCGCGGTGTGCCGGCCACCATCTCCAGCAGGGTGGCGTCGTTGAAGATCACGTAGGGCGGCACGCCCTGATCCGTCGACAGTTTCTGCCGCAGCCTGCGCAGAGTGTCCCACAAGGCCCGGTCTTCCGCATCCAGACCGGCAACCGAACGCGCGGTTTCACCCTGCGAGGGTTGTGCGGGCCGCGCCCCGGCGGCCTCGTGACGCAGGTGCAGGGATTCCTCGCCACGCAGCACGGCGCGACACGCGGGGTCCAAGCGCAGCCCGCCATAGCCCTCGGGATCCAGCCGCAGCAGGCCGCGCGCCAGCAGCTGACGCACCAGCCCCCGCCACTGACGCTCATCCAGTTCGGTGCCGATGCCGAAGGTGCTCAGGCGTTCGTGCCCGAGGCGGGTCAGGCGTTCGCTGCGGCTGCCGCGCAACACCGCGATCACGTGCCCGGCACCGAAACGCTCGCCGGTGCGATAGACGCAGGAAAGCAGTTTCTGCGCGGCCACCGTGGCATCCCAGGTGGCCGGCGGGTCCTGGCAGTTGTCGCAGTAGCCGCAGGGCTCGGGCAGGGTCTCGCCGAACCACGCGAGCAGGGCCTGACGGCGGCAGGTCGTCAGTTCGCTGAAGCCCAGCATGGCCTCGAGCTTCTGCTGCTCGATGCGCTGGCGCTCCTCGCCGGCCTCCGAGTCCTGCAGCATCTGCCGCAGCGTGACCACGTCCTGCAGCCCGTAGAGCATCCAGGCGTCGGCCGGCAGGCCGTCGCGTCCGGCGCGGCCGGTCTCCTGATAGTAGCCCTCCAGGCTCTTCGGCAGGCTCAGGTGGGCGACGAAGCGCACGTCGGGCTTGTCGATGCCCATGCCGAAGGCGATGGTCGCGACCATCACCACACCATCCTCGCGCAGGAAACGGCGCTGGTGCTCGGCGCGGGTCGCCGCCGACAGCCCCGCGTGATACGGCAGCGCGGTCACCCCGCGCGCCGCCAGCCATTCGGCGGTTTCGTCCACCTTGCGCCGCGACAGGCAGTAAACGATGCCCGCCTCGCCCGGGTGTTCCTCGCGGATGAAGCGCAGCAGGCGCTCGCGCGGCGGGCCGGACGCGCCATCGGCCGCCGCGACGCGAAAGCGGATGTTGGGCCGGTCGAAAGAACTGACGAACATCCGCGCCGACTCCAGGCGCAGGCGCTCGCGGATCTCCTCGCGGGTGGGTTCGTCGGCGGTGGCGGTCAGGGCGATGCGCGGCACCGACGGGAAACGCTCCGCCAGCACCGCCAGGCGCCCGTATTCCGGGCGGAAGTCGTGCCCCCACTGCGACACGCAATGCGCCTCGTCGATCGCGAACAGCGCCAGCTCCAGCCCTTCCAGACGATCCAGCATGCCGGGTGCGAACAGCCGCTCCGGCGACAGATACAGAAGATCCAGCTCCCCGGCATGCAGCGCGGCCAGCACCCCGCGCGCGGTGGCCTCGTCCTGGCCCGAATCCAGCCCGGCCGCGGCCACGCCGTTCTGCCGCAGGGCCTGCACCTGGTCCTGCATCAGCGCGATCAGCGGCGAGATGACGATGGCGCAGCCACGCCGCGCCAGCGCCGGGATCTGGTAGCACAGCGACTTGCCGCCGCCGGTGGGCATCAGCACCAGGGCGTCGCCACCGCCGATGACGTGTTCCACCACCGCCTGTTGCTGCCCGCGAAAGGCCTCGTAGCCAAAGGTCTCGCGCAGGATGGTTTCCGGGGCGCTTCCCTGCGCCGCTGTTGCTGCGGTCTGATTCCCTTCCACCGGCGTGTCCACCTGCCTTGCCATGAAGTTGTTCAGACTGCCCCAGGCCCCGCGCCGGGCGCAAGAACGGGCAGCTTCCCGGTGTGCATAGTAGGCTACGCGCTCCCTTCATCCGGGTGACTTTCCATGCGCGGTTTCGGCTCTTCGGTCCACGACGCTCCCGACAACGCGATCAACTGGCGCATCGTACGCAGCCTGCTGCCGTACCTGTCCGAGTTCCGCGGACGGATGTTCCTCGCGCTGGGGCTGATGGCCCTGGCCAAGCTGGCCACCGTGACGGTGCCGATCGCGCTGAAATACATCGTCGAACATTTCGAGGAGGCCGGCGCGGAGGCCCTGGTGACCGTGCCGGTGGCGCTGGTGCTAGGCTACGGCCTGCTGCGCTTCGGCGGGACCTTCTTCGGCGAGCTGCGCGACGCGGTCTTTGTGCGCGTGGCCGAACGCGCGATGCGGCGCGCCTCGCTGCGGGTCTTCCAGCACCTGCACCGGCTGGAGCTGGGGTTCCATCTGGCGCGCGAGACCGGCGGCCTGGCCCGCGACATCGAACGCGGCACCAGCGGCATGAGCTTCCTGCTGCGCTTCATGGTGTTCAATATCCTGCCGACCCTGATCGAGATCCTGCTGGTGGCCGGCATCCTGCTGTTCGCCGTCGGCCCGGTGTTCATGTTCACGGTGCTGATCGCGGTGGCGGTCTACGCAGCCTTCTCCATCTGGATCACCGAATGGCGCACGCGCTTCGTGCGCGAGGCCAACCAGCGCGACAACGAATCCAATACCCGGGCGATCGACAGCCTGCTCAACTACGAGACGGTCAAGTACTTCGGCAACGAGGATTTCGAGGCCGACCGCTACGACCGCGGCCTCGCGGCCTGGGAACAGGCGCGCACCAAGAACGTGCTGTCGCTGGTGCTGCTCAACTCCGGGCAGGCCCTGATCATCGCCGCGGCGATCACCGTGATGATGCTGCTGGCCGCCGCCCGGGTGGCCGACGGCTCGATGTCGCTGGGCGATCTGGTGATGGTCAACGCCTACATGATCCAGCTGTTCATCCCGCTGAACTTCCTCGGCTTCGTCTATCGCGAGATCCGCCAGTCGCTGGCCAACATCGAGCGCCTGTTCGGCCTGCTGGAGAAACCGGTGCAGGTCGAGGACCGCCCCGATGCCCCGGACCTGGAGGTCGGCGCCGGGCACGTGCGCTTCGAGCACGTGGATTTCCACTACCAGCCGGACCGACCGATCCTCGAGGACGTGACCATCGACCTGCCGGCCGGGAAACGGGTCGCGGTGGTGGGCCCCAGCGGCGCCGGCAAGTCCACCCTGTCACGGCTGCTGTTCCGCTTCTACGACGTGACCGGCGGGCGCATCACCATCGACGGTCAGGACCTGCGCGACGTGACCCAGGCGAGCGTGCGCCGGGCGATCGGCATGGTTCCGCAGGACACCGTGCTGTTCAACGACACCATCCGCTACAACATCGCCTACGGCGACCCCTCCGCCAGTGACGCGGCGATCGAGCGGGTGTTGCGCCTGGCCCATCTGGAGGGCTTCGTCGCGCGCCTCCCCGATGGTCTCGACACGGTGGTGGGCGAGCGCGGCCTGAAGGTGTCCGGCGGCGAGAAGCAGCGCATCGCGATCGCCCGCATGCTGCTGAAGGACCCGCCCATCCTGGTGTTCGACGAGGCCACCTCGTCACTGGATTCCGACACCGAGAAGGGCATCCTGCAGGCGCTGGACGAGGTCTCCGCGCGCCGCACGACACTGGTGATCGCCCACCGCCTGTCCACGGTGAAACACGCCGACCGCATCGTGGTCCTGGACCAGGGGCGAGTCGTCGAAACCGGCACCCATCGGGAACTCCTCGCCCGCAACGGCACCTATGCACGCCTGTGGCAGCACCAGCAGTCCGAGGCGCGTGACGCCTCGGAGTTCACGGACAACTCGTGATACATTGACCCAAAACTCGTGAACCGCGGTGGCGATGAACCCACTGATCCTCCTGCTCTGGTGTCTGCTGGCCGTCACGGCCATTGCACCCGCAGCGGCCGATGAGCCGTATCGGGCGCCGGAGGCCATCGCGGACACCACGCGCGTCGACGCCGACGACGCCTGGAGGCTGTTTCGCGAGGGGGTTCCGTTCGTCGACGTGCGCCTGTCAGCCGACTATCGCGCCGGCCGCATCCCGGGCGCAACCAACCTGACCATCATGCGCGACCCGGACGACCCGCGGAACCGCTTCACTCGCGAGGCCCTGCACGAAGTCGCCGGAGGCCGGGACCGGCCGGTGGTCGTCTACTGCAACGAGTTCGACTGCTGGCGTACCGAAGCCGCCATTCGCCGCGCACTGGAATGGGGCTTCGACGACCTCCACTATTTCCCCGGCGGCTACCCCGAGTGGAGTCGCCAGAACTACCCCTTCGAATGAGATGGGATCCGGAGCGCAGGCGCGGGTGATGCCACTGCGAACGGCCATTGCACTGGCTGCTTTCGCCGGTCTGGCCCTGCTGGCCGCCGCCCTGGCTACCGGTGCCCATCTCGCCCTGCAGCAGGCGGACCAGCGGCTCGACCGCTTTGCCATGGAAACCCAGGAAACCGCCTGGCAACAGGTGCTGAAGGCCGAACTGCAGGCGCTGCGCAGTGAGGCCACCGCGATCACCCGCAACCGGGCGCTGCGCGAGGCGCTTGCCGGAGACGAGCCGGTGGCGGGCTATGCCGACCCGCTGCACAACCGACTGACCGCCGCGGGCGTCGCCAGCGGCCTGGTCATTTATGACGCCGACGGCGAACGCCGGTTTGACTCCGTTCTCGAGGACGCCACCGAGTTTCCGCTGGCGCGGGCCACGCTGGACGACGGCCGCATCCACCAGGGCCTGCACCGCACTCCGGAGGGGCGCTATTTCGCCGGACTGACCATCCCGCTGTACGACCAAGGACAGCTGGTCGGCGTGGTCGTGCCACTGCAATCGCTGGCCGGTTCCGCCCTCGACACCCTCGCGGGCAAGGCGGATACCCGCGCGGTGCTGCTGGACGCCGGGGGGCGGGTGGAACACACCGCGCCCGCGGCGGCCCTGCCCAACCCCGGCCCCATGCTGAACCGGGCCGCGGCACGACGCACGACCGCCGCCGGACGTCATGAACTCGCGGTGCACCTGCCGCTGATCCCGTTCGACGGCGAGGACGTCACCGGCAACATCGTGGTCATCCGCGACATCACCGACTCGGTCACGACCCAGCGTTTCATCAACAACGCCACGCGCGCCGGGGCAATCGTCGCCCTGCTCCTGATTGGCTGGGCGCTGTACTTCTGGCTGGGACGTGCGCTGCAACCGCTGCGCGAGGCGGTGGCCACCCTGGAGGACGTGGGCCAGGGGCGATTCACCACCAGCATCCGCCGCGACTCGCGACTGCAGGAAGTCGCCTCGCTGCAGGGCGCCACACTGGACATGGTGGAGCGGCTGCAGCGCATGCTGGAAGTCGAAGAAGACGCCCGCCTCGCCTTTCTCGATCCGCTGACCGGCCTGGCCAACCGGCGGCTGCTGCATCTGCGCCTAGAGCACGCCATTCGTGCCTCCGAACAGTCCGGGCGGCACGCGGCCCTGCTGCTGATCGACCTCGACAACTTCAAGACCCTCAACGACACCCGCGGGCATTCGGTCGGTGACCGGTTGCTGACCCTGGTCGCACAGCGCCTCCAGGGGCAGGTTCGCCCGCAGGACACGGTGGCGCGCATCGGTGGCGACGAATTCGTGGTCCTGTTGGAAGAGCTCAAGCCCGATCCCGACCAGGCGGTCGCGGATGCCGGCAAGGTCGCCGCCAAAATGCTGGACCGTATCCGGGAGCCGCTGATACTGGACCGGATCCAGCATGTCATCCAGGCCAGCGTCGGCGTCAGCGTGTTCCCGCAGGGCGAGGACACCAGCGAGGAACTGCTCAAGCAGGTGGATTTCGCGATGTATCAGGCCAAGCATCACGGTCGCGACACTATGCGCTTCTACGACCCGGAGATGCAGCGCCAGCTGCAGCGGCGGGCGGAACTGGAACGGGCCCTGCGGGATGCGCTGGATGCCGATGATCTGCTCCTTCACCTGCAGCCGCAGGTGGACACGGACGGCAACGTGATCGGTGCCGAAGGCCTGATGCGCTGGAACCCGGGCGACCCCCGGGAGGTTTCACCCTCCGAATTCATCCCCGTGGCGGAGCAGAGCGGCCAGATCCTCGCGATCGGCCGGGTGGCCCTGCGCCAGGCCTGCGAGCACCTGGCCCGCTGGCGCAACATCCCCGGCGCCGAGGCCCTGCAGCTCGCGGTCAATCTCTCCGCTCCGCACCTGCGCGATGCCCGGCTGCTCGACGAGGTGCGCCAGCTGCTGCACGAGACCGGCGCCCCGCCGCAGCGACTGACACTCGAGATCACCGAGAGCGTGATGGCCGAGGAATCCGAACAGTTGATGACCAACCTGCAGGAGCTGCGGGCGCTGGGCATCGGCCTCGCGCTGGACGATTTCGGCACCGGATACTCGTCGCTTGGGTATCTCAAGCGGTTGCCGGTGACCGAACTGAAGATCGACCGCTCCTTCGTGCGCGACCTCGAACACGATCCGGGCGACGCCGAGATCGTAACCACCATCCTGGCCATTGCCCGCACCATGGGGCTGGAGGTCGTGGCCGAAGGGGTCGAGACACCCGCCCAGCAGGACTTCCTCGGACAGCGCGGCTGCAGACGTTTCCAGGGCTTCCTGTTCCACCGCGCCATGCCGGCACAGAGCCTGGAAGCGCTGCTGCCCTGACGAGCTCAGTCGCCGCGCCGCTGCCAGCCGGGGCTGCGCCGCCGACGCACCAGGTAGAGGGCCACCAGTGCCATCAGCACGTAGGCCGCCACGGCCAGCAGCATCACGCCCGCGCCGCCGAGCATGGCCGTGCGGTGACGCGGTCGCTGCAGCATGCCCCAGGCCAGGATCAGCGCCCCCACCACCATGCCGCCGACCACGGCAAAGTCGGGGAAAGGCGTCAGCATCGTCCAGTCGAATTCCACCCGGGTGAAGGTGTCCAGGAGCTCCGCCTCCGGATCGAACGCCTGCTCGTTGTCCGCATCGCCATTCATGCCCCGTCTCCCGCATAAATCCTGGATACACACGGAAAAGCATGCCCGAAAGCACGGAGCCATGCCCCCTCCGGATGCAGGGCATGCCGCGGAGGTAAGGGGGCATCAGTCGGGGTCGACGCGGCCGCGCAGGGCCTTCCTGCGCCCGCGGCGGGTCTTGGCGTCCAGCCGGCGCAGTTTGGCGGCACGGGGCGGTCGCGTCGGGCGCCGCTTCTTCACCGGCTGCCCGGCCTCGCGCAGCAGCTCGGCCAGGCGCTCGAGGGCATCCTCGCGATTGGCCTCCTGCGTGCGGTACTGCTGTGCCTTGATCACGATCACGCCGTCGCGGGTGATGCGCCGATCGCGCCGGCGCAGCAGGCGTTCGCGATAGACCTCGGGCAGACTCGCGGAGGCATGGATGTCGAAGCGGAGATGGATGGCGGTGGCCACCTTGTTGACGTTCTGCCCGCCGGCGCCCTGCGCGCGGATCGGCGTCAGCTCGATCTCCGCGTCGGGGATGGTCACGTTACCGGAGATCTTCAGCATCGGGAGGCTCAGCGGAACTCGCCGTCGACGATACGGCCGTCGTCGTCGAGTTCGGCGAAGAAGCGGCTGTTGTCGGTACGGTATTCGTGCGTCGCGATGTCGCCCGGGAGCACCAGCGTCACATCGGGATAGACCCGCCGGAATTCCTCCGGGGTGGGCCGGGTGTCCAGGAAGGCATGAAACGGCTCCATTGCCTCGACGGTGCCCGGACGCGGCTCGAACCCGTCGTCCCGGCCCTCGCTCTTCTGCAGCGTGCAGCCGCCCATCGCCAGCCCCAGAATCACAACCACCAGCACCGGGATCCGTTGCAATTTCACCGCCATGCCCACCCCCTCGGGATGATGAACCGTCATTGCGAGCCCCCGGGACCCGTCATTGCGAGCCCCCGGGACCCGTCATTGCGAGCCCCCGGGACCCGTCATTGCGAGCGCAGCGAAGCAATCTCGGGACACGCCCGACGAAGCCGACCCGACCGGGAACCCGGTGGTTCCGGATCCCCATGACTTCGTCGCTTCGCTCCTCGCAATGCCCCGCACGTAGACCGCGCAGCGGGACGAATCCGTGCGCAGCCCGGGCGCTACCCCCCCGGCTGTCCGTGCTCGCGAGTGGCCAGGAAGCGGATCTCCGGCCATTTCTCCTCGGCCATCTGCAGGTTCACCCGCGTGGGGGCGATATAGACCAGATCCCCGGCATGGTCGAGGGCGAGGTTGTTCGCCGCCTTTTCCTTGAACTCCGCCAGCTTCTTCGGATCGTCGCTTTCCACCCAGCGCGCGGTCTGCACGTTCACGTTCTCGAACTGCGCCTCCACCTTGTACTCGGTGCGCAGGCGTTCGGCGACCACGTCGAACTGCAGCACCCCCACCGCCCCCAGGATCAGGTCGTTGTTCGTCAGCGGGCGGTAGAGCTGGGTCGCGCCCTCCTCGCACAGCTCCTGCAGCCCCTTGGTCAACTGCTTCATCTTCAGCGGATCCTTCAGCTGCGCGCGGCGGAACAGCTCGGGCGCGAAGTTGGGGATGCCCTTGAACGTCAGATCCTCGCCCTGGGTAAAGGTGTCGCCGATGCGGATGGTGCCGTGGTTGTGGATGCCGATGATGTCGCCGGGATAGGCGGTCTCCACGTGTTCGCGATCGGAGGCCAGGAAGGTCAGCGCGTCCGGAACCTTCACGTCGCGCCCGATGCGCACGTGACGCAGCTTCGCGCCCTTGTCGAAGGTGCCGGAACAGATGCGCATGAACGCGATGCGGTCGCGGTGATTGGGATCCATGTTCGCCTGAATCTTGAACACGAACCCGGTGAACTTCTCCTCGGTGGGTTCCACCCTGCGCGAATACGCCGGACGCGGCAGCGGCCCCGGGGCGTACTCGACAAAGTCGTCCAGCAGCTCCTCGATGCCGAAGTTGTTGATCGCCGAGCCGAAGAATACCGGGGTCTGCTCACCGCGCAGATAGGCGTCCGGGTCGAACTCGTGCGAGGCGCCCTGCACCAGCTCCAGTTCCTCGCGCAGCTCTTCGGCCTGGGTCCCCAGGACCTCGTCGAGGCGCGGGTTGTCGAGGCCCTCGATGATCTCGCCGGTGGACTTCTTGCCGCCCTGCTCCGGGTCGTACAAGTGCACCGCATCGCGGCGAATGTGATAGACGCCGCGAAAACGCTTGCCGCTGCCGATCGGCCAGGTGACGGGGGCGCACTGGATCTTCAGCACCTCCTCGACCTCGTCCAGCAGTTCGATCGGCTCGCGCCCCTCGCGGTCCATCTTGTTGACGAAGGTCATGATCGGGGTGTCGCGCAGGCGGCAGACCTCCATCAGCTTGATGGTGCGGTCCTCCACGCCCTTGGCCGCGTCGATGACCATCAGCGCGGAGTCGACGGCGGTCAGCGTGCGGTAGGTATCCTCGGAAAAGTCCGCATGCCCCGGGGTATCCAGCAGGTTCACCATGCGCCCCTTGTAGGGGTACTGCATCACCGAGGAGGTGACCGAGATCCCGCGCGACTGCTCCATCGCCATCCAGTCGGAGGTGGCGTGGCGCGCGGACTTGCGCCCCTTGACCGTACCGGCGAGCTGGATCGCGCCGCCGTACAGCAGGAGCTTTTCGGTCATGGTGGTCTTGCCCGCGTCCGGATGCGAAATGATCGCAAAGGTCCGGCGGCGGGCGGTCTCGTCGACAAAGGACATCGGTCGGGTCCCGTACGGGGAGAAAGCCCGACATTCTAACGTATTCCGCCCGCCGCATTGGGCGGCGGGCGGGAACGGTTCAGCGTACGGCGGCTTCGGTGCGCATGGCCGTGCGCTGCTCGGCGAGGCTCTCGCGCGCGGCCGCCAGCTCTGCCTCGCTCATGCGGGACTCCAGGCGTTCCACGTGCTCGCCATCGTCGCCGAGGCTGTACCAGACCCAGGCCTGGACGCGGTCGCGATTCACGCCGCGGCCGGCCATGTGCAGGCGCCCGAGCCCGCGCTGGGCCTGGGCGTTGCCCTGCTCCGCCGCGAGCACATACCACTCGACGGCGTCGTCCACCGAGCGCTCGACCCCGCGCCCGGTCTCCAGCAGGTAGCCCCAGTGATACTGGGCGGAGGCCAGCCCCTGACCGGCGGCGCGTTCGATCCATTCCGCGGCTTCGGCCGGATCGGCCGATTCGTCCGCCAGCAGGTCACGCCCGAGGTGATACTGGGCATCCATGTCGCCCAGTTCCGCCGCGCGACGGTAGTGTTCGCCGCTTTTCTCCGAGTCCACGGGAACCCCGCGTCCGGTGGCATGGAGGTAGCCGAGGAAGTAGTGCGCGCGCGCATGCCCCTGCTCGGCGGCCTGCGCGAACCATTCGGCTGCCGCCGCGTCGTCCTGTTCGGTGCCACGCGCGGTGTAATGGGCCATGCCCACGTCGAACTGCGCGTCACGGTCGCCGCGTTGCGCATTGCGTTCACGGATACCGAACCAGACACCCAGCAGTTCCTGCTGGCGTTCGGCTTCGTCGTAACCGAATTCGGTGGCCACCGCGGGGCCGGCGGTCAACAGGAGCGGCAGGGCCGCGGTCAGGGCAAGAAGGGACTTTTTCATCACAGCCTCGATACGGAACCGGTCGTAAGGCCCTGAGAATAGACACATGCCCGTGGAACCGCAAAACCGACAGTGCATTTTTGCGCACCCTGACCGCAGAATGCGCCAGGGAAACGCTGATCAGCGTTTCCCTAGGCCCCCGCCGGTTCCTCGCAGCTGCGGCGCAGCACCCAGGCATCCTCGCGGCCGCTGGGAAGCGGGTAGTAACGCGGTCGGGTGCCGATGTGCTCGAAGCCTTCCGAGCGGTAGAGCTGCACGGCTGCGGCGTTGGAAGGACGCACCTCGAGGAACAGGGCCTCGGCGCGTTCATCGCAGGCACAGGCCAGCAGCCGGCGCAGCATGAAGCGCCCCAGCCCGTAGCCCTGCCAGCGCGGATCCACCGTCAGATTCAGCAGATGCGCCTCGCCGGCGGCCACGGTCAGGATCGCATGCCCCACCTGACGGCCATCCACGGACAGGATCCAGCCGTCGTAACCGACCTTCAGGCAGTCCTGGAAGATCCGCGCGGTCCAGGGATAGTCATACGCCTGGCGCTCGATCACCATCACGCGATCGATGTCGGCCAGCTGCATGCGCCGCAGTTCGGGTCGGGTGCGGGCTTCGGCACTCATCGGTCATCTTCCCTCGTGCAGGAGTCGACCCCCGGATGGAGCCGGTGGTTCAGTCGGTGGCCGCGGACGGCAGGCACGCACGCGCCCGCTGCAGGTCCTCCCAGGCACGCGCCTTTTCCCGCGGCGAACGCAGCAGATAGGCCGGATGCCAGGTCACGACCAGCGGAATGCCGCGATACTCGTGGACGCGCCCGCGCAGGCGCCCCACCGCGGTCTCGGTCTCCAGCAGCTGGTGCGCCGGGACCCGCCCCAGCGCCACGATGACCTCCGGGGCAATCGCCTCGATCTGGCGATCCAGGAAACCCCGGCAGGCCCGTGCCTCCTCCGGCTTCGGATCCCGATTGTTGGGCGGCCGGCACTTCAGGATATTGGCGATGAACACGTCGTGCTCTCGATCCAGTCCCAGCGCCGCCAGCATGTTGTCCAGCAGCTGCCCGGCCCGCCCGACGAAGGGCTCGCCGCGACGATCCTCCTCGGCACCCGGGGCCTCGCCGACGAACAGCCAGCGGGCGCCGGTATCGCCCACCCCGAAGACCGTCTGCCGCCGGCTGGCCGCGAGCTCGCTGCAGGCAGTGCAGCCCGCGACTTCGTCTCGCAGGGCCTGCCAGTCGATGCCCGTGGCCGCCACGGACGACTCCCGCGGCGCCTGCTCCACGCTCAGGCCGGCCACCGGTTCAGGTAGTGGCTCCGGGGACGCTTCCGGCGCGGCGCCGGTATCCGCCGACGCGCGCGCCCGCCACAACGGGATGCCCATGTCGGCGAGGATGCGCCGCTTGTGCCGCGAGAGTTCCACGCCCGCCTCCCCGCTCAGGCTTGCGGGGCACGGCCGCGACGCCGGTGGCGCTGCCAGCGCACCAGCGTCAGCAGCGGCCCGGACAGCGCGTACACCACGAACCCGGCCAGCAGCATCTTGGGCGGATCCAGGGCCGCCAGCATCAGCGCCCCGACCACGCCCAGCATGGCCAGGAACGGGACCCGGTGGCGGAAATCCATGTCCTTGAAACTGAAATAGGTCAGGTTACTGACCATTGCCGCGCCGGCGAGCACGGTGATGATCAGCACCGCCACCGCCCCGGTGTCCCCCAGCTCCGCGGCCATGCCGAGGTCCTCGACCACCCAGACGGTCCCCACCAGCAGTGCCGCACTGGCGGGACTGGGCAAGCCCTGGAAGAAGCGCTTGTCGGTCACCGCCAGGCGGCTGTTGAAACGCGCGAGTCGCAGCGCCGCCGCCGTGGCAAAGAAGAACGCGGCCACCCAGCCGAAGTTGCCCAGGTCCTGCAGCTGCCACAGGTACACCACCAGTGCCGGGGCCAGACCGAAGGAGACCAGATCGGAGAGCGAATCGAACTGCGCGCCGAACTCGCTCTGGGTATCGGTCATGCGCGCGACCCGGCCGTCCAGGGTATCCAGCACCATGGCCACGAAGACCGCGATGGCCGCGGTAATGAACTCCCCGTCGATGGCGGACACGATCGCCAGGAATCCGGAGAACAGGACCCCGGTGGTGAACAGGTTGGGCAGCAGGAACACCCCGCGCCGCCGCCGCGAACGCGGAGGCTCGTCGTCCAGCTCGTCCTCGCCACGGATGATGTCGGGGTCTTCGTCGGGATTCATTCGGCCAGCTCCACGGCGCCGCCCTGATCACCCGGCTCGCGCGGCGGGAGCCCGCCCAGCAGGGTCGTCCCCGCCAGCACGACCTGCCCCGGCCGCACCATCACGTGCGAGCCCCGGGGCAGCCACAGCTCCGCACGACCGCCGAAACCGGCAAACCCGATGCGCTTGCCACGGCCCAGCCGGTTGCCGGGCAGCACCTCCGCCATGCGGATGAACCGCGGCCAGTGCGTCACGCCGAGAGCCAGGGTCATGCGGTCATCCTCGTCGGTGGCCAGCGCGAACGCAAGCCGGCCGGCGAGCTGCGGATCGGGCTCGCGATCCGTCTCCTGCCCCGGCCAGACGCGCTCGCGCACCTCGACCTCCTGCGGGGCATGGATGTTGTATTCGCCGAGATAGCGCTGGCGCATGCGGATGCGCTCGGCCTCGCGCCCGGTGAACGGGTCGGTGGTGGTCTCCACCGATTCCACTACGCCGTCGACCGGGGCCACCAGGCCCAGGGCCTGGGCCGGCGCCCGGCGCCGCAGGTCGCGGAACAGGGCCATCAGGGCCAGCATCAGGATGACCAGGAACAGACCCAGATCCGCCAGCCCGGACAGCAGCGTGATCACCGCCATCCAGGCGGTGACGATGACGAACAGGCGGCCTTCCTTCGCTACCGGAAACAGCATGCCTCCTCCGCGGCCCGCGCCCGGGGCCGGTGGTGCCGCGGATCAGTTGCGCGACTTGTCGACCAGCTGGTTGGCCTGGATCCAGGGCATCATCGCCCGCAGCCGCTCACCCACCTGCTCGATCTCGTGGGCGGCGTTGCGGCGGCGATTCGCGGTCATGGAGGGATAGTTGGTATCCCCTTCCTGGATGAAGCGCTTGGCGTACTCGCCGGTCTGGATGTTGTGCAGGGCCTCGCGCATGGCCTCGCGGGACTGCTGGTTGATGACCTTCGGGCCGGTCACGTACTCGCCGTACTCCGCGTTGTTGGAGATGGAGTAGTTCATGTTGGCGATGCCGCCCTCGTACATCAGGTCGACGATCAGCTTGAGCTCGTGCAGGCACTCGAAGTAGGCCATCTCCGGGGCATAGCCCGCCTCGGTCAGGGTCTCGAAGCCGGCCTTGACCAGCTCCACCGCGCCGCCGCACAGCACGGCCTGCTCGCCGAACAGGTCGGTCTCGGTCTCGTCCTGGAAGCTGGTCTCGATGATGCCGGTGCGGCCGCCGCCGATCGCCGAGGCATAGGACAGCGCGATGTCACGCGCCTTGCCGGAGGCGTCCTGCTCGATGGCGATCAGGTCGGGAATGCCACCGCCGCGGGCGAATTCCGAGCGCACGGTGTGACCCGGCGCCTTGGGCGCGATCATGATCACGTCGAGGTCGCCGCGCGGCTCGATCTGGTTGTAATGGATGGTGAAGCCATGGGCGAACGCCAGGGTGCCGCCCTGCTTGAGGTTGGGCTTGATCTCCTCGCTGTAGAGCTTCGCCTGGTATTCGTCGGGGGCCAGCACCATGACCAGATCGGCGGCGGCCACCGCGTCGGACACGTCGGCCACCTTCAGGCCGGCTTCCTCGGCCTTGGCGCGCGAACCGGAACCGGCACGCAGGCCGACGGTGACGTCCACGCCGGAATCCTTCAGGTTGTTCGCATGGGCGTGTCCCTGCGAGCCGTAGCCAATGATGGCCACCTTCATGCCCTGAATGATGGAGAGGTCGGCGTCTTTGTCGTAATAGAGCTTCATTGCGGTTTCCTTGGCAATCGGTGAAAGGTGTTCAGATCTGGAGCGTGACGTCCCCGCGCGCGATGCCCATGACCCCGGAGCGCACCACCTCCTGCACGGGGAAGGGCTCCAGGGCCTGAAGGAAAGCATCCAGCTTGGAGCCCTCCCCGGTGATTTCGATGACGTAGGTCTTTTGCGTGACGTCGATGATGCGGCCGCGGAAGATGTCGGCGAGGCGCTTCACTTCTTCGCGGTCGCCGGGTTCGTCCACGCGGACCTTGACCATCGCCATCTCGCGCTCGATATGCGGATAGGAGGTCAGGTCGAGCAGCTTGATCACGTCGATCAGCTTGTTCAGCTGCTTGGTGATCTGCTCGACGATCTCGTCCGAGCCGCTGGTGACGATGGTCATGCGCGAGAGCGTGGGATCGTCGGTGGGCGCGACGGTCAGCGATTCGATGTTGTAGCCGCGAGCCGAGAACAGGCCGGCCACCCGCGACAGGGCACCGGATTCGTTCTCCAGCAGGACACTGATGATGTGACGCATACGGAATCCTTCCCTGTCAGACCAGGATCATTTCGTTCTGACCGGCACCGGCCGGGATCATCGGGTAGACGTTCTCGGACTGATCGGTGATGAAGTCCAGGAACACCAGGCGGTCCTTCTGCGCCAGGGCCTCCTTCAGCGCGCCCTCCACGTCGCCCGGCTTGTCGACCTGGATGCCCACGTGGCCGTAGGCCTCCGCCAGCTTGACGAAATCGGGCAGCGCATCCATGTACGACATCGCATAGCGGCCCTGGTAGAAGAACTCCTGCCACTGCCGCACCATCCCCATGTAGCGGTTGTTCAGGTTCAGGATCTTCAGCGGCAGCTGGTACTGATAGCAGGTCGACAGCTCCTGCATGCACATCTGGATGCTGGCCTCGCCGGTGATGCAGCCCACCGTCGCATCCGGATGTGCCAACTGCACGCCCATCGCGAACGGCAGTCCCACGCCCATGGTTCCCAGACCGCCGGAGTTGATCCAGCGGTTGGGCTTGTCGAAGCCGTAGAACTGCGCCGCCCACATCTGATGCTGGCCCACGTCGGAGGTCACGAAGGCGTCGCCGCCGGTCAGCTCCCAGAACTTCTGCACCACAAACTGCGGCTTGATCAGCTCGGAATCGCGATCGTACTTCAGGCAGTCCTGGCCGCGCCATTCGCGGATCTGGTCCCACCAGGCCTTCAGCGCGTCGGCGTCGGGCTGGCCGCCGTTCTCGTCCAGCGCGCGGATCAGCTCGCGCAGCACCGGCTCCACCTCGCCGACGATGGGCACGTCCACCTTCACGTTCTTGGAGATGGAGGCCGGGTCGACGTCCACATGCACGATCTTCGCGTGGGGGCAGAACTTCTCGATGTTGCCCGTCACGCGGTCATCAAAGCGCGCGCCGATGGCAATCAGCACGTCCGCGTGGTGCATCCCCATGTTGGCCTCGTAGGTCCCGTGCATCCCCAGCATGCCGACGAACTGCTCGTCCGAGGCCGGATAGGCGCCCAGCCCCATCAGGGTGTTGGTGATGGGGTAGCCCAGCTTGCGAGTGAATTCGGTCAGCGCCTCGGAGCCGCGACCCAGCACCACCCCGCCGCCGGTATAGATCATCGGCTGTTTCGCCGACAGGATCAGCTCGATCGCGCGCCGGATCTGTCCGGTGTGGCCGCGGGTCTTCGGGTTGTAGGAGCGCATGTGGATGCTCTCGGGGTACTCGAACTCGCAGCTGTCGGCGGTGACATCCTTGGGGATGTCCACCACTACCGGGCCGGGCCGGCCGGTGGTGGCAATGTAAAAGGCCTTCTTGATGGTGGTCGCGAGATCCTTCACGTCCTTGACCAGGAAGTTGTGCTTCACGCAGGGCCGCGTGATCCCCACGGTGTCCACTTCCTGGAAGGCATCGTTGCCGATCATGCTGGTCGGCACCTGGCCGGTGAACACCACCAGCGGCACCGAATCCATGTACGCATCGGCAATGCCGGTCACTGCGTTGGTCGCCCCCGGACCGGAGGTGACCAGGGCCACGCCGGGCTTGTCCGAGGATTTGGCGTAGCCCTCGGCGGCATGGATCCCGCCCTGTTCGTGGCGGACCAGCACATGCGAGACCTGGCTCTGCTTGTACAGCGCATCGTAGATGTGCAGGACCGCGCCGCCGGGGTAGCCGAAAACCAGGTCAACGCCTTCGGCCTGCAGGCTGCGGACGAAGATTTCGGCACCGGTGATGGCGGTGGACGATGCAGAGGTCTCGGACATGACGGTTGTTCCTTACCAGGGGCTGTCGGGCGATCGTGATCCGAGCGGACACGCCGAATCAAAATAGCCCACCATACTAATATGAAATCGCCCGCGCTTCACGCCATACGGCGCGCCAGCGAGCACGGTCCACGTGAGGGGCGCAACGCCACGGCACCCCCGCCCTTCCCGGGGCGAGCGGAACCCAACGCCGGAGGCCCCGTCCGGAGATTGCCACGGCCCCTGGCGGGGCCTCGCAATAACAGGAAACAACCCGCGGGGCCCCGCAAGGGCGAAAGACAACTGGCGTGGCCTCGCGATGACGGGACGCAACCAGCACCGTCATCGCGAGGCGCGCAGCGCCGTGGCGATCTCCGGGGGCGGCCCCGGCGGAGCCGATCGTCAGTCGGGTTCGGCGCCGGCCTGAGCGGTGGGCAGCTCGGCGAAGTGCTGGCGCGCGCGCGCCACCAGGTCCCCCGGCAACCCTTCCTTCTCCGCGATGGTCAGGCCGAAGGACACCCCCGGCTCGCCGATCAGCAGGCGATAGGTGGGCGACAGGGTATCCGGGTCGAACTGCATGGAGGCATTGAGGATGCCCGACTGCTGCGCCGCATAGTCCTTCAGCGGCGCCAGGTGGGTATTGACGATCCCGCGGGTGCCGCGCGCGCGCAGCTCGTCCAGCATCGCCATCGCCAGCGCCGCGCCCTCGTCCGGGTCGGTCCCGGTCCCCAGCTCGTCGAGCAGGATCAGGCTCTCCGGGCCCGCGTTGTCCAGGATGCGCTTGAGCACCGCCACGTGCCCGGCGAACGTCGACAGGTGGTGCAGCAGGCTCTGGTTGTCGCCCACGTCCACCATCACCTGGTCGAAACGGCCGATGCGGCAGTCCTGCTCGGCGGGGATGTGCAGCCCGCACCAGGCCATGGTCACCAGCAGGCCGAGAGTCTTCAGCGCGACCGTCTTGCCACCGGTGTTGGGGCCTGTGATCAGCAGCAGCGGCTGCTCGTCGTCCAGACGGATGGACAGCGGCACCGGCTGCGGCCCGTTGCCCTCGGCGAACTGCAGCAGCAACAGCGGATGATAGGCCTCGTCCAGCTCCACCCCGGGGCGGTCTTCCAGGACCGGCGCATGGGCGTTCATCTGCGCGGAGAGCTGCGCGGCGGCCGAGGCCAGGTCGATCCAGGTCAGCGCCGTCAGCATCAGATCCAGCGGCTCGCCGTATTCGCGCACGGTGTCGGTCAGCTCGCGCAGCAGCCGCTGCTGCTCGTTGTTGATCTGGCCGTTCACGGTGTCCAGCTGGTTGTTCAGCGGCACCGCCTCGATCGGCTCGATGATGTGATCGCGCCCGCCCATCGCAGTGCCCCGGCGCACGCCCTTGACCGCGCCGGCGGCATCCCCGCGCAGCACCATCACCGCACGCTCCTGATGCCACTGGACCTTCAGCGCTTCCTCGCCCGACTGCGCCAGGTCCGACTGGGTCAGGCGCTTGTGCACCACCGTCTCGACCTCGCCGCGCAGCCGGTTGCGCTCGCCGAAGGCCTGCACCAGCGATTCGCTGGCGTCCTCGCGCAAGGCCCCGCCGGGGTTCAGGCAGGCAGACAGGCGCTGCTCCAGCGCCTCCGGCGGGTACAGCTTGTTCAGGTCCGCGGGGTAGATCTCCGGGGTATCCGCCAGCTGATCGGCCAGCTCGCGCGCATGGCGCATGATGGTCTGCAGGTTGTGCAGCGCCTGCACCGGCAGCGCGGAACCCGGGTTGCCGGCCTGGCGCAGCGCCGCACGCACATCCGGCAGCTGCCCCAGGCGCGGCAGCGTGCCCGCGTCCAGACGCTGGCGGGCCACCGTCACCGCCTTCTGCAGCGCGCGCGCCGCCTCCAGGTTGGGGGCGGGTTCCAGCCCGCGCGCGGCATCGGCGCCGTAGGGCGTGGCGGTCAGGCGTTCCAGCAGGCGCTGGATCGCGGGAAATTCGAGGGCCTTCAGATCAACCTGCATGGGCTTGGACCTTGTGGATGTCGTTTCTTCACGGCGTTTGTTCGAACCCCCGTCATTGCGAGGTTCTTCACCCCCCCGTCATTGCGAGGAGCGCAGCGACGAAGCAATCTCCTCGAGCTTGCAGAGCGCGTGCAATCGAGACTCCGGTGGTTCCGGATGGAGATTGCTTCGTCGCCTGCGGCTCCTCGCAATGACGGGGGGCGCCATGACGGGGGCCGGATGGTTCGCAATGACGCCGGGTGGATGGTTCGCCATCACGGGAGATGGCGGTCCGGTGCTAATCCTCCTCGGCCTTCTTGAACATGCCGAGGTAGGCCTTCTTGTCCAGCATCGGCTCGCGCATCACCGCCAGCATGTCGTCCAGGTGTTCCGGCGTGCTCATGCCCACCAGCGAGGTCCCCAGACCCGGCGTCGAGCGATTGAACTGCATCGCGCGCTGCGCCGGATTGGCCAGCCCCGCCAGCTCCTTCTCCACCACTTCCACCGACTGCTGCGCCAGGTGGCCCTTGAGCATGGTGTGCGAGGCCATCATGTAGATCTCCAGCTGATGCGCCGCCTGCAGCGGGCTGGCCACGTTGCCCTGCCCGGTGGCCGTATTGAAGCGCGTGAAGCCTTCCAGCATCACCTGATTGAACGGCAGCATCGCCAGCTTGAAATGATCGCGCGCGAAATCGTCGCCGGTCACGGTCTGCGCCGCTCGCTGAGCCAGCCCCTGGATCGAGGTCAGCGACTGGAACACCGCGGCGTCGGTCTCCTCGCGAAAGCCCTCGAAGGTCGAGATCCCGTAGGCGCGGATCTTCTTGTCGCGCACCGCACGCTCCAGCATCTCGAACACCGGCTCCAGCTTCCAGTTGGTGCGTTCCTTGCCGATCTCGTGGATGTGCACCTCCGGCTGGTCGATGATGAACGCATCCAGGGTCTCCACACCCATCAGCGAGCGCGACAGCTCCATCTGGTAGTGGATATATTCCGGCGTCAGCAGATGCGCGCCCTTGGCCAGGTCCTCCTTCGTGCCCATGCCCGGGGCCTCGATCTCGCGCTGGAACCAGGCGTCCATGTCGTCCGGCTGACCGCCGCGCAGGGTCAGGAAGCCCCCCTTGGAGATCAGGAACATCGCCTCGCGCGGGACCCCGGCCTCCAGCGCCGTGCGCACGCCCGCGCCCACGGCCGCCAGCGAGCGGCCATAGCGGTAATGCGCGGAGGTGTCCACCACGTTGATGCCCTCGGCCAGCCCGCGGGCCACGATCGCGGAGATGGCCGCGTCCACCTCGGCGGTGGCCGCCCCGCCAAAGGTGCCGATGCCCAGACTGGACAGGCGCATCCGCGCGCGCGAGAACTCGCTGTAATGGCCCTCGGCCGCGCGCCCGTCGGCGAGGAACGACTCGGCGTACTTGCGCGTCGCCTTGGCGTTGGCGTAGCCGGGAATCAGTTTCTGCGAAGCTTCCATATTCCTCTCTCGAACCGCCGCAACTGGGGCAACCGCCGGATCCTGGTCTTCCGGCGCATCGCATCGGGAATGCGAATCCTAGGGAAACACCGCTCGATGTGCACGTTTCCCTCGACAGACGGAGGGTGCCCGACCTGCGTCCCCCCGATCGTTTGCGGCCAGCCCCGGAATGCTGCGAAGCTGGCGGCTCCATCGTGCCGCCCGGAATACCGCCCGAGATGACCGCCCCCGAAGACCCCGAACACGCCCCGCAGACGGGCGTCGAACCGCAAGACGAAGCCGGCTTCGAGGCCCTGGAACGCGGCGACTTTGCCGAAGCCCACCGAATCTGGAGTGAACGCGCCGACGGACCGCATGCCGGCGCCCATCTTGGCCTGGGCGTGCTGTACGCCAGCGGCCTGGGCGTCGAATCGGACGTGCAGCGGGCCCGCGAGCACTGGAAACGCGCAGCCGAGCTGGGCCTGCCGGATGCCTGCTTCAACCTCGGCCTGCTGGCCGAACAGGGGGTCGCCGAGGGTGATCCCGCGGAGGAGGCCGAGACCTGGTATCGCCGCGCGGCGCAGGCCGGTCACGCGAACGCCCAGTACAACCTGGGCGTTCTGCGCTTCGCCAGCGAAGTCACCCCGGAAGCCGCCGCGGAGGCCGTCGCCTGGTGGGAGAAAGCGGCCGAACAGGGCGATCCCGATGCCCTGAACAGTCTGGGGGTGGCGTACGAAACCGGCCGCGGCTGCGATGCCGACCCCGCCGAAGCCGGCCGGCTGTACGCACGTGCCGCCGGCGCCGGTCATGCCGGGGCGGCCTGCAACCTCGCCCGGCTGCTGGAACAGGGCCACGGCGTGATCGCCGATCTGGCCGAGGCCGTGCGCTGGTACCGCCAGGCCGCGGAGGACGGCGACAGCGAGGCCGCCGCCCGCCTCGGCAACCTGTACCGCGACGGCAAGGGCGTGGAATGCGATCCGGCGCAGGCGGCACACTGGTATCGCGTCGCCGCCGATACCGGCCATCCCGCGGCGCGTACCAACCTGGGCGTGCTGCTGGACCGCGGTCACGGGATCGCCCGGGACCAGCGCGAGGCCGCTCACTGGTACCGGCTGGCGGCCCGCCAGGGGCAGATGCAGGCGCAGTACAACCTGGGCATCTTTCTGGCCGAAGGCCATGGCGTGGAACAGGATCTGGTCGAGGCCTGGGTTTGGTTCTCGCGCGCGGCCGACCAGGGACACCCCTCGGCCGCCGACGCCCGCGACTATGTCCATCAGCACCTGTCACTGGAGCAGCAGCAGGATGCCCTGGCCCGCAAGTCGCGCGAGTAACCGCCATCGGCCGCCGGAGCGGCGTTTCCCCGGACCCGGCCTCATCCGACCCGCCCCCCTTCAGTCGCGCAGCAGATAACGCTCCGTGAACAGGTCACCGAAGGCCAGCAGGCTCACCGCCACCACGGTCGCCACCAGCCATGCCCCGTCACCGCTGCCCAGCGCCCCGCCCACCGTCAGACTGAGCACCAGCACCACGGGGATCATCACCGACCGCGCCAGCAGCACCGCCGGGGCATTCTCGGTATCGATGCGGCCGGTCAGCCGGATCAGGGCGGTCGCCAGCACCAGCAACAGGGCCCCGACCCCCATTTCCTGCAGTCCCTCCCACAGGCCGATGAACATGAAGACGAATGCGCCCTGGATGCCCGACATGATCAGCGCCGGCTTGATCAGCCGGAACATCGCCTCGGCCCGGGGCAGATCGGTGAGCCGAACGCGGGGTCGCCCGTCGGATGGGCTCGCGGCCGGGTCGCCGATCCACAACACTTTCACCGCACCGCCACGGCCCGAATCACGCCAGTCCGGTCGGCGTCCCTCCGGCGGCAGGCGCCACAACGCCCGGACCCCGAGCGCCAGTACCGCCAGGGTCTCCAGCCACACCACCAGCAGCACCGCCCCGAACGGGACCCACCCCGCCAGCGCCGCGATCAGCAGCAACCCCAGCCCGAACAGCGGCCCCCAGTGAGCCAGCCGCGCTTCCGCCGCACCTCCGCCCGGAATCTCCATTCCCGCCCTTCCCTGTCCGTTTCCCACCATCCCTGCCGGCGCACTCCGCAGGGTCCGGGACGATCATAATGGAAGCCCGGCACCGCATGGAAAACCGACCCGCCCCGGTTACAACAACCAGTCGCGGTAGGCCCCGGTCGACAACACCTGACGCACCATCTCGGTCGCGTTGTGGACCTCCAGTTTCTCCAGCACCCGGGCACGGTGGATCTCCACCGTGCGCACGCTCAACCCCAGTTCCGCGGCGATCACCTTGTTCAGCCGCCCCAGCAGCATCTGCTCCATCACCTCCCGCTCGCGCGGGGTGAGCCGCTCCAGCAGACGTTCGATCGCCCGGCGCCCCTGCTCCTCCCGGCGCTGCGCGCGGTCGTGCTCCAGCGCGCCGTGGATGCGGTCCAGCAGCACCTCCTCGTCGAAAGGCTTTTCCAGGAAATCGAAGGCACCGGCATTCACCGCGCGCACCGCCATCGGGATGTCGGCGTGGCCGGAGATGAACAGGATCGGCATGCGCACCTCGCGCACGCCCAGCGCCGCCTGCAGTTCCAGCCCGTTCATCCCCGGCAGGCGCACGTCCAGCACCAGACAGCCGGGATGGGCAGGACCGATGCGATCGAGGAGCTCCTGCGCGGAGGCACAGGTCACCACCGGCAACCCGGCCGTGCGCAGCAGCAGATGCAGCGAGTCGCGCACGTCGCGATCATCATCGACCACGTAGACCTTTTCGTCAGGCGTAACCATCCCCGGCCTCCCCCGGCCCGGCGGGATCCGCCCCGCACGGCAGACAGACCCGGAACCGGGCACCCGCGCCGGGCGCATTGTCCGCCACGATGGTCCCGCCATGGCCTTCCACGATGGATCGGGTGATCGCCAGGCCCAGACCGGTGCCCCCGTCACGGTGGCTGACCAGCGGCTGGAACAGATCCTCGACCGCCCCCGGGGGCAGACCGGGGCCCGTGTCCGTGATCACCAGCTCCACGGCCCCGTGATCGGCCGGGCCCAGGGCCACCCGCACCCGGGGCTCGCCCCCCTCGGCGGCGGCTGCGGCGATGCCGTTCTGCACCAGATTGATGACCACCTGCTGGAGTTCCACCGCGTCCATCCACAGCGGCGGCAGACGTGTCCCGGGCCCGTCCAGACGCAGCTCGACGCCCTGGCGGACCGCCTCCGGCTGCAGCAGCGCCAGCGCCTCGCGCACTGCCGCCGCGGCGTCCACCGGCCCGCCGGCGGCGGGCTCGCGGGCCAGCATGGACCGCGTGCGGCGCACGATGGAGGCCGCGCGGTCCGCACCCTCGGCGATGCGATCCAGCGTCGGCGCGACTTCGTCCGCGGGTGCCCCCTGCTGCATCTGGCGCCGGGCGGCACGGGCATAGCTGGACAGGGCGCACAGCGGCTGATTGAGCTCATGTGCCAGGGAGCCGGCCAGCGTCCCCGCGGCATTCAGCCGGCCGGCCCGGTTCAGGGCATGCAGATGCTCGCGCGCCCGCGCCTCCGCGGCGATCCGTTCCTGACGCACCGCCGCGATCACCAGCGCGGTCAACGCCAGCAGCGCCAGCTGGGCATGCAGGCTGAGCAGGTCATACGGCAGACCGGCCCCCGCGAACGGCCCCTTGCCCGCCGCAGTACACATCAGTGCCACCATTGCGGCCGCGGCGACCGCGGCCGCGGCCACATGCACCCGATGACGCAGGGCCGTGGCGATCACTACCGGGAACACCGCGTAGGACAGCGGCATGGCCACGACGTCCGGGAGCCCCGCACCGTAGATGCCGAAGGCCAGTACCGGCGCCAGCACCACCCATCCGGCCGCCTCGCCGTCGCGGGCTCGCCAGCGCCCCGCGGACAGCACCCGTGGCCACGCCAGCAACAGCGGCGTGAACAGCACCACCCCCATCAGATCGGCCGCCCAGCAGAGCCCCAGCACCTCCGGGAAACCGGTATCCAGTCCGGTGATCGCCAGGGTGCCCGCCATCGCACTGACCCCGGCACTCACACCGGCACCCACGCCCAGGAACACCATCACGTCGCGCAGCTGAGAGAAATCCGCCCGGAAGCGGCAGCGCATCAGCAGCCAGGCCCCGATCGCCGCCCCGCCCGCCTGACCGGCGGCCATCAGCAGCGCACCGGCCAGCTCCGCCCCCATCACCAGCTGCACCGCCACCGCCACGACCACCAGCGGCACCAGCAACGAGTAGCCGTAGCGGTACACGAACGCCAGCCCCACACCGGTCGCCGGCCAGACCAGCGGCAGCGGCGGCTCCTCCAGGGCGAACAGGGATCCGGCCCACCAGGCAAGCAACAGGTAGATCCCCACCAGCGCCACATGGGGCGCCCACACCCGCGCCGAACCGTGCCGGCCGGCCGGTTGCTCCTGCTGCGCCGATGCCTCCACTCGCTCCATGACCGTTCGCCTCATCCCCGTTCCCCGAAGGTAGCGCATTTCGTGCCGAACCGAATGCGGGAAATCCCGTACGGGTTTCTCCCGATATCTATCCGCTGTCACGAGCCCTACCCTCAAAGAAAGGCAACCATCCTGAAGGACATCCCATGGTCACCGCATCCTTCCCCGATCTCGCCGGACAACGGGTCCTCGTCACAGGAGGCGGCAGCGGCATCGGTGCCGCGATCGCCCGGGCCATGGCTGGCGCGGGCGCGTGGGTGGCCATCAGCGACCTGGGGGCCGGGGAACACTGCGACGCCACCCGTGATGCCATCCAGGAAGGCGGAGGCGAAGCGATGACCCTGCAGGCCGATGTCAGTGACGAGGCGCAGGTACAAGCGCTGTTCCGGCAGGTGGTCGACACCTGGGGCGGCCTCGACACCCTGGTGAACAACGCCGGTATTCAACAGGACGCCACGTTCTCCGAGATGACACTCGCCCAGTGGCAGAAGGTGCTGGACGTCAACCTCACCGGCCAGTTCCTCTGCGCCCGGGAAGCCATCCGCACCTTTCGGCAACAGGGCACTGCCTCCCGGGGCTCCCGCGCCAAAGGGTGCATCGTCTGCATGTCTTCGGTACACGACACCATTCCGTGGGCCGGACATACCAACTACGCCGTCTCCAAGGCCGGCGTGCTCATGCTGGTGCGCAGCCTCGCCCAGGAGATGGCCCACCTCGGCATTCGCGTCAACGGCGTGTCGCCCGGCGCGATCCGCACCGCCATCAACCGCGAGGCCTGGTCCGATCCGGAGGCCGAGGCGACGCTGCGCACCCTGATCCCCTATGACCGGGTCGGCGATCCCGACGACGTGGCAGCGGCCGTGCTCTGGCTGTCGTCCGACGCCTCCGACTACGTCAACGGCACCACCCTCTACGTGGACGGCGGCATGTCGCTCTACCCCGGCTTCCGGGACAACGGCTGATGGTTTCCCGCGATTCGCCCGGATCCCGGCGCATCATCGGGAGTAAACGGTGATGCGACCCGCAGCGGACATCCGCCTGGGTCGCGCAATCTGCGGCGACCTGGCACAGGCCGAGCGTCGTGAATGGTGGCTGGGCAACGGTCGCGGCGCCTACGCCGCCGGCACCGTGGCGGCGACCCTCACGCGGCGCTACCACGGCCTGCTGATCGCCCCGGTCGAACCACCCCTGGGGCGCCGGCTGCTGGCAACCCGCGCCGAAGCCACCCTGCTCGTCGACGGTGACGCGATCCCGCTGTTCACCAATCGCTGGGCGGACGGTGCCGTGGATCCCGAGGGCCACCGGTGGCTGGAGTCGTTCCACCTGGATGGACGCATGCCGGTCTGGCGCTACGCCCTCGGCAGCCTCGTCCTCGAGTGCCGGATCTGGCTCATGCCCGGCGAGGACACCGCGCGGATGGCCTGGCGGGCGGATCCCGGCCCCGGCCGGGAGAAGACGCCCCTGCAGCTGCGGGTGGCGCTGCTGGTCAACGACCGCGACCACCACCAAAGCACGCCGTCCGATGCGCCGGAGCCCGCCGTGCACGCCGCCGGCGGCGAACTGCGCGTCGAACATCCGGGGCACACCTGGATGGGGGCCGTGGCCGATGGCGTGTGGCAGACCGTAACGCCGCAGTGGATCGAGGCCTTCGACCTGCCGCTCGAGCGGGAACGGGGGCTGCCCGACCGGGACCGTCACCTGCACGTGGCCAGCGTGGTGCTGCCCCTGGAGCCCGGGCGGTGGACAGGCCTGGGCGTCGCGCGGGAGGCCGTGCCCGAGGCCGACACCGGCGGCGCCCTGGACGCCTTCCGCGCCGCCGACGACGGAGAAGTGGCTCACTGGCCGCGGGCGGCCCCCGAGATCGTGACCGCTCCCGCATGGATCCGGCGGCTCGCCCTCGCCACCCGGGACTACCGCTTCGCCCGCCCGCTGCCCGACGGCAGCGAAGGGGCCTCGGTGATTGCCGGCTACCCCTGGTTCGGCGACTGGGGGCGCGACACCCTGATCGCCCTGCCCGGCCTGACCCTGGCCACCGGGCATCCCGACGAGGCGCGGCGCATCCTGGAAACCTTCGGCTGTTTCCTGGATCGCGGCATGCTGCCCAACGTGTTCCCGGGCGCCGGCGACAGACCGGAATACAACACCGCCGATGCGGCCCTGTGGTATGTGCATGCTTGGTGGTGTTACTGGCGCGAGACCGGCGACTTCCGCGCCGTCGCCCGGGCCCTGCCGGGGCTCGCGTCCATCATCGACCATTACACCGCCGGCACCCGGTTCGGCATCGGCGTCGATCCCGCCGATGGCCTGCTGCGTGCCGGCGAGCCCGGCATCCAGCTCACCTGGATGGACGCCAGGATCGGCGACCGCGTAATCACCCCGCGCACGGGCAAACCGGTGGAACTCAATGCCCTTTGGCACAACGCCCTGGCCGCCATGGCCGAGCTCGCCGAGGCCGCCGGACAGGAGGGCGAGGACTACCAGCATCACGCCGGGAACGTCGCGGGCGCCTTCGTGCGTTTCGACCGGCCCCGTGGCGGCCTGCTGGATGTCGTCGACGGCCCGAACGGGGACGAGCCGGCGGTGCGGCCCAATCAGATCCTGGCGGTCAGCCTGCCGTTCTCCCCGCTGGACCCTCGCGCGCAGGCGCGGGTCGTGGCGGAAACCGGGCGTCACCTCCTGACCTCCAGCGGCCTGCGTTCCCTGGCCCCCTGCGAAGCCGGTTATCGCGGGCGCTATCGCGGCGGGGTCGAGGAACGTGACGGTGCCTACCATCAGGGCCCCGTCTGGGGGTGGCTGCTGGGCCCCTGGGCGCTGGCCGAGTACCGGATCACCGGCGATGCCGATGCAGCCCGCGCCCGGCTGCTTCCCGTCGGCGACCACCTGACCGACGCCGGACTGGGCCACGTCAGCGAAATCTTCGATGGCGATCCGCCCCATACACCCCGGGGCGCCCCGGCGCAGGCCTGGTCGGCCGCGTGCGTGCTGGAGGCATGGTGGCGTCTCGAGCGTGTGACATCGGGCCGCGCCCCGGGCCCGTACCAGTCCCCGGTACCGAACCACGAAGGAGGGTGACATGGACCACGACCATCGACATGACGCCGAACGACAGCGACTGGAACAGCAGCGCCATGGCGAAATCGACTGGCGCCGCTGGGGGCCCTACCTCGCCGAGCGCGCCTGGGGCACGGTGCGCGAGGACTACAGCGCCAAGGGCGAGGCCTGGGAATACTTCGACCATGACCAGGCCCGTTCACGGGCCTGTCGCTGGAGCGAGGACGGGCTGGGCGGGATCTGTGACCAGGAGCAGCGCCTGTGCCTGGCGCTCGCCCTGTGGAACGGAGTCGACCCCATCCTCAAGGAACGCGCCTTCGGCCTGACCGGCAATCAGGGCAACCGGGGCGAGGACGTCAAGGAACGCTATTTCTACCTGGACGCCACGCCCAGCCACAGCCTTCTGCGGTACCTCTACCGTTACCCGCAGGGCGAGTATCCCTATGCCGAGCTGGTGGCGGAGAACCGGCGCCGCGGCCGCAGCGACCCGCCCTTCAACCTGCGGGACCACCCGGTGTGGGAGGCCGGCTACTGGGATGTGGTCATCACCTGGGCCCGGGCGGCGCCCGGAGCCATCCACTGCCGCATCCGCGCCCACAACCGCGGGAATGCCCCGGCCACGCTCCACCTGCTGCCCACGATGTGGTTGCGCAATACCTGGGCCTGGGGTGACGACGATGTCGTGCAGCCGCGCCTCACGACGACCGGAGCGCCCGCGGGCGCGAACTGGGCCGTCCGGGTGACGGCGCCCGCCCCGGGGCACTGCTATCTGTACGGGGCCGGGGACGCCGCCCTCCTGTTCACCGAGAACGAGACCCATCAGGAGCGGCTGTTCGGCGTACCGAGCGCCTCCCGTTACGTGAAGGATGCCTTCCACCGGCGGGTAGTGAACGGCGAGACGAGCGCCGTCAACCCGGTCCCGGAAGGCACCAAATGCGCCGCCTGGTACGCCGCCGAGACACCTCCCGGCGAGGCCTTTCACGTGGATCTGGTGCTCTCGGAGGAAGCGCTGGACACCCCCTTTGCCGACCACGAAGCCGTCCTCGCGGCGCGCACGGCCGAGGCGGATGCGTTCTACGCCGATCTGCTGCCGGACGCCGGCACGGCGGATGCCGCAACCCTGCGTCAGGCGCTGGCGGGCATGATCTGGAATCAGCAGTTCTACCACCACGAGGTACGGCGATGGCTGAACGGGGACCAGCTGCCGCCTCCGTCCGAACGCCGGGCTGGCCGCAACCGGCACTGGCGCCACCTGCGGGCCCGCGACATCCTCTCCATGCCGGACACCTGGGAATACCCCTGGTTCGCCGCCTGGGATCTGGCCTTCCATGTCCCCCAACTGGCCCTGCTGGACCCGGAACTGGCCAAAGGTCAGGTGGAAACGCTGCTGTCGGAGCGCTACCTGCACCCCAACGGCCAGATCCCCGCGTACGAATGGGCCTTCGAGGACGTGAACCCGCCGGTCCATGCCATGGCGGCGCTGGAGGCCTTCCGCGCCGAGCGTGCCCGGCACGGGGCCGGCGATACCGCCTTCCTGCAGCGGGTCTTCCAGAAGCTGCTGCTCAACTACGCCTGGTGGATCAACCGCAAGGACACCGAGGGTCACAATCTGTTCGAGGGCGGATTCCTCGGTCTGGACAACATCTCGGTCTACGATCGCTCCCGATCCCTGCCTCCGGGCTACACCCTCAAGCAGGCCGACGCTACCGGCTGGATGGCCATGTTCGCCCTCAACATGACGGTGATGGCCCTGGAGCTGTGCCGCAGCGACCGCAGCTACGACGACATGGCCGTACAGAGCTTCGAACAGTTCCTCGCCATCGCCGAGGCCATCGCCGGCAGCGAGGAGTCCGGCCACGCCGGTCTGTGGGATGAGGCATCGGGGTTTTTCAAGGATGTGGTGGTGACCCCCGAGGGTACCGGCCACCCGATCGACGTCTACTCGTGGGTGGGCCTGATCCCGCTGTTCGCGGCCGAACTGGTGGGCCCGGAGCTTTTGAGCTGCGCGCCACGTTTCCGCCGGGCCCTGCACGAGCACCAGGGCGGTGCCTACCGGGGCAGCGTGGTCTGCGCATGTCCGGACGCGGAGAACGAACACGGCGAACACCTGCTGGCGCTGGTGGATGCCCGCCGACTGGCGGCGGTCCTGCGCCGCCTGCTGGACGAAGACCAGTTCCTCGCCCCGCACGGAATCCGCAGCGTAAGCCGCATCCACGCCGACTACACCGACCTGGGCGAGATCCCCGGCATCGGCCACACCACTATCGAGTACATCCCGGGGGAGAGCACCTCCGACCTGTTCGGCGGCAACTCCAACTGGCGCGGGCCGATCTGGCTCCCCACCAACTACGCGCTGGTGCAGGCACTGCGCAGGTTCCACCGTTTTCTGGGCGACGGCTTCCGCATCCCGGCCCCCTGCCTGGACGGCGCGGAAGTCACCCTGGCCGAGGCCGCCGACCTCATTGGCGAACGCCTCACCGGTCTCTACCGGCCCGACGCCTCCGGCACCGCTCCGGCACTGGCCGGCGACGGCCCCCTGTGCGGTCCCGAAGGCGAACCCCTGCTGCAGTTCTACGAGTACTTCCACGGCGAGGACGGCCGCGGGCTGGGCGCGGCGCACCAGACCGGCTGGACCGGGCTGCTGGCGAAACTGCTGGCCGATTCGCACCGGCCACCGACGTTGTAGGGGAAAACCCCGATTCGCCGCGGTCGGCGGGGGCCTATGTTCAGGACAAGGCGTTCATGTGAACGCCGACCGCACAAAAAACAGGAGGAGAACCGCCATGCCTGCTTCCACTCTGAACCGTCGCAACTTCCTGCGTCTGGGCGGGGCCGGCGCCGCCGGCCTGGCCCTGGGCGCCGCCTTTCCCGGTCTCGCCCTGCAGGGCCTGGCCGGCACCGCACGCGCCGCAACCACATCCAGCCGGGCCATCGTCGGGGACGTGATCGACTACAGCATTCGCCCGGGCGACTGGCCCGGCGCCTTCGGCCACGTGACCATGCGTCTGCACCAGGCCGTGCACGCCTCCGGCCACGCCTGGTTCATCCGCACCGACGCCTCCGATCCCGAGTTTGCCGAGCGCGAGGGGCTGGTCCACGTGCCACTGCTGAACACCGCCCAGGGGCGCGGCAGGGCCAACGAGCTGTTCCTGCGCGGGGACGGCGTGCCACCGGTGATCCGCTCCGTGCCGCCGGCCGACGACTATTCGCCGCTGATGGAGATCAAGCGGGTACGGGCGGCCGGTCGCGAAGGCGAATCCGACCCGGCGAGTCTGGACAGCGCCGAAGCCATCCGCTCGGCGGAGGAGGCCGGCGCCGTGACGGTGGAGTCCACCGGGGTGTTCGTGAACTATCCGCTGATGGCCTGGCCGGAAGGCAGTCTGACGGTGGACGACGACAAGCAGGAATATCTCGGCGGCGGCCAGTTGCTGGAGCCGCTGGATACCGGCTCCGGCCGCGTCACCCTGAAGCTCCACGAGGCCTTCCCCGGCAGCTACTACCTGGTCACCGACGCGTCCCTCGGAGGGCCGGCCGAGATGATGAGCGTTCCGGTCTCGGCACCGCTGGACGATCTGGTCGACGTGGGCGGCACCGACAAGGTGTGGGTCTTCACCAACGGCATCGAGGGCTCCGGCGTGATGGGCCACCAGCCCGCGGTGTTCGGCAACCCGGCGGGACACCCGGCATGGAGCCCGTTCTGGGACCACTTCGCCCTGACCTGGGAGGATCCCTCGCAGGCGCACCTGCTGACCTCCGCGGCCGACATCCGCGCCGCGCTGGAGGCGGACGAGCTGGTGTCCCACGACGGGACGCCGAACAGCCCGCGCGGCTTCGTGGTCAACTGCCCGGTCCCGGTAACCGGCGACAATCAGACCGGCTGACCGCCACGCGCCGTCCCCCGGCCCTCGGCGCCCCTGGCGCCGGGGGCCTTCCCCTGCTGTCCATCGACAAGGAGCCATCATGAAACGCAACCTTCCGGCCACGACCCTGCTGTCCGTCCTGCTGGCCCTGGCGGCCACGCCCGCAGCGGCCGGCGATGTACCCGGCCTGATCATCAAGACCAGCCCGCACTCGCCGGCAGAGACCCTGGACCGTCTGGAACACGCGCTGGAGGCCAACGACATCGGCATCGCCCTGCGCTGGGACCACGCGGCGAAGGCCGAGGGCGTGGACATCCCGCTGCGGGACACGGAACTGCTGCTGTTCGGCAACCCGGCGGCGGGCTCGCATTTCTTTACCAGTGCACAGAGCGCCGGCATCGACCTGCCCATGAAGGCCCTGGCGTGGGAGGACGCCGACGGCCGGGTGCGACTGGGCTACAACGACCCCGGCCACATCGCCGAGCGCCACGGCATCGACGACCGCGACAAGGTCATCGGCAACATGCAGCGGGCACTGGACAACCTCACCGACGCCGCCATCGCCCCCGACTGATCCCCGGCGCCGGACGCCGCCGTCACCCGGCCCGCCAGCGGGCCTCCAGCTCGCCGGCGGGAACCGGGTGGCCGTAATGAAAGCCCTGGATGCTGCGGCAGCCCAGCTCCCCCAGCGCCGCCACCTGCCCGGCTTCTTCGGCCCCTTCGGCCAGCACCCGCAGGCCGAGGCCGGCGCCCAGGGCGACCACCGCACTGCAAACGGCCCGGTCATGCGGGTCGTCCGGCAGGTCGCGGACGAAGGCGCGGTCGATCTTGATCTTGTCCACCGGCAGGGTCTTCAGGTAGGCCAGCGAGGAATACCCGGTGCCGAAGTCGTCCACTGCGATCCCCACGCCCAGCTCGCGCAGGCGGCCGAGGATCGTCCCCATGCGCTCCACGTCCGCCATCATCGCGCTCTCGGTCACTTCGAGTTCCAGGGCACCGCCCGGCACGCCGTGGGTCTCCAGCAGCCCCGCCACCCGTTCCACCAGGCCGTCGTCGGCCAGCTGCAGCGGCGATACGTTCACCGCCACCGTGACCGCCTCCCAGCCCGCCGCGCGCCAGCGTGCCACCTGGCCCACCGCCTGCTCCAGCACGCGATCGCCCAGCGCGCCGATCAGGCCGCCGGCCTCGGCCACCGGGATGAAATCTCCCGGCGACACCCGCCCCTCCCGGGGATGATGCCAGCGCACCAGCGCCTCGGCCCCGGTCGCGCGTCCGGTCACGCTGTCCACCTGCACCTGATAGAAGGCCTCGAACTGATCCTCCGCCAGCGCGGTGCGCAGTTCGCGCAGGCGCCGGTTGTGGTGCTCCACTGCCGCGTTCATTTCCGCCGAAAAGAAGCGCACCCGGGCGCCGCCTTCCCGCTTGGCCCCGGCCATGGCGAGATCCGCGTTGCGGATCAGCGTGGCCGCCTCCTCGCCCGCCGCCGGATAGCTGGCAATACCGGCGTGCGCGCCGCTCTCCAGCGGTCGCCCGTTCACCTCGTAGGGCTGCGCCAGCGCCCCCGCCAGCCGCTCGGCCAGACACGAAAGCTCGCCCGGGTCGTCGAATGCGGGCACGACCACCCCGAACACGTCGCCGCCCACCCGCGCCACGGTATGGTCGGCCGGGACCTCGGCCTGCAGCCGCTGCGCGGCCACCGCCAGCACGGCGTCCCCGGCGCGGCGGCCGGCCATGCCATTGATGTGCTGGAACCCGCTCATCCCGAGAAATACCACGGCGGCCCGATGAGCGTGCAGCCGCGCCTGCTGCAGGACCTGCTGCAGACGGTCCTGGAACACCGGCAGGTTGGCCAGACCGGTGGTCTCGTCCTGCGTCTGGCGCTGCAGCAGCGCATCCTCGTAGGTCTTGCGCTCGGTGATGTCTGTGCCGTAGAGGTTCACGTAGCCGGCATCGGTAACCGGCACCACATGGATCTGGAACCAGCGCTCGCCCAGCCGCACCTCCAGGGTGCGATATTCGCCGTCGTCCAGTGCCGCCGCCGCGGTATCACGCCAGTGTTCCGGGAGACCGTCCCCCTGCTGGATGCCCCATTCGGCCAGCAGCTCGGCGCTGGCCGGATTGGCGTACTGCAGGACCCCGGCCCGATCCGCGCGCAGCACCGGAAACACGTTTTCGTCCGGGAACCGGGCCATGCTGCGGATTTCCTCTTCCGCCCAGCGTCCCAGCGCAGCCTCGCGCTCGGCCAGCCGCTCCAGGGTTTCGGCGGAACGCTGCTGCAATACGTCGAACGCCGTGCCCAGCCGGGCCAGCTCATCCCCGCCCTGCATCCCGGAGCGATAGCGCAGGGGATGCTCGGGATCTCCCGCCGCACCCTGCATGGCCCGGCGCAGCCGCTGGATCGGGAGCAGAACCAGGCGATCCATCAGCATCAGCATCGCGGCCGCCGCCATCAGGGCCAGCAGCACCGCACCCGCGATGACCGGCAGACCGGCCGCCCCGTCGCCCGGCATCGTCGGGATACCGGGCTCCACCCGGTACAGCAACCCCAGCAACAGGGCCTGGAGCAGCAGAACCCCCAGCAGCACCACGGCACTGACCCGACGCCCCAGACGCCCCCCGAAACAACGTTGCAGACTACCCATGGTCTTTCCCTCCGTCGGCGGGCCCGAGCAAACGCACCAGTTCTTCGCCGGCGCTGCTGTTGGACGCCGATCCCTCGATGGCACGCCGGGTATCCGCCTGTACCTGTTCCAGCCGGGATACCAGCTCGTCCAGTTCCTCCGCCTGCTGCGATGCCCGGGCCGCGGCATCGTCCGAGGTGGCCGCGGCCCGCCCGATGGTATCGGCAATGGATTCCACCTCGCCGGCCGCCTCCTCGCTGCGCGCGCGAAGATCGTCCATGCCGTTCGCCAGTGTCTCGATCCGGCCGGTGATCCGTTCAACCGCCCCGGACAGCTCGTCCACCAGCGAGGCCACCTCGTCCGCGGAGCGCCCCGCGCTGTCCGCCAGACCATTGACCTCCTCGGCGACGACCGCAAACCCCCGCCCCTGTTCGCCGGCGCGCGAGGCCTCGATGCGGGCATTCAGGGCCAGCAGATTGGTCTGGCCGGCGATGTCGCGGATATCGCCCGCCATGCGGTGGATCTCGGAAAAACGCTGCTTGAAGGTGCGAACCTCCCCGGCCAGGGAGCGACCTTCGTCGGCCCCCTCGTTCATGCCCTCGCGGGTCGCGCCGATTTCCCCGCGCACCTCCCCGGCCTGGCGGTCGGCCTCCTTGAGTTCGAGACAGCTCTGCTGCGCCGCCGACTCGGTCTGCCGCGCCTCGTCCACGGCCTGGCGAGTGCGTTCCAGCACCCGGTCGACATCCGCCAGACGCTGTTCGGAGGCCTGATTGACCTGACCGGCATTGTCACGCACGCGGGCCGCGAGCGCGGCCAGACGCTGCGGATCGCACGACGCAGCGCCGTCTGCAGGGGCCTCGGGCACCGGCTCGGCGGATGCCGGTTCGGCATACCGGGCGTGGCACCGGAACTGGGCCGCCGTCGCACTGACCGTGGCCACCAGGAACGGCACGACCAGGGTAAGCGCGGCCTTCAGCCAGTCGACCGGCGCGGCCCCCACCAGCGCCTCCCACTGATTCACGACGATGAGCACCGGGCCCACCACCATCGCCACCTTGAACGCCCGCAGCGGGATGCCGTGGCTGCCGGCCGTTTGCAGAAATCCCTGCGCCGTCATCGTTGTCCCCTCTCCCAACGCTCGTTTCCTGCGAAACTAGACCGCAGTAGAAACCCTGACATCGGGGTAATCACCTATCCCTCGCGGCCCCGGACCGGCACGCAGGCCGCCCGGAAGGGCTTGATCGGCCCGTCGCTGTGTGGACACTTCGCCCGCATGAGCGAGGAGATGCCCATCGACGCCCTGCGCGGGGACTTTGCCGCGGCGCTGGCCGCCGGTCCGGTGGTGGTGTCGGCGGCAACCGGCTCGGGCAAGTCGACGCGCCTGCCGGTGTGGGCGCGGGACCAGGGGCGCGTGCTGGTGGTGGAACCCCGCCGAGTGGCGGCCACCAGCCTGGCGCACTGGGTGGCCGGTCTGCTCGGCGGAAAGCCGGGGCGCGAAGCGGGCTTCGCGGTGCGCGGCGAGGTGCGCTGCGACCGCGACACGCAGATCGTGTTCGCCACACCCGGGATGGCCCTGCAATGGCTGGCGCACAACGGCCTCGCGGATTTCGCGGTGGTGGTCCTCGACGAGTTCCACGAACGCCGCTGGGATACCGACCTGCTCTACGCCCTGCTGACCGAGGCCGGACGCCACCGCCTGGTGATCACCTCGGCCACCATCGACGGCGCGCGCCTCGCCCGCGATCTCGGCGGCACCCACCTCGAGAGCCCCGGCCGTTCCTGGCCGGTCGCGCTGGAACACCTCGCCGCAGAGCCGCAGGCGATGCCCCATGCGAAGGACCTGGCCACGCGCGTGGCCGAAGGCGTACGCACCGCACTGGCGCGTACCGACGGCGATATCCTCGCCTTTCTGCCCGGGCGCGGCGAGATCGCCGCCGCGGCGCGGGCCCTGAAGGACGAGCCGGTGGCCTGCATCGAGCTGCACGCCGGCGCCAGCGCCGAGGCGCAGCGCCATGCCCTGCAGCCGGGCCAGGAACGCCGGGTGATCCTCGCCACCAACGTCGCCGAGAGCTCGGTGACCGTGCCCGGGGTCACCGCCGTGGTCGACAGCGGTCTGGAGCGCCGTACCGGACGGCGCAACGGCCGCACCGTGCTCGCGCTGCAGGCGATCGCCGCCGACAGCGCGGAGCAGCGCCGCGGGCGCGCGGGCCGCACCGCACCGGGGCTGTGCCTGCGGCTGTGGGGGCGCAATGCCCCGCTGGCTGCGAACACCCCGCCGGAGCTGCAGCGCGAGGACCTCACCGAACCGGTACTGGCGGCCGCCTGCTGCGACCGCCCGGCGCGCGAACTCGCATTCCCCGATCCCCCGCGCGAGGAGGCCCTGGAACGCGCCGAAGACCGGCTGCGGGCGATGCACGCGATCGACGCGGATGGCCGCGCGACCGAGCACGGGCAGCGCCTGTTCGCCCTGCCGGTGGACACCGCGCTGGCCCATCTGGTGCTGGCCATGCCGGATGCGGCCACGGCCGCGTTCATGGCCGATCTCGCCGGCGCCCTCGGCCGCCGCCGGGCGGTCGCGGTGCCGCCCAACGACGAACGCGAGCGGCAGGAGGCGGTCGCCGCCCTCGGGCGGGCCTGTGATGCGACGCTGCGGGTCGCCGCGGTGCGCGGCCACGCCCCCGAGGGGGTCCATATACGCCGGGAGGAACGCCGCGAGGCGCTCCATCTGGCCCGTCAGGTGCGCGAGCTGGCCGGCCTGCCCGCCCGGGAATCACAGCAGGAACCGCAGCAGGAGCCGGAGTCCGAATCTCTCGCGGCCACCGCGCCGCGGGCGCTGACCGCCGCGGTCGCCGCCGCTCCCGAGCTGGCCTTCGTCCGCCGCGAGCGCCGCCGCTTCGCGCTGGGCAACGGCGGCGAGGAGGCGGAAATCGGTCGCGATTCGCTACTGGCCGAGGATGCCGAGGCGGCCGTGGTGTTCGACAGCCACAGCCTGCCCGGCAAGGGCACCCGCGACACCCGCACCATCGCCACGGTGCTCGCGCCGCTGGAGCCCGATGCCCTGATCGACGCGGGGGTGGCCACGCCGGCCATCGCCGATCCCGAATGGTCCGCCGACGGACTGGTGGTCCGCCGCGACTGGTGGCATGCCGGGCGCGTACTGCACAGCGACCGCACCCGCCCCGCAGGCGCCGCGGCACGCGAGGCACTGGCCGCGCTGATCCTGGAGGACCAGCTGCTCGCCCCCGCCGGCTCGCGCCTGCGCGACGACCTGGACGCCTGGGCGCTGTATCTCGCACTGGGCTTCGAGCAGGGCGAGGTCCCGGACGCCCGCGACTGGCTGGCCCGCCGCCTGCAGACCCTGGGCGTGGAATCGGACGAGGACGTGGCCCTGCTGGAACCGGAGGATCTGGTGTTCGAGGGCGTACCCGAGTGGGAACGCGAACGGTTCGATCGCCGCTATCCGCGCGAGGTGCGGCTCTCGGGCCTGCACATGCGCATCCATTACAACGTCGCCCGCCGTACCGTCACCGCAGAGAAAATCGACGGCAACCGGCGCGACGACCCGAAGCGCTGGGAACTGCCCGCCTGGCAGGGCTGGCACGTTCGCTTCCAGCGCGCCAGCCGCGTGGTCGACGTCCGTTAGCCCCTGGCTGGCCGCGAGATCACGTAGCGGTTGCGCCCGGCCGCCTTGGCCCGGTACATCGCCTGATCCGCCTCGCGCAGCAGCTGTTCCGGGCCCGGTTCGGGGTCGTGTCCGTAGAATGCGATCCCCAGGCTGGCGCTGATCCGGAACACGTTTTCGCCGTCCTCCACGGGCGCCGCGGCGGCCGCCAGCAGGCGTTCCAGCAACGGGACGGTGGCTCCCGGGTCCACGTCCTCAAGGACCGCGACGAATTCGTCGCCCCCCAGCCGGGCGAAGGTATCGCCCTCGCGCAGGCAGGCCCGCATGCGTTCGGCGACCACCCGCAGCAGACGGTCCCCGGCGTCGTGACCATAGCCGTCGTTGACCGCCTTGAAACCGTCGAGGTCGAGGAACACCACCGCCAGCTGGGTTCCCCGGCGCCGGGCCCGGACCATGGCCTGGTGCAGGCGATCGAGCAGCAGGACCCGGTTGGGCAGCGCGGTCAGGGCATCGTAATGGGCACCGTGCTCGAACTCGCGCAGCAGATCCTTCTGCCAGGTGATGTCGGTGGAGATGCCCAGCAGGCTGTCGGGAAGAGTGCGGGACGAGTCCGTGTAGACCGGGGTCTTGACCTCCCAGCAGACCCGGTGGCCACCGTCCTCCTCGAGCGCCTCGATCTCCTCGCGGCTGTCCTCGCCGGCGAGCACCCGGCTGTCCACCTCGTGCAGACGGGCGACCGTGGCCGGCGGGAAGAAATCCTCGTCGCCGCGTCCGTAGAGCTCGTCCGCCGTGCAACCGAACACCCGCAGGGTCTCGCGGTTGCCATAGGTATAGCGACGCTGCCGGTCCTTCACATAGACCGCGACCGGCACACGGTCCAGGGCCTCGTGCAGCACCTGGATGTGGTGCAGGGAACGGTGCAGCTCCTGTTCCGCGGCCCGACGCGCGGTGATGTCGTAGTAACAAAAGCCGACATAGCCCCGGAACTCGCCGTGCGGGTCATGGCGCGGCCCGCCCTCGTCGAGGATCCAGCGATACTCGCCGTCGGCGCGGCGCAGGCGGTATTCCAGGGTAAAGGTCCGGCGCGCGGCGACGGCGGTTCGGTAGCTCTGCATGCAGGCGGCGCGGTCGTCGGGGTGGACCCCCTCCAGCCAGCCGTCGCCCTGCTCCTGCGCCAGACTGCGGCCGGTGAAACGCAGCCAGGGCTCGTTGACATATTCCACGCCCCCGTCGGCCCCGGAGACCCAGATCAGGACCTGACCGGCGTCCGTCAGCTGACGGTAGTACTCCCGGCACTCCTCCAGCTCGCGGATACGCTCTGCCGCGTCCCGGAGCACCCGTCGCCAGGCGACCGGGATCGGCTCCTCGGGGAGATCGGTAAAGGGAAGCGCCGCACGCAGCTGCGACTCGAATTCGTCGTCCATCCGGGGCACCTGATCCATGCCCGCCTGTGCGGGGCCATTGTTCGAGCTTATACCATGACGGGCCACGGTCAACGGCGCCGGCGGGCTATCACCCCCCAGCGGCACTGCGCAGCAGGGGGTGGGTGCGGAACAGCCGCTCCAGGCGCTGTTCCAGTTCGGCGCGCACCGGGCCGCTGCGGTCGGCGTCGAGGCGGGATACGAACAGGTTGTCGTACCACTCCTCTTCCTCGTCCATGTCCCAGTCGACCTCGCGCAGCAGGGCCTGCCCGGCCTCGGGCAGCAGGGCGGGCAGCTCGCGGCCGGTGAGCTGTGCCCACACGCCGGTCCAGCAGCGGGCCAGCGCCAGCGGATGGTAGCCGCCGCCCCCGAGCACCAGCAGCTTCGGCGTGCCGTCGCCGTGGCGCGGGCTGGTCTCGATCACGTCGTCGATGCAGGCGAGGAAGCACTGGGTGGAGATGCCGAACTTGCCCAGCGGGTCCGGCAGCAGCGCATCGGTGCCGGCCTGCACCACCACGCAATCCGGCTGCCACCGGGTACGCGCCGCCTCCCAGATGCGGCTGAAGGCGCTGTGGAATTCCGTGTCGTTGGTCTCTTTCGGCAGCGGCAGGTTGACCGCGTTGCCCAGCCGGCCGGTGTCCTCGATGCGCCCGCCCTGGAACGGATAGCCGTATTCGGTATCCATGTGCAGGGACACGGTAAGCACGTCCGGGTCGTCGGCGAATGCCGCCTCCACACCGTCGCCATGATGGGCGTCGATATCCAGGTACAGCACCCGTGCCCCCCTCTGGCGCAGGCGCATGATGCCCAGGGCGCAGTCGTTGAAGTAGCAGAAGCCGCGCGCCTGGTCGGGGGCGGCATGGTGCATGCCGCCGGCCGGATTGAAGGCCATGCCACCCTCCAGCACGACCTCGGCACCCTGGATGGAACCATAGGTGGCGGTGGCCGGGGTGGAGAAGAAGCCGGCGAAGAACGGGTTCTCGAAGTTGCCGATGTTGTGGCGGTCGCGGTAGCGCTGGAACACCTTGCCCAGCGCCTCGGCGCGCTGCATGGCGGTCACGTAGTCGCGGGTATGCAGCCACTCGAGCTCGGCGGGCATGGCCTTGCGGGTCACCGCCATCTCGCCGGGGGTGACGGCATCGTAGGCCTCAATCAGGTCGATGGTCAGCGACACCCGCGGGATGCCGAGCGGATGGTTGTCGCCGTAGCTGTGCCCGCGATAGCGCGGGGCGTGCAGCAGCGTCGCGTGGCGGCGCGCCGGACCGGATGCGGCGTCCGGGGCAGCGACGGGGGCGGCTTCGGGGGTGGCATTCACTGGTGGCGCAGCCTCAGGTAGATCTCGGGCAGACGGCGCGGCAGCTCGTCCACGTGGTCGATGATGGTGTAGTGGCCGGGGCCGAAGATCGCCGGCAGGTATTCCGAGCCGGATGGGTCCAGGGTGACGCAGAACGGGTGCACGCCGGCGTCCACCGCCTCTTTCATGGCCATGCGCGTGTCCTCGTGCAGGTAGCGCTGATCGCCGCCGTCGTCGTAGTCGGCCGGGCGGCCGTCGGACAGGATCAGCAGCAGGCGGCGCTGGGCCGAGCTGCGCCGGAAGGCCTCCAGCGAGTGGCGAATGCCCGCGCCCATGCGCGAGGCCAGGCGCCCGGAGACCCCGGCGATGCGGTTGCGCACGGTGGCGCTCAGGTCTTCGTTGAAGTCCTTCAGCCAGTAATAGTTGACCTGATCGCGCTGTTTGGAGGCGAACCCGGCGAGCGCACAGGGATCGCCGACCCGGTCGATGGCCTCGGCGAACAGCATCATGCCCTCGCGCACGCGGTCGACGATCTTGCCCTGCCCGCCCGGATGACGCGCCATGATGGAGGTCGACATGTCCGCCAGCATCAGCACCGAGGTGTCGCGGTGCTGCACCGCGCGACGGCGGTAGATGAAGGCCTTGGGCGACAGCCCCGCCTTCTTGTCGGCGACATAATCGATCACTGCCTCGGTATCCAGCTCGTCGCCGTCCATCTGTTTGCGCAGCGGCGCCGGGCGCATCGGGCGCTGCATCTCCAGACCCCGGGTCAGGCGCTTCAGGGTGTCGGCATGCCGGGTGAGGATCTCCGCCGCGCGGTCGGGCTCTTCGTCGTCCAGCACGCGCTCGTAGAGGTTGACCCAGTCGGAGATGTAGCGCTGCTCGCGGTAGTCCCACTCGGGGTACAGGATGCCGTCCTTCTTCGGCGTGTACGGCGCCGCGCGCTTGGCCACCTGGGCCGGCTGCGGGATCCCGGTGCCGATCCGCCCGCCGGTGCCGGAGGTCTCCTGCTGCGGGGTCTGGATGTCCGCGTCCGGGTCCTTCTGTGCGTCCTCCGGGGCCTGCTGCGGCTGCTCTTCCTGCTTCTCGTGCTCGAACTTGTGCTCGTCGTGCGCCTCGTGGTCGCGGAAGTCCGCCAGCTCGCCGTTACGCTCGCGCTGGGGATAGACCGGCAGCGCCGCGTTCAGCGACAGCCCGGGCAGGTAGGCCTCGGCGCGTTCCTCGATGGTGATCTCGGGGAAGGCCCCGTCGGCGAACAGCTCCTCGGCCACCTCCCAGGCGGTCACCACGTCGGCCTCGGGCGCCAGCATGCGCGCGAGCCGTGGATCCTCCGGCTCACGCCCCTCCAGCAACGCCCGGTGCGCCCGCAGGGCGAAATCGAAATAGGTGCCGGCCGGTTCGGCCGGGCGCTCGTAAGCCTCGGCCAGCCGCACCAGCCGTTCGAGAAAGCGCGGGATGCGCGGCGCGACCCGGGCGTTCACCCGCAGGTCCTCGGCCAGGTCGAACAGGATCTGGAAACGGAACATGCGCTCGCCGAAGGCGGCGAACAGCGGCCGCCAGGTGATGCGCGAGCGGTCGTCCAGCGGCGGGTGCTCGCTGCCCGCGCGCTCGAACAGGCGCTCCACGCGGGACAGGGCGTAGGTGTCGTAGGCCAGATGGGCGGCGGCGTGCTGGGTGGCCACCAGGGCCTCCTCGCGCGAGTCCATCACCGCCGGCATGAACAGCCGCCGGCCGTCGGTCTCCAGCATCGGCCGGCCCTCGCCGGGCTTCCAGCTGGAATCCGCCAGCGGGATGTCGGCGTCCAGCCAGGCCAGCATCACCAGCCGCAGGAAGCGTCCGTGCATGCGCGGACGGAACCCCGGCAGCGCGTCCAGCAGCAGCTTCAGGCTCTCGTCGCTCTCCAGGCGGAAATACGCCTCGCCGCGCGAGCGCCCGGCCTTCAGCAGGTCGGCCCCGCGCCGCGCCCAGGACAGCAGACCACCATCGCCGACCAGGTTGCGCGCGATCGGCGCCCCTTCGAGGTAGCAGTCCAGGGTCAGGCCGCGCTCGTCGAACAGGGTCTCGGCCGGGTCGATCAGGGCCCGCAGCCCCTCGATGCCGCGACCGGCCGCGAGCCTGTCGAAATCGGTCTCGAAATAGGCCCGCGCGTCCGGCAGGCTGCGCTCGCACCAGCGCAGACCGGTCGCGTACCACTCGCGCTCGCCGTCCTCGCCCCAGGCGGCGAACACCCGGTCGGCCTGGCTCATGAACCCCTCGAGCGCATCGGCGGAATTCACCCAGCGGGCGAACTCGGCGGCCTGCGCGCGCCACGGTTCCACCCCGCCGACGTGTTCGGCCATCCGCGCGGAATGCCGCATGAAGCTCTTGCCGGCCTCGCGGTCATGGAAGAACAGGTCGCGCGCGGTCTCGATCCACCGCCGGGCGGGACCGGCACCGAACTCGCGGATCGCCGGCAGGGCCTCCTTCGCGTCGCGGTGGGCGACGAAGCTCATGTCCTCGAGGTGCTGCAGGATCTCCTCGATCTCGACGAGATCCTCGGCCTCGGTGTTCGCGCCCCCGTCGTTGCGGGCCTGCTCGCTCACGCGGCTTCCGACTCGGGGAAGTGGGCGTCGAAGATCTCCTCCAGCGCCTGGATCAGCTCGGGGTCATCGGTGATCGGCGCGATCATCGCGGCGCGGCAGGCCACGCGCGGGCTCAGGCCCGCCTGCATCAGCTCCCCGGCATAGGCCAGCGCGCGGGTGGAGGTCGCCTCCTCCAGGCCGTGGTCCTTCAGCGCCCGCGCCTTGCGCCCGGCGGCGACCAGCTTCTCCACCCGATCGGCGTCCAGACCGCCGGACTCCTTGGCGACGATCTCGCGCTCGACCTCTTCCGAGGGGTAATCGAAATGGATGCCGACGAAGCGCTGCTTGGTGGACGGCTTCAGGTCCTTCAGCACGGTCTGGTAACCGGGGTTGTAGGAGATCACCAGCATGAAGTCCTCGTGCGCATCGATGATCTGCGACTTCTTGTCCAGCGGCAGCTGGCGCCGGTGGTCGGTCAGCGGGTGGATGACCACGGTGGTGTCGGTGCGTGCCTCGACGATCTCGTCGAGGTAGCAGATCGCCCCCTCCTTGACCGAGCGGGTCAGCGGCCCGTCCTGCCACACGGTCTCCTCGCCCTCCAGCAGGAAGCGGCCCACCAGGTCGGAGCTGGTGAGGTCCTCGTGGCAGGACACCGTGACCAGCGGCTGGCCGATGGTATGCGCGACATGCTCCAGAAACCGGGTCTTGCCGCAGCCGGTCGGCCCCTTGAGCATCACCGGAAGGCGCTTGGCATAGGCCGCCCGGAAGATCTCGACCTCGTCGGCCTGGGGCTTGTAGAAGGGCGCGCCGCCCTGGCTGCCATCCTGGCCGGGCTTGTCGATGACGTCGCGTTCCACTCCGCGCATGCGGTTGATCAGGTTCTTCATGCTGGCTCCTGTAGGCCGCCTCGTATGTCGCGTCGCATGACGATTCCGGGCACATTCCCGGGGGGCGCACCCCCGGAATCGTCATCGCGCGGGGATTGTTGTATGATTTCGGGTTTGATTATACCCAACCAGTTCACTCGGATTCAGCGCGTAAATAGAGGACCCGCAATGAAACTTGTCAAACTCGTCAAGCTGAACAACCTGCAGTACAACCCGAACCGCGACCCGGAAGTGTACCGTCGCCCGGTGAACGAGGAATTCCGCCTGCAGGCCATGCTGAACGGCTCGGGCACCGCGCAGTGCCGCTTCACCGTGGAGGGCGAGACCCTCTGCGAAAGCAGCGTGTCCCTGCCCGGCAGCTTCGACTGCAAGTTCAGCTACGACACCGCGGGGACCCGCATGGGTGACCTGGAGATCGAGGGCAACGGCGAGACCTACCACCAGAAGATCCGGATCGACGTCCTCGAGCACGCCTGGATCGGCTGAAGGCCGCGCCATGCTCCCGGCCGGCGGCACACGCAGGCCGGCGAATCGAAAAGGCCCCGTGGCTTGAGCCCGGGGCCTTTTCTGTTGGGGGCCTTTCTGACGGGTCTCAGCCCCAGTCGTACATGCGGATGAACTCGGGGAGCTTTTCGACCATCTCGTCCCGGTCGAAGAAGCGATCCGCCCGCGCCAGACGCATCTCGTCACGAATGTCCGCATCCCCGCCGAAACAGAACACCGGCAGGTTGATCTGGTATTCCATGCGCAGGGTGCGGATCACGTCCAGCGGATCGAACACCTCGATCTCGTCCAGATCCAGCAGCAGGAAGCGATACAGCAGGACCTCGTTCCAGTCTCCCAGACCCTCCAGATCGGTGGTCGCTTCCATGTGCCAGTCGTCGGGCAATGGCGCCCGCAGGCGCTCGGTCATCTCGCCGTCCCGGCTCATCAGGATCATGCGCTTTTCCAGACGGCGCTGGATCGTCGGTTCGGCCATCTCGGTGTCTCCTTCGAAATTCAGGCGATGCCGCGGTACAGCGCATCGATGCGGGCGCTGACCGCATCGGCCACCGCCGGGTCAAGGCAGCCGGCCAGGCGCGAGCGCAGATGCAGACGCTCCGGCAGCTCGCCCGCCACGCGCTCGCCGAGGACGCGGTCCACCGCGGGGTCCTCGCACCACACCCGCGCGATGTGCTGTCCTTCCACGTGCAGGCGCAGGCGCCCGCAGGCCACCCGTGTCTCGAACACGTGATTGTCACGATTGACCCGGATCCCCTCCGGCACGGACGGGCGCGCATCCCCGTCCGCGAGATCGTCCAGTTCTTCGTAGCCGGCCGCCAGCCAGGCCTCCAGGGTCACCGCGTCCGGCGTCACCTCCACCGGCGGCGCCTCGAAGCGGCGTTCCGCGACCCGGCGCAGCGAGTCGCGCAGGGCCGCGGAATCCGGCGCCCGCCCCAGCTCCCCGGCGCAGTCGGTCATGCCGGCCTCCAGTACCGGACGCAGCCATTCGCGATACCCCTCGCTGGGGGCCCGCACACAGGCGAGGAAATCCTCCACCGGGAAACGACCGAGAAAACTCGCGCCGAATACCGAGCCCTCGTTCAGGGTGGCCGCACCGGTACCCATGATCTTGCGGCCCTGCACCCAGACATCCTGTCCTCGGGGTTCCACCCCCTGCAGGCCCAGCTCGCGCAAGACGTCCACGGCCATGGCCAGGCCCTGCGCGAACAGATGCCGGGGGCCGCGCTTGAGGACACGGCTCGGCCGGATCACGAAGAAGCAGTCCTGGTCGGCATCCACCCATACCGAACCACCGCCCAGGGGGCGCCGCACCACCGGGATGCCACGCGCGGCACAGTGGTCCAGATCGAGGTCGGCTTCGGGGTCCTGACTGCCGCCCACCGAGACATGCGCCTCGCGCGAGCGCATCCACAGCACCCGGGGCGGAGCGTCCGGCGGGGTGGACGCCGCCAGCCCGGTATACAGGGCATGCAGCTCCGTCGCCGACCGCTCCCCGGCATCGATCCATTCCGGAGCGGCCGGGGTCGTCATCGCGCCTTATTCCTCCGACGGCTGACCGGCGGCCGCGTCGCCCTGCTGCTCCTGATCCTTGTCATCGTTCCCCGGCTTGTAGAAATAACGGAAATAGAAGTCGGAGCGCGACAGATCCTCGTACAACTTGGCCCGTTCTTCGACTCCGGTGCGCATGATATCCACCAGCGCCTCGGCCTGCTGGCCGTCGATGATGTGCATGCCGCCCAGCAGCTCCTGGTCGGTGTCGAGGAAATGCTGCGCCAGCTCCTCGGGCTCCTGCACGAACACCAGGAACGCCTTGCATTCGGGATCTTCGAGGTCCAGCGGCTGCATCACCAGTTTGCCGAGCCACGCCTGACGCGCGACCTGGTTGAACTGATGGATGTCCAGCTTGCGACCCTTCTTGTACTTGTTGAGTTCGTTGCGGATCTCGCCCATGTTGGCGATTTTCATTGATTTCATGGCCTGCTTCCTGCCGCGAGTGAACGGGGAGGATAAACAACCCCGCCCCCCCTACGTAAGAAACCCCGGCGGACCGGGGTTCTTGAGTGCAACCAGGGGTTTTTCCCGGGCCGGGATTCAGTCATCCCACTGGAAGCCGGAGGACGCGAATCCGGCGGCCTCCTGCAGGGCCTCTTCCACGGCTCCCGGGGCATTGCGCAGCTGGATGAAACTGTTCGACCCCAGCATGCTCAGGTCGGGGAAATGCAGCGCCATGCGAAAGCGCATGTGGAGCGCCTCCACGTCGCCGCCATTGACCAGGACCTCGTAGGGCACGTAGGCGGTGTGGCGACGTGCGTTGACGTCCACGGTCTCCAGGGCGTTGCGATCGGACGCATCCTCCTCGGCCCCGTCCGCGACGCGGATCGCCACGCCGACCAGGGTTGCGTCGCGCCCCGGGATATCCACGCGATAGACCTCGCTGACACCCCCGGCCCGCTCCTCCAGACCTGCACTCAGCGCCTCGAGCGCTTCCGCACGCGAGCCCTGGCTGCCCAGCTCGTAGGGCGCGTCGAAACGTTCCATGCCGAAGGCATAGCGATACCGGTTGAGGTCGCGCTGGCTCTTGCCGTCCTCGTGGCCGAAGGTCTCCTCGGCCCCGAGGGCCTCTTCCAGCGACGCCGCGACACCGTCCAGCGGCTGCTCGACACGGTAGGCGTGCTGGAAATAAACCGGATGCGTGTAGCTGACCTGCACTTCGCCGTCGACCTCGGTGATGCCGACGCGCATCGGTGCGATATAAGCGGCACGGTCATGCGAGGCGGCCGCCTCCAGCAGGTCGTCGCTGGTTGCCACCAGCACGCGGGCCGAATCGGTGACGTCGTACTCACCGAGGATCTCGAAATCCGCGCCTTCCAGACGCTCGCGCGCCTCGTCGGCCACGTCGGAGACGCCGGCCCCGCCGTCGGTCCAGGCCAGCACAAACGGGCGATACTCGTCCGCGGTGGCGGACGCAGCCGCGGCCATCAGGGTCACGGCCGCCAGCCCGGCCGTCAGAGACCGGACGATCCCGGTCGAGCCGCCGGCTTGCAGCGGCTTGCGATGAAACAATGACATGGATACTGCTCCTTCGATCAATGGGAAGCGGGACATCGCCGTCGACCCCGGCCGGGGCCGCAACCCCGGGGCCGGTGGATCGACGGGCCGACCTCAGAAGCGGTAGCTGTAGCCCAGCTCCAGCTCGTACTGCTTCATCTCGATCTCGATGTCCTGGTCCTCATCAAACGCGTTCGATCCGGAGACCGAATTGCTGGGCGCGTACATGGCCGCGAAGCTCAGCTCGTGCTGGTCGCCGAAGGACTTGGTGAAGCCCGCGGTGTAGTGATGCTTCATCACCCCCGGGGCGAGGATGTTCATGGTCACCTCGTCCGAATCGATCGGGTTGTCGCCGCGGTTGTAGCCCACGCGCACCTGCCAGTCGTTCGGCAGCTCGAACTGGGCACCGATCTTGTAGACATTGATGTCGTCCCAGCCGAAGCCCCGACCGTCGGAGGTACCGAAGAACGGAGCCGACCCTCCCTGCATCTGCGCACCCATGGCGGCCTGCAGGTCCTGTGCATCGGGGCCCGAGTTGGAGATCGCGTCCACGTCGGAGTAGTTGATGCGCTGGTAGTCGGCCACCAGGGTCACCGTGGGCGTCACCTCCCAGGCCACCCCCATGCCCCAGGTCGACGGGATGTCGAATGACCCGCTCTCGGCGAACAGCCCGGCATAGTCGTCGAAGTCGGAGTTGCGGATCTTGGAGCGGTAGTTGGCACCCAGCCGCACCCCTTCGGCCACCTGGGCCTGGATGCCGATCTGCGCGCCGTAGCCCCAGGAATCGTCCGTGCCGTTGCCGCTGAAATTCTCCGAATCGTCGGACGCCCCGAAATCGGCAAAGGTCTGGATCCCTTTCGCCTCGAACCGCTGATAGGAGATGATCGGGCTGAAGCCCACGCTCACCCGGCCGTCGGCGAACTTTTGCGCGTAGGTCGGGATGATCGCCAGCTGTTCGAGGTCGACGCCGGCCGATCCGTCACAGAACGGGCCGGATTGGCTTCCAATCGGCACGAAAGTGCCGGAACCCGGAGGATTCTCCATCTGGCAGAACTGAGAGTTTTCGAACCCCGGGTAGTTGGTGTTCATGCCACCGTTGCCGAGGAAGGCGATGCCCCAGGAGCGGTCTTCATCGATCTGCTGGACGAAACCCAGCGACGGGATGAAGAAGTTCTTGCTGTCACTCTCGACCTCGCCCGGGGCCAGAGGGAAGGTCCCCGCTTGCCCGGGCTGGCCCGCCTCATACGAACGTTCGGGCCGAAAGTAAGTCAGGGCCCCGTCGAAGCGGGTTTCCATGCCGGCGATGCCGGCCGGGTTGATGCCCGGGGCGTAGGCGTCCTGCGAGATGGCCATGCCGACGCCGCCCATGCCCTTGGCCTTGATGCCGTAGCCATGGGCGAAGTAGCCGTTGGTGGCCTGTGCGGTACCGGCGGCCCCCAGGGCCAGGCCGACCGCCATCGTCATCGCGCTGCGGCGAATGAAGCGTGCTTCCATTGTTGTCTCCTTTGGTGGTCTTCTTGTTGTAGCCGGGGGCGGATTGGCTCCCCCATCGGCTCGGGATACCCGCACCGCTGACCATACGGACGGGCATCTTTTTCGGCGGCCCCCTGCCGCTCGAAATTTCGGCGGCCCCCCTGCCGCTCGAAACCTGAATATTCAAAACCGCTTATCGGCGCCCAGACGTGCGAAAGCCCCGCAGGGCGGGGCTTTCGTCGGGGACTTGATTGTTATGCTTACCGGGCCGATGTTTCGTCCTCGGCCTCATCGTCGGCGTCGAAGTCGAAGGTCCCGACGTCTTCGCCATCCATCTGCCGCTTCACGAATCCGACGTCGCTGCTGTTCAGCGCGAACGGGAACGACAGGATGTCCGTCGGGCTGGAATCGCCGTAGGGGCGATTGCAGGCCGAGACCTCCTCGTCCGACTTGCCGGGGCAGCCGGAGGTCTGGAACGGCTTGCCGGAGGCGATCAGTTCCTCGACCTCGGACTGCGGCAGACCGAAGTCTACCACCTGGCCGTCGTCGTTGAATTTCATGTCGTCGATGCGGCCACCGGCGTAATCGATGATGAAGCGGCCCAGCTGCACGCGGCGCCACTGATCGCGCGGGACCGGCTTCCAGTCTTCCATCAGCGAGCCTTCCTCGGGGAAGAAGGCGAACATGTGGTTGTGGCCACCCAGGTCGCGGATGCGCTGGCAGACCTGCAGGATCTCTTCCTCGGTCTCGCCCATGCCGCAGATCAGATGCGCGCCGAACTTCTCCGGGCCGAAGATCTCGGCGGCCCACTCGATGGACTGCCAGTACTTGTCCCAGGTATGCGGGCTCTCGACCGACTTGCCGCGGGTGCGCTCGAAGATCTCCGGGGTCACCGCATCCAGCGCGACGGTGAAGATGTCCGCGCCCTTGTCCCGCAGGAGCTGGAGGTCTTCATAGCTCATGGTGGTCGGGTTGGACAGGATCGACACCGGGATGTGATTGACCTCGGCGACCCACTTCTCCAGCAGCTCGACGGTGTCGGCATCGGAGTTGGGATGGGTGATCATGGAGATGCACATGCGCTCGAACTGGCCGGCGTCGGCGTTGTTCTTCACGCGCTCGATCACCTCGTCGTATCTGGCGGTGGGCCAGTCGACGCGGATGAAGTTGCGGTCGGCGTAGTCACGCGATTCCTCGCGGTGGCGCGCCAGCCCGCAGTAGGAACAGTTGGCGCGGCAGCCTTCCGGATAGGTGACCAGCAGGTTCAGACAGTGGGTGCAGGACGTGCGATGCATGGTCCCCGGCACCAGGCCCAGCGTAATCGCGGCCGCCGTGGACATTTGCACGTACTCCGGCGAACGCATGTCCGGGGTCTTGATGTGATAGTCCGGCCGATAGAAGTTTACCGGCGCGACCATCTCCTCTGCACTTGCACTCATTGTTTTCCTCCAGCGTTGTCTCGGGGATGCGGGGCATCCATCGACCGAGCCCGATTACGCGGCCCGATCACCATCGTCGAAATACTCGGAAAATGCAATCCATCCACGACGCTGCGTTGCGTCTTCGTTCGCCCGCGGCGTGCGCCAGTGCTGATTGAGAAACGCACGCCGGCGGCAGGCGCGCTCCAGCGCCGGGCCATACTGGCTGCGCATCTCGTCGTCGTAGTCCTCCAGCGCCTCGTCATCGCCGCCCAGGTCATCCACGATCGCCTGCGCGGCCGCCTCGCCGGAGACCACCGCCGCGGCGATCCCGGCCCCGGTGATCGGATGGGTCAGCCCGGCGGCGTCGCCCACGAACAGCACCGGCCCGTGGACCAGCTGCTCGCGCAGACCGCCCACCGGGATGGCACCGCCGGTGCGGTGCACGATCTCGGTGCCCAGCAGCCCCTGCTCCACCAGCTGCGCATGCAGCGTCTCCAGCGGGGTCTTCATGTCGCGCTCCAGGCGCTTGTCGGCGCCCAGCCCGAGGTTGGCCCATTCCCCCTTGGGGAACAGCCAGGCATACCCGCCGGGGAAATCATCCGACAGCCAGACGTCGGTCGCGGTGTACGGCCGCAGCAGCGGCACGGTGTACTGGCGGGTCTGTACCACCGGCAGCGGATCCAGCCCCAGGGCCGCGGCCACAGGGGAATGCGGGCCGTCGCCGGCCACCAGGAAGCGGAAACCGATCTCCTGCTCTTCACCCGCGTGCTTCACCCGGGCGACGCGCCGTTCCGGATCCACACCGATCAGCGGGGTGGACATCGCCACCTGGGCCCCGGCAGCCTCCGCGGCACGAATGATCGCGCGGTCGAACTCACCGCGGTCGACCATCAGGCCGGGGAAGTCGGACTGCTCTACCGCACCCGAGGGCAGGAAGCTCTGCATGGAATCGATGCGCTGATGCAGCACGCCGTCCGGCTTCGCATAGGCGCCCATGGGGTTGGGGATGAACTCGGCGCATTGCACCGGCTCGCCGCGTGCACGGTTGCGTTCCACCGCCAGCACCGACAGCCCCGCTTCGGCCGCCACGCGGGCGGCGGAGGCCCCGCCGGGCCCCAGCCCGACCACCAGTACGTCGACCGAAGCGGGCAGCATCAGGCGCACCCCGCCGGGTTGGGGATACCGTTCATTATTCGGCGGCCTCGTCGGTTTCCGCCTGCGCCAGGGCCTCGCGCAGGGCGGCGATGAAGTCTTCCGGGGTCAACTGCAGCATCTCCACCTCGCGTGCCGCGAAGAAGGCGCGCACACGGTCCTCCATCTCGGCGACGGGCGTATCGCGCAGGCTGGCCTCCAGATCCGCGATGGTGCGGGTCGGCTTGACGAAGACGTCGCCTGTGATCCAGAGCTGCTTGATGTGGCTGCGCTCGGGGTCCACCGCCGCGCCCACGCGCATCAGGCCGCCGTCGCAGCGATACACCGCCTCGTGCAGCGGGGCATCGGTCGCGGGGCGGTTGCGCTGGTACACCCATTCGTCGCTGTCGATTTCGGCCAGCGCCTCGCGGAACGCGGCGTCTTCTTCCTCCAGCAGGCCGGCCGGTGCCGCCTCCACCGCGAACTCGCGCGCGATCGCCTCGGCGATGGTGCGCTTCACGTGGTCCAGATCCGGGGTCTCGCCGAGCAGGGTCGCCATGTTGGCGACGCGATCGCGCGCCGACTCGATCGCCTTGTCGGAAAGCTTCTCCGCCGGGATGCGCAGGATGCTCAGCATGTCCTCGACGTCGAACTCGATCAGCAGCGTGCCCTGGTAGAGGATCGACTCGCCGTCGAAGGCGCCGCCGGTCCCGGAGATCTTGCGGCCGTCCACCTCGATGTCGTTGCGCGGACGGAAGCGCGCATCCACCCCGAGCTTCTGCATGCCCTCGGCCGCCGCGGTGCAGATCCGTTCGGCGATGCGCCCCATGTCGGCGGTGCCGAGGAACTGCTTGTCCAAGTAAAGCTCCCAGCCCAGCTGGGTGCTGTCGAAATAGATCGCGCCACCGCCAGTGATCCGGCGCTGGATCGCGATCCCTTGCTCGCGGCAGTAATCGGCGTGGATCTCCTGATCCACGTTCTGGTGGAAGCCCACCAGCGCGCAGGGCTCGAACTGAAGAAAGCGCAGGGTATGCGGCGAATGGCCCTCCTGGTGGCACTCCAGCAGGGCGCGGTTGAACGCCATGTTCTCTGCGGCCGGGCGCAGGCCGGTATCCAGGATGCGCAGCGTCTTTTGATCACGTTCAGGCATGACAGCCACCCCCCGAGGCCACGGCCCCGCCTTCGGTCACGATGCGAATACCGCCCAGGCCCTCGCGCGCCTTGCGCTCCTGTTCGCGCCGGCGGGCCTCTTCGGCAACGATGGTGTCCAGATCCAGTTCAACCCCGCTGGCGTTGTCCGCGGCCTCGGCCATCACCTCGTCGCCCACCGCGATGGAACAGCAGGCGGGCGTGACGCGTACGTTCTTGCCCAGCCGCGCAGCCAGCTCGACCACGCCCTCCGCCGGGTGAGCGATCCCCGACAGCCCGGCCATCACCGCATAGCTGTCGATCTGGCTCTTGGCCTCGCCCGGCGGCCGGGCGCACCCGAGCAGCAGCGGGGTGTCGCCCAGGCGTTCGCGGGCGTCATGGAAGAAACGGCCCACCGCGTGCACGTCCGGGGTTTCGAACGGCCGACTGGCAGGGGCATAGAACGGCATGACCACCACCAGCACCACCGCATCGGGCAGATGCCGGGCCAGCATCTCGAGCGCGTTCCACTCGCCGAGCAGCTTGCCGTAGTGGAGACCGACCACGATATGCGGCACCACCTTCATGTTGGTCTTGACCAGACTCTCCAGGGTCCGCTCGAAGTCGTCGACGCTGCGGCGCAGGTGATACACCTGCGTAATGGTGTCCTGCGCACCGATCACGTCCATCATCGCCGCGTCGATCCCGGCCTGCTCCATGGACAGCGCGATGTCGTCGTCCACCAGGGCGGTGTGCATCGCGATACGGAAATCCGGGAACTCGTCCTTGATCCGGCGGATGGTCGAGTAATAGGGCCCGTACTCCACCTCGTTGCGGTGGTTCGAGCCGCCGGTGAGCAGCATCCCCTGGGCGCCGGATTCGATCACCTGATTGACCTCCCGCCACAGGTCTTCGGGGCTGCGCACCGGAATCATCGGTTCCAGGATCTTGGCCTTGCAGTGGTCGCAGGCCAGCTTGCAGTCCCCGCCGGTGATCGACATCGCGGGCCAGGCGCTTTTCCCGCAGTCGGCCAGTTCGCTGGTCTGGTAGGACTTGAAGGTCGGGGTGTAAAAATGGACCGAGTCACTGCCCGCAATCGCGCCGCCTCCCCGGGCCTGAAGATCCTCCACCAGCAACGGATCCACGGGGACGTCTTCCAGGGGTTCAACCCGCCGGATCACATCGTTCCAGCTCGTCATCGGCTCTCTCCGGGTGCGCGCAATTTGTTGAACGTTTTACTGCGGTATTAGTGACAAAAAAGAGGCCGCCGATCCCTCGGGAACGACGGCCCCTTCGCGAAAGACCTTCAGCAGCCGCCGAAGCCGTCCGCTTCCATCTTGGCTTCGAACGCCGCCAGGGCATCGGAGCCGGTCTTCAGCTCGGCGCTTTCGCCGTCCCAGTCTTCCGGCTTCAGCTTGATCAGCCAGCCTTCGCCGTAGGGATCTTCGTTGATCAGGCCCGGGTTCGCGGCGACCTTGTCGTTGGTCTCGGTGACTTCGCCGGTGACCGGGGTCTTGGCCGGGCCAACCCACTTGCCGGATTCAACCGTGGTGCAGGACTTGTCCTTCTTGACCGACTTTCCCACTTTCTTGGGGGTGTACGACACGATCGTGCCGGCCAGCGAGCAGGCATAGGAGGTCAGGCCGACGGTGGCGGTACCATCGCTCTCCTTGCGCACCCAGACGTTGTTTTCAACGTTGTACATCAGATCTTCCGGAATATCACAACCCCGAACAGCGCCCATAATTACCTCCTGGATGAGTAAAGCGGGAAAGACTAGAAAGTTATCGTTTTGTCACTACGCAGGATCAGGTCAGCGAGCTCGCTGGCCCGATTGACTTCATCGACCTCGTCCACGAGATCGGAAGACGCGTCGATTCTATACCCCGGCAAAGCGGGCTGGCAAACGTGCAAACGAACCCCGGCACGCTTTGCGTCCCGGATGAACTCGCTGATCGGCTTGCCCCCTTCCATGGCCCTCAGATTCTCCGCCACGCCCTGCTCCATCAGCTTCACCCCTTCCATGGTGAAAAAGATGTACACGTCCACGTCCATCGACGCCATCACCGCGCCCAGATAGAACGGCGTGGCGCAGCGCGCGGGCGTCGACGGGCCCGAAGTCATCACGAACACGACGGTCTGTTCGTCGTTATCGAGATAGTAGTCGTCGTCGAGATCGGCCATGGTCACCCCTCAGCGCAGCTTGCGCTGGCACTCGATATCGTCTTCACGCGCCCGCCGGCAATAGCCTTCGTGCGCCTTGTCACCGGTGACGAACTCCGCCAGCGCCGCATCCGCCCCGTTGGTCGCCTCGACCCGCGCGATCCACGCGTTGTACGGGTCCGAATTCAGCAGGACCGGGTTCTCCAGCACGTCCTCGTTACCCTCGACGATCTTGCAGTCGATGAAGTTGGGGATCGGGCCGGCCCACTTGCCGCTTTCGATCGTCGCAACCGGCTTGCCCGGCGGGCGCCGGGTTCCGGGACGCCGCACACGCACGTGGATGATCTTGCCCGCAATGGTCTGGGACAGATCGGTCATGCCGACGGTCAGCGTGTCATCGTCCTCCCGTCGCAGCCAGATCTGGTATTCGTCGTCGTAGAACAGTTCAGGATGGAACTCGCAGCCGTTGCAATCCATGATTCGCCTCGTTCCCGGACGCCCACGCGCCCGTGCTCCACAAAAAAACGGGCGCAGTGCGCCCGTTTTGTCGTATCAAGCCTGGATGCCGAAAGAAGGGGATCAGAGGACCCCCTTCTCCTTCAGCAGGCCGATCGAGTCACTCACGTTCTCGTGAATGCCCAGCTTGCGCGGCGACAGGCCCATGGCCAGGCCCAGCAGCTGCGTGAAGTAAAGCACCTTCACGTCGGTCTTGATGCCGAACTCGGTTTCGGCACGGACCTGGTGCATCTCCAGACCGGAGTGGCAGGTCGGGCATTCGGTCGCGATCACCTCGGCGCCGGAATCCTCGGCCGACTGCAGCAGGTTCAGCACCAGCTGGGTCGAGGTATCCGAGTCGGACAGCGTATGGGCGCCGCCGCAGCAGGACGTCTTCAGCGGGAAGTCAACGTTGACGCCGCCGGCGGCCCCCAGCAGGTCATCCATGAAATGCGGCTGATAGCTGGAATCGGAGCCCGGGCCGTTGTCCTTCTCCGGGAAGATCTGCCGCGGCCGGGTGTACATGCAGCCATAGTAATTCGCGATCTTCAGGCCGTTCAGGCTCTTGGTCATCTTCTGCTTGATGCCCTCGGGACCCAGCTCCTCCATCAGCCATTCCAGCAGATGCAGGGTGCGCACGTCCCCGGAATACACCGGATCGTCCGACTTGCGGGCCAGGTCCTGAACCGTATTCATCGTCTCGTCGGACGTCGCGGTCTCGTACTCGGCCTTCTTCAGATTGTGATAGCAGCCATTGCACGGCGCCATCACCGTGTCCATGCCCATCTGCTCGGAGGCGATGGCCATGTTCCGGGCCGACAGATAGGTCTGCAGCATCGGATGGACGTTCTTCACCTCCATCGCGCCGCAGCAGTTCCAGTCCCGCAGGTTCTCCATCTCGAGGCCCAGCGCCTTGACCAGCACGCGGGTCGAACGGTCGTAGGGACCGCCGGAGCCCTCGAGGGCACACCCGGGATAGTAAGCAACCTTAGCCATGAGCGGCCTCCTTCTGTTCGCGCACGTAGTTCTTCAGCACGTCCCCGGTCTTGCCCCAGGACTTGGTGCGCGGCGTATGTACGGTATTGAAGCCCATCGCCATCAGGTGCTTCACCGGCAGGTGCTTCATCATGCGGAAGATGAACACCTTCAGCCATTCCTGGACCAGCGGCTGGCCGGACTTCTTGAAGAAGTTCTGCATGACCTTGCCGTCTTCAATCCGACCGGTCTTGTAGATCTGGTCGGCGAACTCTTCGTCGAACATCGTGGAGGGGGCCTTTTCGGTGATGCCCTCTTCCTCCATCCAGTGCGCCAGCGCCTTCATCACGCCCTCGGGCTTCACGTCCTTGGGGCAGATGTTGGTGCACTTGTTGCACGACACGCACTGCCAGATGATGTCCTTGTCCTTGACCAGCTCTTCCTTCATGCCAAGGCGGGTCAGGTAGATCCAGTAGCGCGGATTGAACTGCACGTTCTGCGCATACATGGTGCAGGAGTTGGTGCAGGACCCGCACTGCCAGCAGCGGTGCACGTACTCGCCGCCGGTGTAGCTCTGGATCTTCTTCTCGAAATCGTCGTCGTAGTCGCGGACCGTGCGCGGGGCAATCATGGTGTTCCAGTGCCCGGACACGTCCACGCCGTCGACCACCAGCTCGTCGTGCTGCTGGAGCCGCTCGTCCTCGATCAGTGCCTTCTCGTGTATTGCCATGACGTCTCTCCGAAAACCTGTCCAACCAGGCTCAAACTCGATTCAGTTATTATTCAGTGCAACGAAGCCTGCTCGCCCTTCAGGCGCCCCTCGGGAGAATCGATCCCGAGCAGTTTCACCACAAGCTCCAGCGGATCCTCGCGGGCCCCGAACTGGGCATCGATCAGCCCCAGGCTCATCGACAGCGACTTGGCGTAGTCGGAATACGCCTGCACCCAGAGCAGATCCGTCACGAAATGGAGATCCCGATAGAACCCCATGTCGTGCAGGGCCTCGTAGAACCATTGCCGCATGCCCAGCAGCGCTGCATAGCCGTCGTCGATCGGGATCTCCCGCAGGGTGTCGTTCCCGCGGATGAATTCCCGCATCGCGCCGGCCGTGGTACCGGAGTCCCACACCCAGCGATTGGCCAGCGGCAGCGCCTCCGGATCCGCGAAGTGCAGGATCTCCGAACCGAAGTCCCACAGTCCGCGCCGCAGCTTGCGATCGTCGCCGGCGAGATCGGCGAAGGCCTGCACCCGTTCATCCGGATGAACATCCGGCCGTACCAGACTGCGTACGCCTTCGACCACCGCGCCCTGACGCTCCGCCAGCAGCGGCCCCAGCTTGCGCCGCACCGAGAACACCAGGCCCCCCAGGGTCCGCACGTCGGCATCGTCGATCTCGTCACCCTTCGCGACGACCTCGGCGAACACCTCGTGTTTGGACTGCAGCGCCTCAATGAAGGTCTGCAATCCCTGAACCCCGCCGGCGTCGGCGATGTTCTCCTGCAGCGTGTTCAGCTTCGTTGCAAGGATGTCCCTGTCAAAGGTGACACGAGGCGGTACCGGCGTCAGATCCGGCACCGCCTCGTCCTTGACCACCTCAGCCGGCTTTCTGAACCAGCGCATGCAGGTCCGCCACGGCCCGGCCACCCGCGGCCGCACCCTGGGCGATCGAGTCGTCGATCGTCTCGGGGCCGTACGCCGCGCCGCAGGCATAGATGCCCTTGCGCGTGGTACCGCAGGTGTTGGTGTACTGCTCGGCCTTCTCGAGGAAGCCGTGCTTCTCGAGACCAACGCCGAACACCTGGGAGATCTCCGGGTTGTCGGCGTTGGGGTCCATGCCGATCGCATGCACGACCATGTCGAACGGGATCACGATCGGGCGCTTGACCAGGGTGTCCTCGCCCTTGACCAGCAGGCGGCCGTCACCGGAGGACGTCACTTCGGCGATACGCGCCTTGACGAACTTGGTCTTGAACTCTTCCTGGGACTTCCAGTAGTACTTGTCCTCGTACAGACCGAAGGTACGGATGTCCATGTAGTAGATGAACACGTCGGTCTCGGGGGACAGTTCCTTGATCTCCATGGCCATGTTCGCGGACACGGTGCAGCAGATCTTGGAGCACCACTCGCGACCGATCTGGCGGTCACGCGAGCCCACGCACAGCAGGATGCAGACCCGCTCCGGCACACGGCCGTCGGAGGGGCAGGCGATGTTGCCCGAGGCGACCATCTGTTCCACCTGGGTGGTGGTCAGCACGTCCTCGTAGGTGCCGAAGCCCCACTCCGGCTTGTTGATGGAGTCGAAGTGGGTAAAGCCGGTGGCCAGCACGACCGAGCCGGCCTGCACGGTTTCGCCATTGGTCAGCGTGGCGGTGAAGTTGCCCGCCTCGCCGTCCAGCTTCTCGACCTTGGCACTCTTGTGCACGGCCACGCTGGAGTCGTCCTCGACGCGCTTGACCATGCGGCCAATCGCCTCGGAAGCCCACTCGCCGGAGGGGACCAGCTTGGCATAGCCCGACAGGATCGGGGCACCGCCCAGGACGTCTTCCTTTTCGACCATGACGGCCTTGTAGCCGGCCGAGGTCACGTTCGCGGCGGCGGACAGGCCCGCCGGACCTCCGCCAACAACCAGTACAGTATCTTGCATCACACCTTGCCCCCGTATGCGAGTTCAGGATTGTAGAGGTATTCGATGTTCCCGGCCTCGACCTCCTTGAGGTACTCCTGGAAGGTCTTCTTGGCTTCGGACCAGGACATGCCCATCTTCTCGACCAGATCTTCGCAGGGCGACGCGTGCCACTGCAGCTGGACGATCTTGAACGGATCCGCGCCGCAGGCCAGGGCCGCGAACTGGACTTCCGCCATGATCGGGATCTGGAAGTTCTGGTTATGCGCCTTGCCGATCCACTGGTTCTTGTCCATGGTCGTGACGCAGCCGGTGTCGTTGGCCAGCATCACGTCGGCATTGGCCTCTTCGCGTGCCACCCGGATCTTGCGGTCCATCGTGAACGAGCGGGTGAACTCACGCTCGGAGATGATGTGCCGGAAGCCGAAGCCGCAGCAGTCGTACCAGGTGGAGTAGTCGATCACCTGAGCACCCAGTGCCTGGGCGGTGGAGGTGATGATGGCGGTACGGTTGCCGCCCAGCACGGACTGATCGTAGACCGCGTCCTCGTGCACCATCTTGTAGTAATGGCAGGCCACGTGGGCGGTGGTGCGGATGTTGGACACGTCGATGGTCTGCAGCTCGGACGCGATGCGGTTGCGCATCACGTGGACCCACTCGGAGTAGTGGATGATCTCTTCAGGGATCACGAGCTTGCCGTCGACCAGACGGCCCAGCTTGCCGAGGATCTTGGTGACCTTCTCGCGCAGTTCCGCGGACTCCACCAGGAACTTGCGGATCTCCTTGTAGTTGCCGAAGGAGGTGCCGCAGTGGACCAGCGGATAGAAGTGGCCCAGGTCGTGGCCGTGCTGCTTGCCGGAGACGTAGGCCTGGTGGAAGTTACGCAGGAATACCGCGGCCAGCGACTCGACGTTGCCGATGCCGGAACCGTGGTAGTTCCACGCGGTGCAGGACGTCTGGTCGGTCTCGTCGAGGTAGTCCTTGCCGGGTTCGAAGCCGAACTGGTTCATGAACCACAGCAGCGATGTCGGATAGCCCGGGATGTTGCCGCACTGGCCACAGGACTTGTGGTGCCACAGCTGCTTGGTCGGGACCTGCTTGTCCCAGCCGAACAGGGTCTGCACGGTCGCCGGCTCGTGACCGTCGGTGATGCGGTGGATAATGATCTGACCGTCCTTCTCGAGCTCGTACATGTGCTCGCGGACGTCATCCATGCGGTCGCCGAGGTCGATGGTGCGGCGGTCGACGTGCTTGCGCACCCAGTCGGTGGCCTTGACGGCTTCTTCCTGCGACAGATCGGTCGCCTGGAAGAAAGAACCGTGACCGGCAACTCCCTGGCCGTCGGTGTTGTGATAGCCCGGCTTCATGGCGCCGGCGCCGGCACCTTCACCGTTCTGGTTGTGATTGCCTGGGGTCTGTTCACTCATAACGCTTCTCCTGATGTCGCGGAACCGGAGGGACAGAGACGATTACTCGTCGTCTTCCTCTTCCTGCTCCTCGAGCCAGTCTTCGTAATCCTCGCGCTTCTCGTCGATGAAGTCCTCGATCACGTCGAAGAGGTTTTCATCCATCAGTTCGAGGGACTTCAGAACGCCGGTCATTTCCCAGATGGTGTACATCTCGACCGAGGTCTTGAGCGAGACCTCCCAGGCGGTTTCCACGGTCTGCAGAGTCTTCACCGGGATGGCCTTGCGCAGGACCTGGAGATCGCCTTCCACCTTCTGGATGTTGGGACCCCAGTCCGGGAAGTGATCGGGCTGGATCATGTCGGGCGAAAGCTGGTTACCCGTCGTGATCAGCTTGAGCATCACGCGCCCGAACGGACGAAGCACGTCCTTGGCCGACTGCATCTCGTGCTTGATGGCCACCTCGCGCATGATCGCGACGAGACCGCCGGGGGAGTTCTTGAACGGGCAGCGGGCGGCGCAGGTCATGCACTGGGCGCAGGCCCAGATCTTTTCCTGCATCGCGTCGTAGATCTGCTCGACGTTCTCGGTCCAGAGCAGCTGGACGATCTCGCGCGGGGAATAGTCGTAGAACTGGGCGGAAGGGCACGTCGCCGTGCAGATCCCGCAGTTCAGGCAGCCGTTGAGATCATGGTCGTAGCGAAAATCTCCGCGGATGTCGTCGAAGATTTGCTGCATCTCAGCATATGTCGCCATATGTCACCTCTTCGCTGTGGGCGAGCAGGCCTCTTTTGTACGGACCTTGCAGCCAGCCTAGATCGGGTCCAGGCATCAATCCAGTTACCTCACGGTAACCGCGTCTACCGGCAGCCCGGGGCCGTTCGCGGGACCGGACCCGGGCTTCGATGCGTCAGGAGACCTCAGGCCTTCTTGACCAGGAAGTAGAACTTGCCGCCCTCTTCCTTGTGCTCCATCAGTTCGTTGCCGGTCTGCTTGGAGAACGCCTCGAAGTCCTTCACCGCGCCCGGATCGGTGGCGATGATGTGCAGCACCTGACCGGCGTCCATGGAGGCCAGCGCCTTCTTGGCACGCAGGATGGGCAGCGGGCAGTTCAGGCCGGAGGCGTCGAGCTCTTGATCGAAGTTGGCCATGGCTTTCTCTCCTTTGTGAGTCTTCGTAATGGTTGACCGTTACCGGTCGTGGATCCGCCGAACTCCCCCTTATAGGGGAAACGGAATCGGAATACAACCAGATGCTAATCGGGCGTGACAATCGAGCGGCCGGACTGCGCCCAGCCCATGATGCCGCCCCGCAGGTTGTAAACGCCCTCCACGCCCTGCTGGGACATGAAGGCGCAGGCCTGCGCCGAACGCGCCCCGCTCTGGCAGTAGAACACCACGGGGACTTCGTCCTCGGTGAACTCGTCCTTGCGCGGCGGCACCGCCGCCAGCGGCACGAGTTCGGCGCCGGGGATCACCCCGCGTCCGGTCTCGCCCGGCTGGCGCACGTCCACCAGACGGAAGGCTCGACCTTCCGCGCGCCACTGTTCCAGTTCATCCGGGGTGATTTCCGAGAATCCGTACACGGCCAGCTCCAGTTTCCGGTTAACGTCCGGGCGGTGTAGCAGGTGCGCGCTACCCATGCATAAAGGCCACGCACACGGTGGGCGCGGAGCATATCGAAACCGCGCACAATTGCAAATGGCTGCGGGCGACTGACGTTACCATTCGGCAACGCCGGCCGAGGGAACCGGTCTCGCCCGCGGCGGTCAGACGTGGTAAGGTCACGCCCGCCTAAACAGTCCTGCGGAGGATTTTCCGGTGGAAAAGAGTGATTTCCAGGTAGACGGCCACTACGCCGTGACGATGAAGGACGCTCAGGGCAAGCTGCGCCCGGCGAACATCTACGTCCATCGCATGGAGGACGATCACATGATCGTTCGTTACACCTCCGGCGGCGACGTGGGCCTGCTGTTCAAGCTCAAGTACGACGACGTGGTGAAGATTGCACGCACCCACAAGGTTCTGGACCGCAAGAAGTTCATGGTCCCCGATTCCGTGCTGGATCCGAAACTGTGGAAGGACCGCGACAGCATGCGGGCTTACTCCTCGGCCCCCGGCCTGGGCAAGTAACCCGCAAGCGGCAGCACCACGCTGCGGGGGCCGGCACAGCGCCGGCCCCCGTGTCATGAAAAAGATCTTCCTCACGCTCCTGATCCCGCTTCTTCTGGTGCTCTTTCTGACACCGGCGAGCACCTCTGCGGATACCTCCCTCCCGCGCCTCGGCGAAGCCTCGGGCGGCGTCCTGACACCCGCCGAAGAAAGCGAGCTCGGCCGCTCCCTGCTGCGCGAAGTACGCCGCTCCCTGCCGGTCGTGGACGATGCGGAAATCCGCTTCTACGTGGAATCGCTGGGCCGCCAGCTTGCCAGCCACAGTGACGGCGAACGCATCACCTTCCACTTCATCCCGATCGACAACGATCAGGTCAACGCCTTTGCGATGCCGGGCGGCATCATCGGTGTCCACACCGGGCTGATGCTGGAGACGCGGGACGAGGCGGAGCTGGCCGCGGTCATGGCGCACGAGATCGCGCATGTCACCCAGCGCCACCTCGCACGCATGTTCGCGCGCGGGCGCGAGGTCAATTTTCGCACCGGCCTGGCGATCCTCGCCGGGGTCCTCGCAGCGGGGATCGACCCGCAGCTCGGTCAGGCGGTGATCACCGGCGGCGTCGCCAGCGGCATGCAGTCCCGGATCAACTTCACGCGCGCCAACGAGGCGGAAGCCGACCGCGTCGGCATGCGCATCCTGGCCGCCAGCGATTTCGACGCTGATGCGATGGCCGATTTCTTCGAGCGCATGCAGGAGCTTTCCCGGGGGGCGGGCGACGCGGTACCCGAATATCTGCGCACCCATCCGGTCACGCTCGACCGCATCACCGATGCGCGCAACCGTGCGCGCGACAAGCCCGAAGGCGTGCGCAACCAGGGACCCGAATTCGCCTGGATGCAGGCCCGTGCCCGGGCGCTGAGCGATCCGCGGCGCGCGCTGGACCGGATCGGCGAGGATGCCTCCGCCGCCGAGCTGTACGGGGGCGCCATCGCACAGCTTGAACGCGACAATCCGCGCGAGGCCCGCCAGCTCCTGGACCGTATCGACGCGCCCGACGCCCCCACACTCACCCTGGAACTGGCGCGGATCGCCGTGGAACGCGCAACCGGGGAACACGAAGCAGCCCTCAACAGCCTCGAGGACCTGGACACCGTCTACCCCGGCCACCCGGTGGTGCGCGAGCGCATGGCCCGCGTCCAGCGCGACCTTGGAAACTACGACCAGGCCCTGCGGATCACCTCGCGCATGATTCGCGAAACCGAAGCACCGGAGCCGGCCCTGCTGCGCCTGCAGGCGGACATCGCCAGCGAGGCCGGCCGCGAGGCTCTGCGCCACGAAACCATGGCCGAGTATTTCTTCCATCGCGGACAGTACGAAGAAGCCGTGCGGCAGTTCGAGGTGGCCCTGGAGGCGGGGGACGCCAGCGAGCGCGACCGCCAGCGCATCGAGGACAAACGCGAGACGGCCAGCCGCACGGCGCGAGAATTCCGCGAGGAGCGGTAACAGCCCTGCGCGCGCACGCAGACGACACCCGCGCGGTCAGAGGAAACTCGCGAATGTCCGCTGCAGGGCACGAATGTCAGCGAGGTCACTGCGCAGGACCCGGTACACCTGCCTGCGATCCAGCTGCAGGTAGGCATGGACCAGGATGTTTCGGAAACCGATCATCCGCAACCATTTTTCTTCCAGCGCGCTGTCAATGTACCCGTGTTCGCGGAACAGACGGGGGATGTCCCGCCCCTGGTTCACCGAGCCCAGACCATTGTCCGCGATCACGTGGCTGCCCATGTCCAGCAGCGCTTCCAGCGCAAGCTGGAGGAAGCGTTCGGCGCTACCGTAATGCTCCGGGTCAGCGAGGAACTCGTCCTCGTCGTACCGCGCAAGCCGTTCGAGGACCTCGAGGTTCTCCGAGACGGCCTCGATGCGCCTGCGGATGACCTCAGGCCTGACCATCGAGCAGCCTTTCCTTCAGGGCCTCGCGCTGGACACGGAGGTAGGGTTCGAAATCGAAGTATTCCCGCAGCGCAAGCGAGTAGTAACTGCCCCGATCGAAGTCGGGCCCGGCATGCAACAGGCAGTTCGGCCGTACGGCCTCGAAACGCAATGCCGGATCCGCGCCATCGAGCAGCACCAGATCCACCGCATCCAGCCCTTCCCGCGCCAGATCCGTCAGGATGTCCAGGCGGCGCGGCTCGATCGCCCCGGCGGGGCCGACCAGCGCAAGATCGATGTCACTGCCCTCCCGCGCCCGACCCTCCGCGCGAGAGCCGAACAGAAAGACCGCATCCACTTCACGGTAGCGCGCGAATACCCTTTTCACCCGCTCGGCGATCGTCTCGATTGTCAGGGCAGCCGTCATTGATCGTGTTCCACACCGGAGTATCCATCAATGTAGCACGGCGCGATCCGGCTCCGGGGCCATACCGCCGGTGGGGTACGCATGCGGGGGGGCACTCATGGCGCGGCCTCGAGGCTAGTGGCCGCCGGGGCGTTCACGATCTCCCCGTCCGGGAGCTGCCAGACAGCTCGGGCCAGGATGCAGAAATAAAGACAAGGATGGTGGGCCGTGAAGGAATCGAACCTTCAACCAATGGATTAAGAGTCCACTGCTCTACCAATTGAGCTAACGGCCCCCGGTACGGACGAGTACAAACGAGGGATGGGGTGACCGATGGGACTCGAACCCACGACAACCGGAGTCACAATCCGGGACTCTACCAACTGAGCTACGGTCACCACCGTATTGTTTCACTGCTTCGGCCATTGCCGATCCGGGCTCTGGCGCGCCCGGCAGGACTCGAACCTGCAACCGCCGGCTTAGAAGGCCGGTGCTCTATCCGGTTGAGCTACGAGCGCGTTTGCCGCCGGGCATCCGGGTTGTTCCAGCCGGTTGCGTCCGCCATGGTCGGGGTAGAGGGATTTGAACCCCCGACATCCTGCTCCCAAAGCAGGCGCGCTACCAGACTGCGCTATACCCCGTCGAGCCGTTCCCGCAATGGGTCCTGCACAGCGAGTGCGAAATCGTAGCGCCGGGAGGCCCCCGGGTCAAGCCATGGCCCGCATCGCAGCCCCCGGGGATCGTGTCCGACCTTCCTTGAGGACCCGGCTGTGCCATGGGATCATCGCGTTCAGCCCTCCTGCCGGACGAGACCGAATGACAGCCCAGACCATCGACGGACGCGCCATCGCGCAGACCCACCGCGCCCGCATCGCCACCGAGATCGAATCCATGACCTCGCGCGATCTGCGCCCGCCGGGTCTCGCTGTGGTCCTGGTGGGGGCCGATCCGGCTTCGCAGGTGTACGTGCGCAACAAGCGCAAGGCCTGTGAACAGGTCGGCGTGGTCTCGCACTCCTACGACCTGCCGTCGGGCACGCCGCAGACCGATCTGCTGGCGCTGATCGACCAGCTCAACGCCGACCGCACCATCGACGGGATCCTGGTCCAGCTGCCGCTGCCGGAGCACATCGACCCGGAGACCATCATCGAGCGCATCTCCCCGGCCAAGGACGTGGACGGCTTCCACCCCTACAACGTCGGGCGGCTGGTGGCGCGCATCCCGCGCCTGCGGCCCTGCACGCCCTGGGGCGTCATCCAGCTGCTGCGGCATATCGAGGAGCCGTTCAAGGGGCGCACGGCCTGCATCATCGGCGCCTCCAACATCGTTGGCCGGCCAATGGCGCTGGAACTCCTGCTGGCCGGCGCCACGCCGACGATCTGCCACCGGTTCACCCCGGATACCGCGGCCATCGCCCGCCAGTCCGACATCCTGGTGGCCGCGGCGGGCAAGCCCGGGCTGGTCAAGCCCGACTGGATCAAGCCCGGCGCCACGGTCATCGACATCGGCATCAACCGGCGCGATGACGGCACGCTGTGCGGCGACGTGGAATTCGACGGCGCGGCGGAGCGCGCGGACTGGATCACCCCAGTCCCCGGCGGCGTGGGCCCGATGACGGTCGCCATGCTGCTGGACAACACCCTGCGGGCGCGCGCGTTCGGCACCCACGAGGCGGCCTGAACGGCCACCCCGCCGACCCGGCGGATCAGTCGGCGGCCGCGGCCGCCACGTCGCGCGCGGCCTGCAGCCGGACCCGGGTGCGCTCCGGGCCCAGATATTCGCGGATGCGCGGCAGCTCCGGCCCGAAGGTCTGTCCGGACAGCGCCGCGCGCAGCGGCATGAACAGGCCGCGCCCCTTGCGACCCGTCGCCGCTCCCGCGGCCTTCGCCATTTCGGAGAAATCCCTGCTGGTATCCAGCGCCTCCAGCGCGACCTCGAACAGCGCCGGCCCGGCGGCCTCGATCTCCCCGCGGGCCGCCTGGCTCAACGGCGGCGGATCCTCGGCGAACGCGGCCACCCAGCACCGCGCGTCTTCGACCGATGCGATGTTGTCGCGCGCCAGCGCAACCCACTCCGCGCGCCCGGCCTCCGGCAGCGGCTCCAGCACGCCCAGCCCCGCGAGATGCGCCTGCAGATCCGTGTCCGACAGCGCGCGCAGGGCCTCGGCCTGCCAGTGTTCCAGCTGGCGCGGGTCGTGGCGCGCGGCGGAATGGCCGATGCGCCCCGGGTCAAACCCCTGCGCCAGCCCCTCCAGCGACAGCAGGCCCTCCTCCTCGTAACGATGACCCAGCCGCGCGAGGTGGTTGAGGATCGCCAGCGGCAGCACCCCGGCCTCGCGCAGTTCGCGGATGCTGGCCGAACCGTTGCGCTTGGACAGCGGAGCCCCGTCGTCGCCGTTGACCAGCGGCAGGTGGTGATAGCCGGGCGCCGGCAGTTCCAGCGCCTCCAGCAACAGCAGCTGGCGCGGGGTGTTGGCGATGTGATCCTCGCCGCGCACCACGTCGGTTACCCCCATCAGGGCATCGTCCACCGCGTTGGAGAAGAAGAACGCCGGCGTACCGTCCGAGCGCCGGATCACGAAGTCGCCGATCTCGTCGGTGCGGAACTTCACCGCGCCGCGCACTCCGTCCTCGAAGCGCACCGTGCGCCCCAGCGGCACGCGGAAACGCAGGGTCGGACGCTGCCCTTCGGCCTCGCGGCGTCGCGCCTCCTCCGGGTCCAGTCCGGCACAGGTGCCGGGATAACGCGGCGGCTTGCCCTGGGCACGCATGCGCTTGCGCCCGCGCTCCAGTTCTTCCGGCGTGCAGAAACAGGGATACGCCAGGCCGGCCTCGATCAGCCGGTCGTAGTAGGCCTGGTAGAGTCCCGTACGCTGCGACTGGGCATAGGGGCCGGCGTCGCCGGCGGCCGCGCCGTATCCTTCGTCCCAGTTCAGCCCCAGCCACTGCAGATCCTGCTGCAGCGCCTCGACGAACTCCGCACGCGAGCGTTCCGCATCGGTGTCCTCGATACGCAGCAGGAAATGCCCGCCGCGCGCCCGCGCCAGCAGGGCGCTGAACAGCGCGGTGCGCAGATTGCCAAGGTGCAGCAGCCCGGTGGGACTGGGCGCAAAACGGGTGCGGGTCACGGTTGTCGTCATGGCGCGCATGGTAGCCGAGCCACCCCGGTGCGACCAGCACCACCCGTCTCGAGGGGCGCTCGCGCCAGGCCATTCGTGCCCCGGTCATCGCGAGTCGCAAAGCCCTCGCCCTCGTCATCAGCGAGGAACCGCAGCTCTCCCCCCGTCATTGCGAGGAGCCGAAGGCGACGCGGCAATTGGCCGGGGCTGGCTTGCGCGCAGGATCAGGTGGCTGCGGATGGAGATCGCCACGTCGCTGCGCGACTCGCGATGACGAGGGCGAGGGCTTTGCGACTCGCGATGACGAGGGGAGAGAGCTTCGGGACTCGCGATGACGGGAGGCGGGCAGCGGGACGCGGGACGCGGGCCGACTGGAACCGGCGGGGGTCCCCGGTTACCATGCCGGCTCCTGATTCCGGAGTGTCGTCATGCCCCGTCCTGTTCCGCCGGCCGGCATCGCCGCGGCCCTCCTGATCCTCGTCCTCAGTTTTCCGGGAGCCCTCATGGCCGAATCCAGCCCCAAGGTCGCGCTTGAAACCACGCACGGCCGCATCGTCCTGCAACTCGACGCCGAAGCGGCGCCGGAGACCGTCGCCAACTTCCTGCAGTACGTCGACGACGGCTTCTACGACGGCACGCTGTTCCACCGCGTGATCCCCGGCTTCATGGTCCAGGGCGGCGGCATGGACAAGGACATGCGCCAGAAGCCCACGCGCGACCCGATCCGCAACGAGGCGGACAACGGCCTGAAGAACAAGGTCGGCGCGGTCTCCATGGCCCGCACCCAGGACCCGCATTCGGCCACCGCGCAGTTCTTCGTCAACGTCAACGACAACGACTTCCTCAACCACACCGCACCCAACCCGCAGGGCTGGGGGTACACGGTGTTCGGCGAAGTGGTCGAGGGCATGGATGTCGTGCGCACCATCGAGGGCGTGCCCACCGGCCGTTCCGGCATGCATCAGGACGTGCCGCAGGAACCCGTGGTCCTGGAAAGCGCCCGCCGCGCCGACTGATCCCGTGAGCGAGACCGCGCCCGCCCTGGTCATCTCCGACCTGCACCTGGAGCGCGAACCCGGCCCGACGCTGAACGCCGCGCTGGCGTTCCTCGACGGCCCGGCGCGGGCCGCCTCGGCCCTGTACATCCTGGGCGACCTGTTCGAGTACTGGGTCGGCGACGACGCCTCGCATCCGGCGGCAGAGCAACTGGCGGCGGCGCTCTCCGCGCTGGAGGCGCCGGTCGTGTTCATCCATGGCAACCGCGACTTCCTCGTGGGCCCGGACTACGCGGCCCGCGCCGGCATGACCCTCGCCCCCGAGCCGCTGCACGCCACGCTGCCCTGCGGCCCGGCCCTGCTGATGCACGGCGACTCCCTGTGCACCGACGACAGCGAACACATGGCCTTTCGCCAGATGGTGCGCAGCGAGGCCTGGCAACGGGATTTCCTCGCCCAGCCACTGGAACAGCGCATTACACGCGCCGAGACCATGCGCGAGGCCAGCCGACACAACGGGCAGATGAAGGCCGCCGCAATCACCGACGTGAATGGCGAGGCCGTGGCCGCGACCTTTCGCGACGGCGACGTGCCGCTGCTGATCCACGGACACACCCACCGCCCCGCGATCCACGATCTGGAGGTCGCCGGCCAGCCGCGTCAGCGCTGCGTGCTGCCGGCCTGGGACGAGCACCCCGGCTTCCTGGAGCTCGGCCCGGAAGGCCCGGTCCTGCGCCAGCTGGACGAAACGCCCTACCCCGCACACCTGCTCCACGCCTGAGACTGTCGCGGGTTACCCCGGGGCTGCTTCAGCGCCGCCCCTGCGCCTCCAGCGCCCCCATCTCCGACTCGGTGAACCCCGCCGCCAGGCGGGCCTCGTGCGCGAACGGCGGGCGGACCCGCCCCGGCATGTGTTCGGCCAGCAGCTCGAGGAACAGCGGCTCGGGATCGAGCCCGCGTGCGTGGGCCAGCTCGCGGAACCAGCGCGTGCCGATCGCCACGTGGGCAACCTCCTCGCGCTGTATGATCTCCAGCAGCGCCACGGTGGCGTGATCGCCCGCCGCCGTCAGACGCTCGATCATGCCCGGGGTCACGTCCAGCCCGCGCGCCTCCAGCACCCGCGGCACCAGGGCCATGCGGATCATCACATCGTGGTCGGTCGCGAGTGCGGCCTCCCACAGCCCGTTGTGGGCCGGCAGGTCGCCGTAGTCCGCCCCCAGCTCGTGGAGCCGCGCACGCAGCAACCGGAAATGACGCGCCTCCTCGACCGCCACCTGCAGCCAGTCGCTGACAAAGGGTGCCGGCATATCACGAAAGCGATACACGGCATCCAGCGCCAGGTTGATCGCGTTGAACTCGATATGCGCGACCGCATGCACCAGCGCCACCCGCCCGGCCGTCGTGTGCAATCCGCGCCGCGGCAGATCCTTCGGGTGCACCAGCACCGGCCGTTCCGGACGCCCGGGCACCTCCAACCGTTCCGGCCCGGAACTGGCGAGCGCCTTCAGCTCATCGGCCCACCAGGCGTCCATCAGCGCCAGCACGCGCTCGCACTTGGCCTCGGGATCGCTCTCGCGCAGCGCCGTTTCGGCCACACGGTAGAGATCGGGACCCCCGGGATTGTTGATCGGCTGACTCATGGCGGCCAAGGATACTCGTTCAGCGCTCGTCGGTCGGCATGCTGCGACGCAGCAGGATGGAGTTGCCGATGACCGACAGCGAGCTGGCGGTCATCGCGATCACGCCGATCATCGGGTGCAGCAGACCGACTGCAGCGATGGGGATCGCGGCGGAGTTGTAGCCCCAGGCCCAGAACAGGTTCTGCACGATCTTGCGGAAGGTCAGGCGCGAGAGCTGTACGGCCTCGACCACCCTGGTCAGCTCGCCGCGCACCAGGGTGACGTCGGCGGCCTCGATGGCCACATCCGCCCCGGCCCCGATCGCGATGCCGACATTGGCCTGCTGCAGGGCCGGGGCATCGTTGATGCCGTCGCCCACCATCGCCACGTGGTCGCCGTACTCCGCCTGCAGTTCGCGGATCGCCTCGACCTTGCCCTCCGGAAGCACGCCGGCGCGGACCTCGTCGATCCCCACCTGCGCGGCCACGGCCTTCGCGGTGCGCTCGTTGTCGCCGGTGACCATCACGCAGCGGATGCCGAGGGCATGCAGCTGTTCGATGGCGCTCTGCGACTCATCCTTGAGGGTGTCGGCGACCGCGACGATGCCGGCCGGTCGATCGCCGATGGCCACCAGCATCGCGGTCTTCCCGGCATCTTCGAACTGCCGCAGCGATTCCAGCAGGCCGGACGGATCCAGGCCCTGCTCCTCCAGCAGCCGCTGGCTGCCGACCAGGACGCGCTCCCCGTCGAGGCGGGCCTCCACCCCGCGCGCGGTGTGCGACTGAAACCGGTCGACCTCGGCGACCGTCAGCCCCCGGTCGCGCGCGCCCTGCACGATGGCCTCGGCCAGCGGGTGCGCGGAGCCGGCCTCCACGGCCGCGGCCGCTTGCAGCACACGAGCGTCATCGAAGCCCTCGGCGGCGACCACGTCGGTCAGTGCCGGCTGCCCGCGGGTGAGGGTCCCGGTCTTGTCGAGCACGATCACGCGGATGTCCTTCAGCGTCTGGATCGCGGAGCCCGAGCGGACCAGCACCCCGCGCTCGGCCCCCATGCCGGAACCGACCATCAGGGCGGTGGGTGTGGCCAGCCCCAGCGCGCAGGGGCAGGCGATGACCAGCACGGCGATGGCCGCGAGGATGGCCAGCACGATGGGCGGGCGCTCGGCGTCGACCCAGGGCAGGAAGCCCTCGCCCCAGATCAGGATCGGCTGCAGCGCCCCGGAGAACGCCAGCCAGGCCGCGAACGCCGCCAGCGCGATCACCAGCACCGCCGGCACGAAGCGCGCGGTGATGCGGTCCGCCAGCTCCTGCACCGGCACCCGCGAGCCCTGGGCCTCGTTCACCAGACGGATCACCTGCGACAGGAAGGTGTCGGCCCCCACGCGGGTCGCGCGCACCTTCAGCCGCCCCTGCTGGTTCAGGGTCGCGCCGAGCACGCTATCGCCCTCGCCCTTGTCCACCGGCACCGACTCGCCGGTGGCGATGGATTCGTCCACCGTGCTCTCGCCGGCGACCACCTCGCCATCGGTGGGGATCTTCTCGCCCGGGCGCACGATCATCACCTCGCCCACCTGCAGCGCTTTCACCGGCACCTCGACCTCTTCGCCGTCGCGTTCGACCCGGGCGGTCTTCGCGCCCAGATCCAGCAGCTTGCGGATCGCGGAGGAGGCCTCGCCCTTGGCGCGGTACTCCAGGTACCGCCCGAGCATGTGGAAGGCCATGATGGTCGCGGCCATCTCGATGAACGAGGTCATCGGGTAGACGAAGCCGATCAGCCCCAGCAGGTAGGGCGGCAGCGAGCCCATGGAGATCAGCACGTCCATGTTCAGACTGCCGCTTTTCAGCGCGCGCCAGGACGAACGGTGGGTGGCCGCACCCCCGGCCATGAACACCACCGGGAAGGCCAGCACGGCGATGATCAGCAGATAGCCGGGGATCGGCTGCCAGAACATGTGGACCATCATCAGGACCATGATCGCGATGGTCGGGATCATCGCGATCCACAGCCGGCGCCAGGCCTGCTTCAGGTAGGCGGCGTCAATCTCGGCGTCGTCCGCCTCGCTGCCGGCCTCCTCGGTCTCCACCGCCGCCACGTCATAACCGGCGCCCTCGACCGCGGCGCGCAGGGCCTCGGCGTCGGGGCCTCCGGGACCGGTTTCCACGGTCACACGGTGGTCACCGATGTTGGTGCGCACCGCCTGGATGCCGTCCAGCTTCTCGATCGCACCGCGCACGATCCCCGTGCAGTGATCCGACCCCATGCCGGGCACCACCAGACGCACCGTACCCGTGGCGCCCGTTTCACCCTCGACCCGGGCGACGTCGTAGCCGGCCCCCTCCACGGCAGCCCGCAACCCATCCGGGTCCACCTGCTCGGGATCGTATCCCACCGTCACCCGGTGGCGGGCGATATTGGTCCCCACCGAGGCCACGCCCGGGGTCTTCTCCAGTGCCGCGCGGACGATCCCCGCGCAGTGGTCCGACCCCATGCCGGGGACGATCACCACCGCCTCTCTCCACTGCGAGGACGCCTGCATCATCGAGCCTCTCCTGCACGGTCATTGACCCGGATCGTCGACCGGCCGCCCGGCCGGACACTCTTCCCGAGTTGTAGCCTCCCGACAGGCGAAGTGCCAGCATGCACACCACCTTGACCTCCCGGGGCACCACGACGGATGCAGGCCGATGCAACGCCGCGCCGTGCCCGCCCGTCAGGCAAGTCCTGTCACAGGGCGTCGAGCCCGCGGGCCAGGTCGCGCTGGATGTCGGCGACCGACTCCAGCCCCACGGCGACCCGCACCAGGGCCTCGGTGATGCCCTGGGCCTCGCGCTTGTCCGGGTCCACGCGACCGTGAGTAGTGGTGGCCGGATGGGTGATGGTGGTCTTGGCATCGCCCAGGTTCGCGGTGATCGACAGGAACCTCGTGGCGTCGATCACCGACCAGGCGGCCTCGCGCCCGCCGGCGACCTCGAAGCTCAGCACGCCGCCGAAGCCGCTTTGCTGGCGCTTCGCGATCGCATGCTGCGGGTGGGATTCGAGCCCCGGGTAATGCACCGCCGTGACCTTCGGGTGGGCCTGCAGCCACTGCGCCAGGGCCAGGGCATTGTCGCTGTGGGCACGCATGCGCAGGGCCAGGGTCTCCAGCCCCTTCAGGAACACCCAGGCGTTGAACGGCGACAGGGTCGGGCCGGCAGTGCGCAGGAAGCCGTAGACGTCCTTGCCGACGCGCTCGGCGTCGCCCACCACCGCGCCGCCCAGGCAGCGGCCCTGGCCGTCGAGGAACTTGGTCGCCGAGTGAATGATGAGGTCGGCCCCCAGATCCAGTGGACGCTGCAGGATCGGCGTACAGAAGCAGTTGTCCACCGCCAGCAGCGCGTCATGACGATGCGCGATCGCCGCCAGCGCGGCGATGTCCACCACCTCGCCGAGCGGGTTGGAGGGCGTCTCGCAGAAGTACAGCCGGGTGTTGGACTGGGTAGCGGCCTCCCAGGCCTCGAGGTTCGACAGCTCGACGTAGGTCACCTCCACGCCGAAGCGGGCGAGGTAGTTGTTGAACAGCACCGTGGTGGTGCCGAACACCGAGCGCGAGCAGACCACGTGATCGCCGGCCTTCAGCAGTCCCATCATGGTCGCCAGGATCGCCGACATCCCGGAGGCGGTGGCCACACAGGCCTCTCCGCCTTCCAGCGCCGCGAGCCGCTCCTGGAAGGTCCTCACCGTCGGATTGGTGAAGCGCGAATAGATGTTGCCGGGCGACTCCCCGCCAAACCGCGCGGCGGCCTCCGCGGCGCTGCCGAACACGAAGCTGGAGGTCGGGAAGATCGCCTCGGAGTGTTCCTGCTCCGGGCTCCGACGGTAGCCATGGCGGATGGCGACGGTATCGGGGTCGTAGTCGGCGGGATCGAATTCTTCGTGCATCGGGGCTTCCTGGCTCGCGTGAACGGGCCAGTTTACGGATGCCCGCCGGCACTCGCTACGCCGGGCGCAGACGCCCGGCCACCCGCGTGAGCAGCTCGTAGCCAATGGTGCCGGCGGCACGCGCCACGCGCTCCACCGGCAGGCCCTCGCCCCACAGGGTGGCGAGATCCCCCACCGCGGCCTCGGGCACGTCGGAGAGATCCACCGCGAGCATATCCATCGAGACCCGCCCGACCAGCGGGCAGAGCTGACCGCGTACCCGCACCGGCGTGCCGGTGGGGGCGTGGCGCGGGTAACCGTCCGCATAGCCCATGGCCACGATGCCGATGCGCTCCCCGCCATGCGCGATCCAGGTGGCGCCGTAGCCCACCCCGTCACCGGGCGCCGGATGCTGGGTCCCGATAATCGGGGCCTGCACGGTCATCACCGGGCGCAGGTCGGCATCCGGACCCTCAGGCGGCGCTTCCGTCGGAACCGAGGCCGGGTGACAGCCGTAGAGCATGATGCCCGGGCGGGCGCGGAAGACCTCGTCCGCCTCATGACCGGCCCCGCGCGCCCAGCCGGCGAACAGCGACGCCGAGTTGGCCACCGAACGCGCCCCGTCGCGCCCCGCCACGGCCGTGGCGAAGGCCGACAGTTGCGCGGCGTTGTGGTCATCCGCCGGGTCGTCGGCACAGGCCATGTGGGTCATCCAGTGCAGGCCGCGCCCGCCGTGACCGGCCGCCCGCAGGGCACGTTCCACGGCATCGGCTTCGGCCGGGGCGAATCCCAGCCGATTCATCCCGGTGTTGAGCTTGATCCAGACCTCGGGCAGGACCACGCTGGCGGCGTCCAGCGCATCCAGCTGCGCCGGAGCATGCACCGCCGGCTGCAGCGCGAGCTCCGCACAACGGCGAAAGCCGGCGGCGTCCCGCCCGCCCTGCAGCACCAGCAGCGGGCCATCGAATCCGCTCCGCCGCAGGACCTCGGCCTCCTCCACCGCGGACACGGCCAGCCCGTCGGCCACTTCGCCCAGTGACTGCGACGCCCACTCGAGACCATGGCCATAGCCCTCCGCCTTGATCACCGGCCACATCGCGACCCCCGGGGCGAGCCCGCGGGCCACGGCGAGATTGTGGCGCAAGGCGTCGGGATCGAGCCGAATGCTGGCCGCTCGCTGCATGCCGCGCTCAGGCCTCGGGGCCGACGTCCCCGTACACGTCCGGGGCGTAGTTCTCGAAGCGGGTGAACTGGCCACGGAAGGTCAGCCGCACGGTGCCGATCGGCCCGTTACGCTGCTTGCCGATGATGATCTCGGCGGTCCCCTTGTCCGGCGATTCTTCGTTATAGACCTCGTCGCGATAAACGAACGCGATGATGTCTGCATCCTGTTCAATCGCTCCCGAGTTGTGGCTAACGATGCCGTCCGCCAGCCAGCAGGCATTTCCGGGGACGGTCAGGTCGAAGACCTCTTCCTCCCCCTCCTCCTCGACGGACACCACCCGATCCCAGAACAGATCGTCGGAGGCCAGTTCGTCCAGCCAGGGATCGTCAAGGATCTCGGCATAACTCGACAGGGTCTGGCGCGACGGAGCAAAGCCGAAATGGGCGTTGCCACCGTACGCAGTGCCCCGGGACGCCGCCATGTGGCGATGGCTGACCCCCTGTTGCCACATCCGTTGGCGAACATGGTTGAAGACTTCCTGCGGCAGCGTGTCCGTGTTGGTCCCGCCGCCGGAACGCTCCAGGGAGCTGAGCATCCGGCGGGCGATCCCTTCCTGCTCGCCCACGGCGCCGATCTCGCGCAGGAACGTCTGCTGTTGCTCGCCCCCCGAGATGTCTACCGTAAACCATCCCTCACTGTTCGCGGCCACCACATGGCGTATCCGGGCCACGATACCGAATCGCAGCAGCAGTGCCGCAACATCCTGTGCCAGACGTTCGCTGGCGGTGGAAAAATAGATGCGATGGCGTCCGCTGCTGGCGGTCGTGATGCTCCCGTCGGTCGCCCACAGATGGCGCAGGAACAGCGCCAGCGGTTCCCGGGGTTGCCGGTAGATCCCTTCGGGGATGTGTTTCTCGCGGGAACGCTGGCCGAAGACGCCGAGCCCCTTCAGCCATGCGCCCACCCCTGCCGGGCGCCAGCGATTGCCGTTGCCGCGAATCACCAGTTGGTGCCACTTTCCGCGACCCGGGTATCGCGTGACCTCCGAGCCCATGGCGCGCGCCGCGGCAGCCACGGTTTCACTGTTGTGTTCGCTCGCGGTGGTGTAACGCAGGGGCTGCCCCTTGACGTAACTGCCATCGCCCAGGAGGTGGGCCAGAAGAATCAGCTCATGTTCCGGCCAGGCCCCGGCGTCTGCCGGCTCGGGGATCCGCCGTGCCACCGCCAGACGGTCGCCCGGGGCCAGTTCCCGAACCTGCTTCCAGTCATACAGTGCCCGCAGACGATGGTCCGGGGTGCAGCGAATACTGCGACCACTGGCCAGACGCACCCGCACGACGGGTCGGGTCCCGACTGACCAGACCAGGTCGGTATCGGCCGGTTCCATCCGGCCGCCGGAACCCATCGACACCACGCCCGGCGTCGCACCCACCAGGTCCCGAACCGGAACATGGCGGCCATCCGCAAGTACGACCCGGGTATCTCCGGTCACGCATTCACGCAAATCGGACATCACCGGGCGCTTGTTCGGGCGCTGTTCCAGCGAACGGTTGAGCTGTGACAGGGCGATCACCGGGACCTCCAGCTCCTTGGCCAGGGCCTTGAGCGAGCGCGAGATCTCGGAGATCTCGTGGGCGCGGTTATCCCCGGAGCCCGGGTACTGCATCAGCTGGAGGTAGTCGACCACGATGAGCTTGAGGCCCTTGTGCTCGCGCATCAGGCGCCGCGCACGGGCGCGCAGCTCGGTGGGCGTCAGGGCCGGGGTGTCGTCGACGAACAGCGGCGCCCCGGAGAGCATCTGCACGGCGCTGGTCAGGCGCGGCCAGTCGCCGTCGTCCAGGCGCCCGGAGCGCAGCTTCTGCTGGTTGATCCGGCCCATGGAGGACAACAGGCGCATCGCGATCTGCTCGCCCGGCATCTCCATGGAGAAGATCGCCACCGGTTCCTGATTCTTCATCGCCACGTATTCGGCGATGTTCATCGCGAAACTGGTCTTGCCCATCGACGGACGTCCCGCAACGATCACCAGATCGGAAGGATTGAGCCCCGAGGTGAGCTCGTCCAGGTCCTGATAACCGGTCGCGATGCCGGTGATCGGGCTGGTGCTCTCGTAGAGGAACTCGATCTGCTCGACCGCGGACGCCAGCAGGGGCTTCATCCCGCGAAAGCCCTGGGCCCCGCGCGCGCCCAGCTCGGCAATGCGGAACACCTTCTGTTCCGCCTCGTCCAGCAGCTGCTTGGAATCGCGCCCCTCGGGCACGAATGCCGAATCGGCGATCTCGGTGCCGACCGTGATCAGCGAGCGCAGAATGGAGCGTTCGCGGACGATGTCCGCATAGGCCACGATGTTCGCGGCCGAAGGGGTGTCACTGGCGAGCTGGCCAAGATAGGCCATGCCGCCGGCGGCTTCCAGTTCGGCGGTGCGTTCCAGCTGTTCGGAAACCGTCACCACGTCGAACGGAGCATTGCGCTCCGCCAGCTGCCCGATCGCCCGGTACAGCACGCGGTGGTCATGGCGATAAAAGTCGTCCGCGGTAATGCGGTCAGCGACCCGGTCCCATGCCCCGTTGTCGAGCATCAGACCGCCGAGGACGGACTGTTCCGCCTCTTCGGAATGCGGCGGGACGCGCGGCATGTCGGTCATCGCCATGCCGTGTCCCCGCCGCCATCATGCGGGCCCGCGGCGGCAGCGGCCCGCCCGGCGGTCCGCCCGTCCGCCATCGGGAGCCTCACTCCTCGGGGGTGACGGTGACGCGGATCTCCGCGTCGACACCCGAGTACAGGTGAACACCCACCTCGAACTCGCCGGTCGCCCGCAGCGGGCCCTCGGGCATGCGCACTTCCTTTTTCTCCACTTCCACGCCCTTCGCGGTCAGCGCATCGGCGATGTCGGCCGGGCTCACCGAGCCGAACAGCTTGCCTTCGGCACCGACCTTGGCCCGGATCTCCAGATCCATGCCGTCGAGCTTTTCGCGACGGGCTTCGGCGGCCGCCACGGCCTCGGCCGCGGCCTTTTCCAGCTCGGCACGGCGCGCCTCGAACTCGGCGATGTTCTCCGCGGTGGCGAAGGCCGCCTTGCCCTGCGGCAGGAGGTAGTTGCGCGCAAAACCGGGGCGCACGCGGACGCGATCGCCCAGCCCGCCCAGGTTGTCGATCTTTTCCAGCAGAATGACTTCCATCTTGGTCTTCCCGTCAACGATTGAACCAGCGACCCGAGGTCGGGCCGTATTCTACACCGTGTGCCGCGCCGGCCGAACCGCGCGCGTCACACGCTCAGGATTCCGGGGGATCGTCGCCGGCATCGCGCTCGCGACCGATCCCCATGCGCCGGCGGATATCCGCCCACGCGTCGATGACCCCGATGGTGGCCAGCAGCAGGAACATCTGCGGCAGCGCCAGGGCCATCAAAACGTACATACCCACCAGCCAGAACACGCTCATGCCCTGACCGTGCGTCAGCGCATGCATCAGGGCGATCCCCTGGAGGAAGAACAGCACCCCCAGGATGAAGGCCAGCTCCATCGCCAGCGGCGACGGCACCAGCTGCCCCACCGCGAGCAGCACGACCGCGGCGGCGCTGACGCCCGGCCCCAGTTGCAGGGCGCGGAATTCCGCGCCGAAGGCCCCCGGGTTGTACAGCGCCGACTGCCAGTAGCGGGCGATCAGCATCGCCAGGGTCACGCTCAGCAGCACGATGCCCGCCAGCAGCCCGGCCAGGTAGGGCGCGAGGTCGGCCAGCACCGCCTCGAGCTCTTCGCGCGCGGCCGCCTCGCCGGTCTCCACCAGCGGCGCCAGCAACTCCATGCCGGCCCGCACCCAGAAGGCCTCGGCATCCGGCACCAGGGCGTGCATCAGCAACACTCCGGCACCGGCCACCAGCGCCCCGGCCTTGAGGGTGATGCGCCAGGACACCGTGCGCCGCAACAGCTCGGACAGCAGCGCGACCGGCAGCCACTGGATGACACCGGCCAGCAGCACCGCCGGTCCCGGTGTTCCGGGGCTCGCACCCCACAGGGCCGCGCCCAGCAGGGCCGAGGCGATCGCGAGGACGACCAGGGCCTGACCGAGCCCCAGACGCAGCCCGACCAGCGCCACCAGGGCACTGCTGACGATGGATACCGGCGGCAGGAACAGCCCGGCAATACCAAAGCCGGCGACCGCACCCACGGCGCGGCCCCGGCTCTTCATCGCGAATTCGGCGAGGATCTGCATGACCGTTGCACTCCGCCCGGCGGGCGGCGATCAGGCAGCGTTCAGGCGCCGATCAATGCGTATCGCTGTACGGAAGCAGCGCGAGAAAACGCGCGCGCTTGACCGCCGTGGACAGCTGACGCTGGTACTTGGCGCTGGTGCCGGTGACGCGGCTGGGCACGATCTTGCCGGTCTCGGTGATGTAATTCTTCAGCAGGTTCAGGTCCTTGTAATCGATGTACTCGATACCTTCGGCGGTGAACCGGCAGAACTTGCGACGACGCGGGAAACGGGCCATGTCCGATCTCCTTCAGTAAACGGGGGTGGGGTTCGGGATCACTCGTCGGCGGGGGCTTCGGCCGACTCGTCCGCGGAGGCGTCCTCGCGGCGGCGGCTGCCCTTGCCTTCTTCTTCCTCGCGGCCCTTGGCCAGCGGGGACGCTTCGGTGATCGCACGATCCATGCGGATGGACAGGTGACGCAGCACCGCATCGTTGAAGCGGAAGGCGCTGTCGAGCTCTTCCATCGCGGCCTCGTCGGCCTCGATGTTCATCAGCACGTAGTGGGCCTTGACCAGCTTCTGGATGGGGTAGGCGAGCTGCCGGCGGCCCCAGTCCTCCAGACGGTGGACCGTGCCGCTGTGGCCTTCCACCAGACCCTTGTAGCGCTCGATCATCGCCGGGACCTGCTCGCTCTGGTCGGGATGGACCAGAAACACGACTTCATAGTGACGCATATCCAACTCCTTGCGGGTAACAGCCTCCCGGTGCGCCGGTGAGGCAAGGAACCGCCCTAACGACGGGCGGAAAGGCGCAATACGTTAACCGATGTTGCCCGCGGTCACAACACGGCGCTGGCGCCGGACTTCGAACAGCGACACGCCGGTGGCAACCGACACGTTCAGGCTCTCCACGGTGCCGGCCATGGGTATGTGCGCCAGATGATCGCAGGCCTCGCGGGTCAGGCGTCGCAGGCCCTCGCCCTCGGCGCCCATGACGATCGCGGCGGGCGGGCGCAGATCGACGTCATACAGGACCTCCTGCGCCTCGCCGTCCAGTCCCGTGGCCCACATGCCGGTTTCCTTCAGCGCGGCAAGGGTGCGGGCGAGGTTGCCCACGCTCACCACCGGCACGGTCTCCGCCGCGCCGGAGGCGACCTTGATCGCCGCCGGGGTCAATGGAGCACTGTGGTGGCGCGGGACGACCAGGGCCCCGGCGCCTGCGGCGTCGGCCGTGCGCAGACAGGCACCGAGGTTGTGCGGATCGGTGACGCCATCCAGCACCAGCACCAGGTCCAGGCCCCGCTCCACGCGTTCGCGCAGCTCGCGTTCGTCCACCACCGGGCGCGGTGCACAGTGCACGATCACGCCCTGGTGCTGAAATCCGGGGTGCTGCTGGTCCAGGCGCTCGCGGGCCACCCGCTCCACCGCCACCCCCAGGGCACCGGCGCGCTCCAGGATGCGCTGCAGGGACGCATCCACCTCGCCGCGCGCGAGCTGCAGGCTCTTGATCCGCTCCGGAGCACGCTCGAGCAGCGACGCCACCGCATGGATCCCGCCGAAGGCCTCGCCCCGGGAGCGCCCCTTTCCGCCGCTACGGCTCATCCCGCATGTCTCCGCACTTTCGGTCGCGGTACGGATAGGGCGCCCGCAACGGCGCCGCTAACGCCAGGCATCCGTGGATCACTCAGGAGGACGCCGGGCGACGGCGACGGCTCCGGCGTCGCCCCGGCCTGGCCCCCGTTTCGCCGTCTGCGGAGCCGCCCTGGCCGGTGGCCTCTTCGGGCGGGATGGTGTTGCCATCCTTGTCCGGAACGGCCTCGGCCTCCGGAAGCCGCTCGTTGCCGGGCTCAGGGGCATCTGCGGAGTCCTCGTCGGAGGCACCCCCGCCGGCACCCTGCGCGGCGGCATCACCCTCCTCTGCGGAAGGCTTGTTGCGCCGACGCCCGCGCCGCCGGCCCTTCTTCTTCGGTGCGTCGTCACCGACGGGCTCCGGCGCCGGTTCGGGGGCCGGCTCCGCCGCTGTACGTTCGCCGTCGCTGGCCGCCGAGGCCGAATCGTCGGGCGTCGGGCCCGCATCCGGGCCGGCAGCCGGCCCCCCGTGCGCCTGGGCATCGCCTCCTCTGCTGCGGCGCTTGCGTCGGGCGTTGTCGCGGGCGCTGCCACGCTTCTTCCCGCCGGCACCGGGACCTCCGCCCGGGCCCTTGCGACCGGCGGGGCGACCGGCCGGTGCAGCCTTCTCCGCGGGCTTCGACTCACCGGCCAGGGCCAGATCGATCTTGCGGTCATCCAGACTCACCCTCACCAGCTGGACCTGGAGCTCGTCACCGATGCGGAACACGCGACCGGCGCGCTCGCCGGTGAGGGTGTGGCGCTTGGGATCGAAGTGGTAGAAGTCGTTGTCGAGGCTGGAGACATGCACCAGGCCCTCGATGTACACCCCCTGGATTTCCACGAACAGGCCGAACCCGGTCACGCCCGAGACGATGCCGGTAAACACATCCCCGACCTTGTCCTGCATGTACTCGGCCTTCAGCCAGGCCTCGACGTCCCGGGTGGCGTCCTCGGCGCGGCGTTCGGCCATCGAGCAGTGCTCGCCGAGGCCCTCCATGCGCTGATGGGTATAGGGGAAACCCTTGTTGCTGCCATGGCGCAGCACGTGGCGAATGCCCCGATGGACCAGCAGGTCCGGATAACGCCGGATCGGCGAGGTGAAATGCGCGTAGTCATCCAGCGCAAGGCCGAAGTGACCGCCGAGATCGGGCGAATACACCGCCTGCGACAGGGAACGTAGCAGGACCGTCTGGATCAGTTTCTGGTCCGTACGCTGCTTCGCCGCCTTGAGGACCTCGGTGTAATCCCGCGGCGTCGGCTCGTCGCCTCCGCCCAGGGACAGCCCCGCCCCATTGAGGAATTCACGCAGCTCTTCGACCTTCTCCGCGGGCGGCTGATCGTGGTTGCGGTAAAGCGTCGGAACCTTGTGCTTCTTGAGGAAGCGCGCCGCGGCCACGTTGGCCATGATCATGCATTCCTCGACCAGGCGGTGGGCATCGGTACGCTCCACCGGCACGATGCGCTCGATCTTGCGGTCCTCGCCGAACACGATCTGTGTCTCGGTGGAATCGAAGTCGATCGCACCGCGGCGGTTGCGCGCCGCGTGCAGCGCCCTGAACACCCGGTGCAGCTCTTCCACGTGCGGCAGCACCTGCGCATTCTGCTCGCGCAGGCCCTCATCGCCCGCGAGCATTGCGGCCACATCGTCGTAGATCAGGCGGGCGTGCGAGCGGATCACGCCCTCGTGAAAACGGTAGCTCTTCAGCGCCCCGCGCGCACCGATCTCCATCTCGCATACCATGCTCAGGCGGTCGACGTCCGGATTCAGCGAGCACAGCCCATTGGACAGCGCCTCCGGCAGCATCGGGATGACCTGCTCGGGGAAATACGCCGAGGTCGCGCGGTTGACCGCCTCGCGGTCCAGCGCCGAGTCCGGCTCGACATAGTGCGACACGTCGGCGATCGCGACCCACAGCCGCCAGCCCTTGCCCTCCGGTTCACAGTACAGGGCGTCGTCGAAATCGCGCGCATCGCTGCCGTCAATGGTCACAAACGGCTTGTCGCGCAGATCGAGCCGCCCCTTCTTCGCCTTTTCCGGCACCGAATCGCCCAGCTTTTCCGCCGCTTCGGTGACCTCCTCCGGCCATTCGAAAGGCAGACCCTGGGCACGGATCGCGATGTCGATCTCCATCCCCGGTGCCATGTGCTCGCCGAGGACCTCCACCACATCACCGCGCAGACGCGACTTGCGCGACGCCATCTCGCGGATGCGCACGACCACGATCTGGTCATCCTGCGCCTCGCCCAGGCCGTCCGGCGGCACCAGGATCTCGTGGGTGATGCGCTTGTTGTCCGGGGTCAGCAGGCCCACGCCGTCCTCGATGCGCAGACGCCCGACCACCTTGGTGGTGTTGCGCTCCAGCACCTCGACGATGCCGCCCTCGCGGCGCCCGCGCCGGTCCACGCCCATCACGCGCGCCACCGCGCGGTCCCCGTGGAACACCCCGCGCATCTGCTTCGGCGACAGGAACAGGTCGTCATCCTGCTCGTCCGGCACCAGGAAACCAAAGCCGTCGGGATGGCCGATCACGCGCCCGCGGATCAGGTCTTCCTGATTGACCGGGAGGTAGGCACCCCGACGGTTGCACAGCGCCTGACCGTCACGCTCCATCGCCTTGAGCCGCCGCCTCAGGGCCTCCAGCCGTTCCTCGTCCTCGATGCCGAGACGCCCGGCGATTTCCTCGAAGGACAGCGGGTTCCCCTCGAGCTGCAGCAGGTCGAGGATGTACTCGCGGCTGGGGATGGGGTTGTCGTACTTCTGCGCCTCGCGTTCGAGGTTGGGGTCGACCTGCGGCTTGCTGCGTTTTCCTGGCATTCAGTGAACTCTTTCTTCTGGTGTTGTGCCGCGCACCCGAGGTGCCCGCGGCAGTGACAGGCCGGAGCCGGCCCGGTGCCCATTATGGCCCCGATGCGGCGCGGGCGCATTTCTTTCATCTGCGGAGCTCGCAGGGTTTGACAGATCCGCCAGCGCGGATTACCTTACGCGTTCCTGAAGCGCAGGCCCCCTCACAGGGCCGACCTCAAGTGCCGAGGTGGCGGAAATGGTAGACGCGCTAGCTTCAGGTGCTAGTGGGGGTAACCCCGTGGAGGTTCAAGTCCTCTCCTCGGCACCATTTTTATTCGCTTCCCGCTTCGTGCCCGAAGCAATCCTCAGATCCCGCGTCCGCAATCGCTTGTATGGCAATGGCCTGCGGGGCGTCTTTGCATGTGCGGTCGCCACCCGGCCCGCAACCGGACCGGACGGCCACCCCCGTCAGCCCCGGAACGGGTCGCGCATCACCAGCGTCTCGTCACGGTCCGGTCCGGTGGAAATCATGTCGATCGGAACACCCACCACCTCGGACAGGCGCTCCAGGTAGGCGCGCGCATTGGCGGGAAGCTGCGCATACTCCCGCACCCCGACAGTGGATTCCTGCCAGCCCGGCATCTCCTCGTAGACCGGCGTACACGAATCGTAGGCCTCCGCCCCCGCGGGCGGGATCTCCACGCGACGGCCGTCAACGTCGTAACCGGTGCAGATCTGGACCGTCTCCAGACCGTCGAGCACGTCCAGCTTGGTCATGCACAGACCACTGATGCTGTTCACCGCGACCGCGCGCCGCAGTGCCACCGCATCGAACCATCCGCAGCGGCGCGCACGGCCGGTGGTGGAACCGAATTCGTTGCCACGGCGCGCGAGATGTTCACCCATGTTGTCGAACAGCTCGGTGGGAAAGGGCCCCGCCCCGACCCGCGTGGTGTACGCCTTGGTGATCCCCAGCACGTAATCCAGGTCGCGCGGACCCACCCCCGAACCGGTGGAGGCCCCGCCGGCGGTCGTGCTGGAGGAAGTCACGAACGGGTAGGTGCCGTGATCGATGTCCAGCAGCGTCCCCTGCGCCCCTTCGAACATCACGTCGCGGCCCGCAGCACGCAGCTCGTGCAGGCGGCCGGCGACGTCGGTCACCATCGGCTTGAGGCGCTCGGCATGCTCGAGGCACTGCTCCAGCACCTGCTGATGATCCACCGTCGCCGCCCCGAAATAATGTTTCAGGGCAAAGTTGTGATAATCCATCACCTCGCCCAGCTTGGCCGCCAGACGCTCGCGATGGAACAGGTCGTCCAGCCGCAGTCCGCGACGTGCGACCTTGTCCTCGTAGGCGGGACCGATGCCGCGGCCCGTGGTACCGATGGCCGCCTTGCCGCGCGCCTTCTCGCGCGCATGATCCAGCGCCACGTGGTATGGCAGGATCAGCTGGCAGGAGTCCGACAGCCGCAGGCGATCGGTCACCGGCACGCCGCGGGCCTCGAGCTCGTCCATCTCCTTGAGCAGGGCTTCCGGCGACAGCACCACGCCGTTGCCGATCATGCACTCCACGCCTTCGCGCAGGATGCCCGAGGGGATCAGGTGCAGCACCGTCTTCTCGCCATCGATCACCAGCGTGTGGCCGGCGTTGTGCCCGCCCTGGAAGCGCACTACCGCCGCGGCATCCTCGGTCAGTCGGTCGACGATCTTGCCCTTGCCCTCGTCACCCCACTGACTGCCCAGTACGACTACGAAACGTCCCATCAGTGCTCCACCACCGTCCATTGTTCATTGCGGTACTCCAGGCGAGCGACCCCGTCCGCCACCGGTGTCTCGCCGCGCAGCTCGCGGACCACCCGCACGCCGCGCCCGCGCAGCTCGCGCACCGCGGCCTCGAGCTCCGGATCGGTTCCGGCGGGCGCGAGCACGCATTCACGCGGCCGCGCCGGATCGCCGTCGGCGTCGCCGTGCCGGACCAGCTCGCGCAGGTCGGTACTGAAACCGGTGGCCGAGCGCGCCCGCCCGAAAACGCGGCCGATCTCGTTGTAGCGCCCGCCCCGGGCGATGGCCTGTCCCGACCCGGGGATAAAGGCAGCGAAGACCAGACCGGTGTGATAGGCATAGCCACGCAACTCCGCAACGTCCACGTGCAGATCCACGTCGGTATCCAGCGCCTGCAGCGCATCCACCACCGCCGCAAGGTGATCCAGGGCCGCATGCACCTCTGCGGGCGCCCTGCCCAGCGCGGCGCGCGCGCTCGCCAGGACCTCGGGTCCGCCATTGAGATCCGGCAGGGCACGCAGGGCGTCGGCCAGATCGGGGTCGAGGCCCGCCTCACGCCATTGCGCCAGGGTCTGTTCGATTTCGGGGATGCTCTTGCGCTGCAGCTGATCGAAGAAGGTGCGCTCCTGCTCCGGCTCCAGACGCGCGGCCCGGGCAAGACTGCGGAAGATCCCGACGTGCCCCAGATCCATGCTCGGGCGGCGCACACCGCAGACCTCCAGGGTGGCCAGCATCAGACGGATGATCTCGACATCGGAATCCAGACCGTCGTGTCCGAAAAGCTCGGCCCCGGCCTGCAGCGGACTGCGAGACCCCGACCATTCGTCGGCACGCGCACGCAGCGTCGTGCCGACATAGCACAGCCGGTTGGCCCCCTCCACATGCTGGCGGTGGGCGTCGATGCGCGCGACCTGCGGCGTCAGATCCGCACGCACACCCATCAAACGACCGGTCAGCTGATCGGTCAGCTTGAACGTCTGCAGATCCAGCTCGTGGCCGGCACCGGTCAGCAACGACTCCAGGTATTCCGCCAGCGGCGGCATCACATGGTCGTAGCCCCAGACATCGAAATGGTCGAGCACACGCCGCCGCAGGCCCTCCAGGCGCCGTGCCGAATCCGGCAGCGCCTCTTCGAGTCCGTCCGGCAGCAGCCAGCGATTGATTTCCGTCATGTCATCCTTGCCTGCACGGCCTGACCCGTCCGCAGGCGGGCTGGCCAGAAGAAGGGCCCGCGGTGCGGGCCCGGCTTGTGGTTGGCAGAGCCTGTCCGCACCGGCCCCGCAGCGGGGCCGGCCGCACGATCACTCGGCGGGCTGCGGCAGCTGCGGGGCCCGGGACGGACGCTCGCCGCCCGGAGCGTTGAAGAACTGGAAGAACTCCGAGTTCGGTTCCAGCACGAACGTGCTGTTCTCGCCCTGCAGGCTGTTGCGGTAGGCGATCAGGCTGCGATAGAAGCGGAAGAACTCTTCATCTTCGCCGAAGGAGGTACCCAGGATCTCGGTGGCCCGGGCATCGCCCGCCCCGCGGATCTCCTCGGAGTCACGGTACGCGTTCGCCAGGATCACCGTGCGATCGCGGTCGGCACGCGAACGAATCCGCTCGGCCTCCTCCTGCCCCCGGGCGCGGAAGTCCTGCGCCACACGTTCGCGCTCGGCCCGCATCCGGTCGAACACCGACTCGGACACCTCGTCCGGCAGGTCCATGCGACGGATGCGCACATCCACCAGATCGACCCCCAGCTCCAGCGCCGTCTCCAGGGCGGCCTGGCGCACCGCGCCCATGATAGTCAGGCGCTCGCCGGCAACCACGTCCTGCAGCTCGTAGCGGGCGAATTCGTTACGCATCCCGTCCCGCAGGATCTGCGACAGGCGTTCCTCGGCCAGTCGCTCGTCACCACGGGTCGCGCGGTAGAACTGACCGACATCGTTGATCCGCCACTTGGCGTAGAAATCCACGATGATGTTCTTCGCCTCGCTGGTCAGGAACCGGTCCGGCGGGATGTTCAGGGTCATGATCCGGGCATCGAACTTCTCGACGTTCTGGATCAGCGGGAACTTGAAATGCAGCCCCGGCTCCTGGTCCACCTCGCGCAGTTCCCCCAGGGCGAACTTGATCACGCGCTCGCGCTCGTCAACGGTGTAGGTCGACAGGGCCACGACGATCCCGATGACCACCACGGCAATTCCGGCAATACGCAGCATCAGCGAACCTCCCGCGAGCGCAGGCTCTCGGTATCACGGGTCATGGAACCCCTTCCGGTGGTTCCGGAGGCACCCCCGAGGGCGCCGCGTCCGGTATCCAGCGGACGCGGCGTCGGCGCATCACCCGAATTGCGGGTGCCCGGCTGACCGGAGAACATCTCGCCCAGCGGCAGCATCATCAGATTGCCGCTGGCGCCCACGTCCAGCATCAGCTTGCGCGAATCCTGGAGCACGGCTTCCACCGCCTCGAGATAGAGGCGATCACGCGTGACCTCGGGGGCCTGCTGGTACTCGGCCAGCAACTGATCGAAACGGGACGCATCACCTTCCGCCCGGGCCACGACCTGATCGCGATAGCCCTCGGCTTCCTCGATGATACGGGCCGCCTGACCGCGCGCCCGCGGGATCACGCCGTTGGCGTAGGCCTCGGCCTCGTTGCGGAAGCGGACCTCGTCCTCGCGTGCACGGATGGCATCGGCAAAGGCTTCCTGCACCGCCTCCGGCGGCTGGGCCTGCTGCATGGAGACCGCGGTCACCACGATCCCGGCGCCGTAGGCATCAAGGTTCTCCTGCATCACCGTGCGGGTGGACTGGGCGATCTCGCCGCGGCCCTCGCCGAGGATGAATTCAAGATTGCCCTTGCCGACCCGTTCACGGATGGCCGACTCCATGACCTGATGCACGGTGGCATCCGGGTTGCGGACATTGAACAGGAAATCGACCAGGTCGAGGATGCGGTACTGCACCGCGATGTCGACATCGATGATGTTCTCGTCGCCGGTGAGCATCAGCGCGCGGCTCTCGATGGTCCGCACGTTGTCCACGTTCTCGATCTCGATCCGCTCGATGGGATACGGCAGGTGCCAGCCCGGCCCCGGACTCTTGACCTCCTGGAACGCGCCGAAGCGCAGCACCACGCCGCGCTCGCCTTCGGAGACGATGTGGAAGCCGGAGGCGATCCAGACCACCAGGGCGATGATCAGGCCGAGGCTGATCAGCGCCTGGGAGCCGCGCCCCATGCCGCCGCCGCCCAGGCCGCTTCCGCCCTGGTTGCCGCCACCAAAGATGCCGCTGAGCTGCCGCGACAGCTTGCGCAGCATCTCCTCCAGATCCGGCGGCTGCTGGCCGCCTCCGCCACCGCCGCTGCCGCCGCGGTTACCGCCTCCCCCGCTCCAGGGGTCGCGGTTGTTGTTTCCCGGTTCGTTCCAGGGCATGAATCAGGGACTCCGTCGATCGCTCGGGATGTGCCGAGAAGGCACAGGGAGCGGACATTCTAGGGGGGCACCCGGGGGCGGGCAAGCGCACCCCTGCGGGAGTCGGGTTGAGGGAAGGGCGATCCGCGGACGATCGCGGGCCCCGCGGGGCCCGCGACTCGCCGGGGCGGACGGGTCAGGCCGCGTCGCGCCGCCCGGAAGGAGAGGCTTCTCCGACGCCGGCCGCTTCCCAGGCGCCCATGCCGCCGACCACGTTCATCACGTGGCGATAGCCCAGGCGCTGCAGGATGGAAGCCGCGACCGTGGAACGGTAACCGCTGCCGCAGACCACGGCCACCGGCTCTTCCGGATCGACACCCGGGACGCCCTCACGGGTCTCCGCCACCGGCCGATGCACCGCCGCGTCGACGTGTCCCGCGGCGTACTCGGCCGGGGTACGCACGTCCACCAGCCGGGCCTCGCCGCGTGCCACGCGGTCCGCGGCTCCGCTGGCATCGACCTGGGCCAGGGTATCCAGCGGCAGGCCCGCGCCCGCCCAGGCGGCCATGCCGCCGCGCACGTAGCCGTCGATGTAGTCGCGCCCGGTGCGGACCATGCTGCGCACGGCCTGCTCGATCACTGCGGGATCACCGCTGCCGTCGATCAGGATCACCGGGCGGTCATCCGGCGTGACCCAGCCCGCCCAGTTGGCGAACGGGCCGCGGATGCCGATGCCCAGGGCCCCCGGCACGTGGCCGCCCCCGAACGCCAGCGGATCGCGCAGGTCGATCACCGTGACCTCGCCGGCTTCCACGCGCCGCGCCACCTCGTCGGGTTCGATGGCCTGCATGCCCGGCAGCGGGATCACGTCCTTCGGACCCTCGGAGTTGATACCCTTGTTGCGCGGATAGAAATCCGGGATCTCCGGCAGCCCGTGCAGCAGCTTCTCCACGAAGGCGTCCTCGCTCAGCGACGGATCCAGATAGGGGTTGGTCGCCCGCTCGTAACCCAGGGTGGAGACGGGACGCCCGGCCATGCCCGCGCCGCAGGCGGAACCGGCCCCGTGCCCCGGGTGGACCTCCACGCCGTCGGGCAGGTCGGCCAGCTTGTCGCGCACACTGGCGAACATCTGCCGCGCCAGCGCGCGCTTGGCCTCCTCGCCCAGCAGGTCGGGCCGGCCCAGCGAGCCGACGAACAGGAAGTCGCCGGTGATCAGTGCGATCGGCTCATCACGCGACCGTGCCCCGTCGAACACCACGAACATCAGATGTTCCGGCGTATGCCCGGGAGTGTGACGGACCTCGATGCGCACGTTGCCAATGTCGATGCGGTCCCCTTCGTGCAGATCCTCGTGCGGGAACTGCACCCGGAAATGCTCGCCGGCATCGTAGCCCGAGAGCATCAGCCGCGCCCCGGTCTTGTCCGCCAGCTCGCGAGCGCCCGAAGCAAAGTCGGCGTGGATGTGGGTATCCATCACGTACGCGATGCGATAGCCATGGTCCCGCGCATAGTCCAGGTAGACATCCACGTCGCGCTGCGGGTCGATCACGGCGATCTCGCCGCTGCCCTGGCAGCCGACCACGAAGGAATGCTGTGACAGTCCGGAATCCACGAAACGTTCAAAGATCATCGTTCTACCTCCTTTCCCTGCAGCCATCGCAGGGGGTTGCCCATTTCTTGACTAATTTGGTCAGGCATTAGGGCAAAAGTTCCCGGAAGGAGGTTCTGATAGAAAACGTAAATGAGACTCCCGGTGCCGCGTGGCTGCCCGGGAACCCGTCAGGGGGCGCGATCAGGCACCGGAGCCCGGTGCCTGATCGCGCGCACCGGCGGCTTGCGCGTCCTCGGCGTCCCCGGGGTCCTCGCCCGGCCCCACGAAGGCCGTTTCCGGATCCAGCCCGGCCTCGCGGAACAGGTCCTGAAAGCGCCGCTCGGGCAGCTGCACCCGCAGGCGGATCGCACCCTCATCACCGGTCTGCTCGGCCTCCACGGCGTTCTCGTCGTACAGCCGACCGCGCAGCCGCCCGGCGGACGGCGGCACCTCGACCCAGCCACGGCGCATGGATTCGGTGAAGGACTCGGCCAGGCGCTGGTACAGCCGCTCCACCCCTTCGCCGGTTTGCGCCGACAGCCAGAAGGCCTCCTCGCCCTCGCCACCGGCAAAGCGCTCCGCCGCCGCGTCGTCGCGCTCCGGCAGGGTGTCGATCTTGTTGTAGATCCGCCAGCAGGGCACGTCCTCGGCGCCGATCTCCGCGAGCACGTCCTCCACCTGGGCGATGTGCCGCTCGCGCTCCGGATCGGCGGCATCGATCACGTGCAGAAGCAGCGCCGCCTCGCGGGTCTCGGTCAGGGTTGCCTTGAAGGCCGCCACCAGTTCGTGCGGCAGGTCGCGCACGAACCCGACGGTGTCCGCGAGGATCACCGACTGGTGCGGCGCCAGATCCAGCCGGCGCAGGGTCGGATCCAGGGTCGCGAAGAGCTGGTCGGCCTGATAGACGTCGGAATCGGTGAGACGGTTGAACAGGGTCGACTTGCCGGCATTGGTGTAGCCCACCAGCGAGACGGTCGGCACCTCGTTGCGCAGGCGCGCCTGGCGCCCCTGCTCGCGCGTGCGCTCGACCTTTTCCAGTCGCCGCTCGATATGCTTGATGCGCGCCGCCAGCAGCCGGCGGTCGGTCTCCAGCTGGGTCTCGCCGGGACCGCGCAGGCCGATCCCGCCCTTCTGCCGTTCCAGGTGGGTCCAGCCACGCACCAGCCGGGTGGACATGTGACGCAGCTGCGCCAGCTCCACCTGCAGCTTGCCCTCGTGAGAACGCGCGCGCTGGGCAAAAATGTCGAGGATCAGCCCGGCGCGGTCCAGCACGCGACACTGCAGGTGCTGTTCCAGGTTGCGCTCCTGACTGGGCGACAGCTCGTGGTTGAAGATGACCAGGTCGGCCCCGTGCGCCGCCACCTGATCGCGAATGGCGTCCGCCTTGCCGGACCCCACGAACAGGCGCGAGTCGGGACGGTGCCGCGAGCCGGATTCCACGGCCACCACTTCGGCCCCGGCCGAACGCACCAGCTCCTCGAATTCCTGCAGCTGAACCTCGAGATCGGTCGCACCGCCGATGGCCATGGCCACCAGCACCGCCCGGTCGCCACCGGTCTGCGGACGCTCAAACAACGCGCGACCACCCCCGATTCGGGACCGGGCCACCCCGGAGGTGTACGACGCCCCTATTCATCCGCGGCCTCTCCGCCGCTGGCCGCGGCGCTGTCTTCATCCAGCGGCATGCGCACCTGCCGCGCGGGCACGATGGTGGAGATCGCGTGCTTGTAGACCATCTGCGAAACCGTCGAGCGCAGCAGGACCACGAACTGATCGAACGACTCGATCTGCCCCTGCAGCTTGATGCCGTTCACGAGATAGATCGACACCGGAATCCGGTCGCGGCGCAGCGCGTTGAGAAAGGGTTCCTGCAGCATTTGCCCTTTGGCCATCGGTACATTCCCTGGTTGCATTCGTCGGGGCCCGCGCCGCGGGCCGAAACCTGTAAAAAGAGTAGCATATCGTCAGCGTGATGCCGTCTCGCGCAGGGCCGCCAGGGCCTGCTCCGGGTCGACGGTTTCCGCCGGCAGCCGCGCGTGCAGCGGGAAGCGCCGCAGGCCGGTCAGCTGGCGCTTGGCCAGATGCCGCGTCGCGGCGATCACCCGGCTGCGGAACGTGGCGAAATCGACCTCGCCGTCCAGCCACTCCCAGCCCTGGCGATAGCCCACCGCCCGCTGCGAAGGGTGCTCCGCGGTCAGTCCGGGGCGCGCACGCAGGGCCCGCAGCTCCTCCACGAACCCCGCCTCCAGCATGGCATCGAAGCGTTCGGCAATCCGCGCGCGCAGACGTTCCCGATCTTCCGGCCACAACGCCAGTGCGCACCAGCCCGCTGGCAGCCGCGCCTCGCCCCCCTGCTGGAAGCTCGACAACGGGCGCCCCGTGGCCTCGAACACCTCCAGCGCCCGCAGGATGCGCTGCGGGTCGTTGGGATGGATGCGCCCGGCGGCCGCCGGGTCCACCGCCTCCAGGGCCTCGTGCAGGGCCCGGGCGCCTTCCGTCTCCAGCCGGGCGCGCACCGCGGCGCGCACCGCTTCCGGCACCGGCGGCATGGGGTCGATCCCCTCCAGCAGCGCCCGCAGGTACAGCAGGGTCCCGCCCGCCAGCAGGGCGACGCGCCCGCGCGCATGGATCGCGCGGATGCAGGCCCGGGCATCCGCGGCGAAGGTCGCCGCGTTATAGGTCTCCTCCGGATCCCGGATGTCCAGCAGGTGATGCGGCACCCGCGCCCGCTCGTGCGCATCCGGCTTGGCGGTACCGATGTCCATGCCGCGGTACACCTGCGCCGAATCCACGGTCACGATCTCGGCGTCCAGCCGCTGCGCGAGCTCCAGCGCCAGCCCGGTCTTGCCGGTGGCGGTGGGCCCGGCAAGCAGCACCACCGGCGGTTGCGGGACGTCCATCAGCGCCCGCGCATGAACAGCCCGTCGAGGGCGGCGTGATCCAGCTCCACCCAGGTCGGCCGGCCATGGTTGCACTGGCCGCTGCGCTCGGTGGCCTCCATGTCGCGCAGCAGCTGGTTCATCTCGGGGACGGTCAGCCGGCGCCCCGACCGCACCGAACCGTGGCAGGCCATGGTGCTCAGCACCTCGTTGGCCGCCGCCTCGGTGCGCTGGCTGTGACCGCTTTCGGCCAGATCCCCCAGCACGTCGCGCAACAGCGCCGGTGCATCGCGCCCCCGCAGCAGCGCCGGCGCCGCACGCAACCGCAGACGTTCGCGCCCGCAGCGGTCCACCTCGAAACCCAGCCCGGCCAGCGTATCGGCCTGTTCCTCGGCGCGGTCGGCCTCGGCCGGGGTAACTTCCACCTCCTCCGGCACCAGCAGCGGCTGGGCGGTCACGCGTTCACGCTCCCATTCGCGCTTGAGCCGCTCATAGGTGATGCGCTCGTGTGCGGCATGCATGTCCACCAGCACCAGCCCGCGGGCGTTCTCCGCGAGCACGAAGGTATCCGCGACCTGGCCGATGGCGAACCCCAGCGGGGGCATCTCCGCAGCCTCCGCGCCCTCGCCGGGAGCGGTTTCCGCCCCGGCGTAATCCGCTGCCGCAGGCTCGCCCACGGCGGCGGAACCGGCGCCTTCCGGCGGCCGGAATGCGGCCCAGGCCGCGGCAAACCCGTCACCCCGCCCGGGGTCCGCGCGCCCCCCGGCACCGGATCCGCCCCCGGGGGGCGGAGCGGGGCGCCCGCCACCGCGCGCCGCACGGTCGCCCGGCACCCCGTCAAGCAGCCCCGGCCGCGCATGCGGAGGGGCCTCCGGGCGCGGCGCGCCCGCCGGGGCGGCACCCAAGGCGGCACTCGGACCGCCCCCGGCTGCCCCGGCCCCCGCCTCCGCGCCCTGACCGGCCTTCGCCTGCCCCAGCGCGGCATGCAGCGCATGGAAGATGAAGTCGTGGACCATCCGCGACTCGCGGAAGCGCACCTCCTGCTTGGTCGGATGCGCGTTCACGTCCACCTGCGCCGGATCCAGCTCCAGCTCGAGCACGAACATCGGATGGCGCCCGTGGTAGAGCACATCCTGATAGGCCTTGCGCACGGCCGCCGTCAGCACCCGGTCGCGGATCGCACGGCCGTTGACGAAGAAATACTGCTGATCCGCCTGGGCCCGGGAACGCGCCGGGGAGCCCAGCCAGCCGGACAGCACCAGCCCGGAACGCTGCTCGTCCACCGGGAGCGCATCCGCCAGAAACGCCTCGCCCAGCAGGGCCCGCACGCGCGCCGCGGGGTCACCGGGTGCCGCCGGCAGGTCCAGCGTCACCCGATCGTTGTGCCGCAGCACGAAGGCCACCTCGGGGTGCGCCGCGGCCTGGGTGCGCAGCACGGACTCGCAATGGCCGTACTCGGTACGTTCGGTGCGCACGAAGCGCCGCCGCGCCGGCACGTTGAAGAACAGGTCGCGCACCTCGACCGTAGTGCCCGGCGGATGCGACGCCGGCATCACCTCGCCGAAGACATCGGAACCGTCCCCGGAAAGCTGCCAGGCGTTACGCTCGCCGGGCACCGCCGAGGTCAGGGTCAGGCGCGCCACCGAGGACACCGACGGCAGCGCCTCGCCGCGGAAACCCAGGCTGTGCAGGGCCTCCAGGTCATCCATGCTGCGGATCTTGCTGGTGGCATGGCGCGACAGCGCCAGCGGCAGTTCTTCCCGCGCGATGCCACAGCCGTCGTCGGTCACCCGGATCAGGCGGGTCCCGCCCTGCTCCAGACGCACCTCGATGCGCGAGGCCCCGGCATCCAGCGCGTTTTCGACCAGCTCCTTGACCACCGAGGCCGGTCGCTCGATGACCTCGCCGGCGGCGATCTGGCTGATCAGCTGATTGGAGAGTTTCTGGATGCCCACGTCACGTCCCGGGAAAGCACTGAAACGCAGGGTAAGGAAACACCGGCGAATGTGCACGTGCGTGCTCGCCGAATCCCGTATTCGGACCGGGAGTCAACTGCCGCGGGAAGGGACCTCGAGGACCTGACCGGTATAGATGGTGTCACCGTTGACGCCGTTGACCGCGCGCAGCTCGGACAGGGACACGCTGTACTGGTCCGCGATCCCGGACAGGGTCTCGCCGGGGCGGATGATGTGCTGCTCGGTGTCCTTGCCGCCATCGGCAATCAGCGTGCCCGGACGCGCGTGGGTGGAGAAGTACGCCCGCAGACCGGTCAGCAGGGCTTCGGCCAGCGACTGCTGGTAGCTGGAGCTGCGCAGGCGACGTTCGTCCTGCGGATTGGAAATGAAACCGGACTCGACCAGGATGGACGGCACATCCGGCGAACGCAGCACGGCGAAATTGGCCCGCTCGACCTTCGGGCGACGCACCTTGCCGACCCGGTCCAGCTCATCGATCATCCGCTCGGCCAGGGTGGAACTGGCCTCGAGGCTGCCGCTCTGGGCCAGATCCAGCAGCACGTTGCTCAGGGAATCATCACGGCCGTTCATCGGCACCCCGCCCAGGCGCATGTCGGCCTGATTCTCGCGCTCGGCAAGGAAGCGTGCGGCCTCGCTGGATGCCCCGCCCTCCGACAGCATGTACACCGAGGACCCGTTCACGCTGGGGTCCGGGAAGGCATCCGCGTGGATCGACATGAACACGTCGGCCTCCGCCTCCCGGGCGCGCTTGACGCGCTCGCGCAGGGGCAGGAAATAGTCGCCGGTGCGGATCATCACCGCCTCCATGCCCCATTCATCCTCGACCAGGTCCGCAAGCCGCTGCGACACTTCCAGCGCCACGTCCTTCTCGCGCGTGCCGTTGGGCCCGATGGCGCCGGGATCATGGCCGCCGTGGCCGGCATCGATGGCCACGATCACGTCGCGCAGATCCTCCTGCGAGCGACCGCGACGCGGTTCGCGCTCCTCCCCCGCTTCCACCCGCGTGCCCGCCGAGCCGCTGCGCGTCAGGTCCAGCACCAGCCGGTGCGGGGCGCCCTGAGCCGGCATCAGCTGGAAGCTGCGCGGGTTCACGGCCTCGCGCAGATCCAGGACCACGCGCAGATCGGAACCGTTGCGCGGCGCGTGGCGCACGCCGTCGATCACCGAACGCGGATGATCATTGACTTCCAGGCTGGTGTCGGTGCTCGCGTTCGTCAGGTCCACCACCAGCCGTTCCGGCGACTGCAGGCGAAACACCTCGTACTCGGCCTCGCCCTCCATGTCGAAGACCAGACGCGTGGTTTCTCCGTCCACGGACATGCGCAGGCGCTCGACGCGCGCCCCGGCCGCCGCCGGGAGGGGCAGCGTCGCCAGACCCAGTGCACCCAGGGCGCGCAGGATCTGGCGGCGATTCGGATCGATGTCGGAACGGTGATGGCCCACGCACATACCCCGGCTGGTCAGGGACTCCACTCTTATTGTGGACAGATCCTCTGAAAAAGCAACCCGGAATGTCGCGAATTTTTAGGAAGATACCGAGGTTTCTGCGTGTATCCTCACAACCTGCGACCTCGCTCCCCACATCTCTCCGGGCGCCACCAACCACTACATGTGGTATGCGGAAAAACCCGCCAGTCCCAGATCTATTCCTGCCCCGGCGCCGCCGCCAGCGCGGCGCGACCGGCCTCGGCGGCCGGCCCATCCAGCCACAGCCGGCGTCCGTACTCCGGCCCGTCCGGATGTTCCTCGAGGTGGATGCGCAGGTCCGGCTCCGGCAGCCAGCCGCAACCGCGCTCCGGCCACTCGACCAGCCACAGCACCCCGGTGCCGTGCACCTCGCGCACGCCGAGGTACTCCAGCTCCTCCGGATCCCCCAGACGGTAGAGATCGAAATGCAGTACTCGCCGGGAATCCAGCTCGTACGGTTCGACCAGGGTATAGGTCGGGCTGCGCACCGTCCCCGCATGCCCCAGGGCCCGCAGCAGGCCGCGCACCCAGGTGGTCTTCCCGGCGCCCAGGTCGCCCTCCAGATAGACCGTGCGCAGCCCCGGCACCGTCGCCAGCGCCGCACCGGCCGCCTCGGTGGCGGCCGCATCCGGCAGTTCCACCGGGGCTCCGTCGAAGGCCGCCCGGTCAGAGGCCATCGTCGCCCCCCGCGGCGGCCGGCAGGGCCGCGATCAGATCCCCCGCCAGCATGCCGACGGTGCCCCCCAGTCGCCGCGCCGCGACGCGGCCGGCCGCCGCATGCCAGCCCGCCCCAATACGCGCGGCGCCCCGCGCGTCCAGGCCCTGTCCGCGCAAAGCCGCGATCACGCCGGTCAGCGCATCGCCACAGCCGGGGGTGGCCATCCCCAGATGGCCGTCGGTGACACAGTCGTACGGTCCGTCATCGGTGTCGGCGATCAGCGTCCCCGCCCCCTTGAGCAGCACGGTGCCGCCAAACCGCAGGACCAGCTCGCGCAGTCGCCCCGGTCGGTCGACCTCCACCGCCGCGGCATCCAGGTTCAGCAGACGCCCGGCCTCGCCGGGATGCGGCGTCAGGACCCAGTCGTTGCTGCGTCGCGGGGTCTGGGCCAGCAGGTTGAGGGCATCGGCATCCACCACCAGCGGGCGGCCGGAATCGGCCGCCGCCAGCCACAGCTCACGCCCCCACGGACCCTGATCCAGCCCTGGCCCGATGGCCACCGCGTCCGCCCGCTCCAGCCAGCGCAGCAGCTCCGGGCCTTCGCTCACCCCGCGCGCCATGATCTCGGGGCGGTCACTGCACACGAAGGCCGCATGTTCGGGATGCGTCAGCAGGGTCACGCGCCCGGCCCCGGCACGCAGCGCCGCGGTCGCCGCCAGCCGCCCGGCCCCGGCGAACCCGGGAGCCCCGCCGACGATCATCACGTGGCCCGCATCACCCTTGTGGGCCCCGGCCCTCCGCCGCGGCAGACCCGCCCGCCAGTGCCCGGGACCAATGCGCCACGCCGCCGGTGCGAAGCTCTGCGCCAGCGAATGCGGGAGGTCGAGTGTGGCCACGCGGACCGTGCCCGCGTAGTCCACCGCAGCCCCCGTATGCAGCCCCGGCTTGTCGGCAATGAATGTCAGGGTGCGTGTCGCCCGCGCCGCCTGCCCGCGCAGCGCGCCATTGTCGGTATCGACCCCCGAGGGCGCATCGGCCGCCAGCACCGCCCGGTCCGCACGGTTCAGCCGCTCGATCACCTCGCCGTAGACATCGGTCAGCGGACGCTGCAGACCGATACCGAACAGCGCGTCCACCCACACATCCGCAGTGGCGGGATCGAACGTCTCCAGCGGGTGGATTTCGCCCCCGCTCTCCTCCCACAGACGCCGGGCCCGCTTCCCGTCCGACTCCTCCCGCGCCCGCGAGGACCCCGCATGCAGCACCACCTCCAGCCCGGCCGCCCGCGCGCGGCGGGCCAGCACGAAACCGTCGCCGCCGTTGTTGCCGGGCCCGCAGAGCACCCCGACCCGGGACACCCCCGGCCAGCATTCCTGCAGATGCTCGAGCAGCGCCGCACCGGCCCGGTCCATCAACTCGCCCGGCGCCATCCCGGGCAGGGCCATGGCGGTGGCATCCAGCTCGCGCATGCGCGCGGTGTCGAACAACCGCTCGCCGGGCGCGGGGCTGGCCGGGGACGGGTGTGCGGGGGCATCATTCATGTCCGTTCCTCTCCTTGCTGGCCTGTCGATCGTGCCTGACCATCCCGACCCGCGCCAATGCGCCGAACTCGCCGATCGCATCCGCCAGTGGGGGCGCGAACTCGGCTTCGCGGAACTGCGCATCGGCCCCGCGCGGGTCCCCGAGGCCGATCGCCGGCACCTGGACGCCTGGCTGGAGCGCGACTCCCACGGCGACATGCAATGGATGGCCGAGCGCGCGCCGCTGCGCCGCGACCCCGACGCCCTGGTTCCCGGGGTGCAGCGCATCATCAGCGTGCGCATGGATTACTTCCCGCCACGCACCCGCCGTCCGGCTGCCCAGCTGGCGGATCCCGAGGGTGCCTATGTCTCGCGCTATGCCCTGGGCCGTGACTACCACAAGCTGCTGCGCAAGCGACTGACCGAACTCGGCCGCCGGATCGAGGCCGAGGCACCGCACGGCTACCGCGCCTTCACCGACAGCGCGCCGGTGCTGGAGAAGGCCCTGGCGCAGCAGGCGGGGCTCGGCTGGATCGGCAAGCACACCAACCTGCTGGCCCGCGGTACCGGCTCGTGGTTCTTCCTCGGCGAACTGTTCACCGATCTGCCACTGCCGCTCGATTCCGGCCCGGCCGAGGACCACTGCGGGAGCTGCCGCGCCTGCCTGGACGTGTGCCCCACGCAGGCCTTCCGCGGCCCGCACGACCTCGACGCCCGGCGCTGCATCTCCTATCTCACCATCGAGCTGAAAGGCCCGATCCCGGAAGACCTGCGCCCGCTGATCGGCCACCGCATCTACGGCTGTGACGACTGCCAGCTGGTCTGCCCCTGGAACCGCTTCGCCGAGGTCGCGGCCGAACCGGACTTTATCGCCCGCCATGGCCTCGACAGCGCCTCACTGGTCGAGCTGTTCGCCTGGGACGAGGCGACCTTCCTCGAACGCACCGCCGGCATGGCGATCCGCCGCATCGGCCACGAACAATGGCTGCGCAACCTCGCCGTGGGGCTCGGCAACGGTCCGGCCACCGATCAGGCGCGCGAGGCTCTGGCCGCGCGCGCCGACCACCCGTCGGCGCTGGTGCGCGAACACGTGGCCTGGGCCCGGGCACGCCTGGACGAGCGGGCCGCCGGCCGGCTCGCCGAACCGCCGGCCATCCCGGTGAAGGCGCTCACTCGCGCACCGGTCGACCCGGCCGCAAGGCCCGCCAGCATCCCCGCCCCGGAGGGCGGCACCGGACCGCCACACGAGGACCCCACGACCGGTTCCTAGGCTCCGGCCTCCGGACGGATCCAGACCAGGCTCGCGAGGCGTCCGGTGGTGCCGTCACGACGATAGGAGAAGAACCGGTCGGGGTCGCTGAAGGTGCATTCGCCGCCGCCATGCACGGCCACGCCCGCACACTGCAGGCGGTCGCGCGCCAGCGCCGACAGATCCGCCAGCCAGTGACCGTCCCGCGCGGCCGGGCGAAAGGCCCCGGCCATCCCCGGCTGCACCGCCAGGAACCGCTCGCGCACCTCCGTGCCGACCTCGAAGGCGTCGGGGCCGATGGCCGGCCCCAGCCAGGCGTGCCAGGCCGCCTGCGGACGGGCCTCGCGCAGCGCCGCCAGCGTGGCCTCCAGGACCCCGTCCACCAGCCCGCGCCAGCCGGCATGCGCCGCCGCCACCGCCTCCCCGCCGGTGCCGGCGAACAGCACCGGCAGGCAGTCGGCCGTCTGCACCGCGCAGACCCGGCCGGGCCGGGTGGTCATCACCGCATCGGCCTCCACCGGCGCGTCGGCGGCGGCCAGTTCTTCCGCGCGCACCACTCGCGTGCCATGCACCTGTGCCGGCCAGTGCAGCTCGGCGCCGGGCACGCCCCGCGCGGCCACCGCCTGCGCCAGACGGCGCCGGTTCCCGGCCACTCGCTGCGGATCGTCCCCGGTATGCAGCGCGAGATTCAGACCGGCCCACACGCCCTCGCTGATCCCGCCGACGCGGGTGGTCTGCAGGGCCCCGACCGCGGAGGCAGCGGGCCAGTCGGGCGTGATCAGGGCCGCGTCCGGCAGCGCGTCAGCGGCGTTCATGCCTGCGCCTCCGCGTGGGCGGCATCCGCGCGCAACACCTCCAGCAGCGAGGCGAAATCCGCGGGCAGCGGCGCCTCGAAGGCCTGCGGCTCGCCCGTGGCGGGATGACGGAACTCCAGGCGCGCGGCGTGCAGCGCCTGACGCCGGAATCCGTTCACCGCCTCGCGCGCCGACTCGTCCATCCCGCGCACCGGCCGCGGCCGCCCGCCATACACCGGATCGCCCACCAGCGGGTGGCGCAGATGCGCCATGTGCACGCGGATCTGGTGGGTACGCCCGGTCTCCAGTCGCGCGTTCAGCAGGGTGTGGCCACGAAAGCGTTCCGCCACCCGGTAGTGCGTGGTCGCCGGCTTGCCCGCCGGGTTCACCGCCATGCGCTTGCGGTCCACCGGATGGCGACCCACCGGCGCATCCACCGTGCCGCCGGCGATCACCCGGCCGTGGACCAGCGCGCGGTATTCACGGTGCACGCTGCGCTCCTGCAGCTGACGCACCAGGGCGGTCTGCGCCTGCGCGTTGCGCGCGACGACCATCAGGCCGGTGGTGTCCTTGTCCAGCCGGTGCACGACCCCGGCGCGCGGCAGCACGCCGACCTCGGGCGCGTGATGCAGCAGCGCGTTGACCAGGGTTCCCTGACGATGACCCGCGGCCGGGTGCACCACCAGCCCCGCCGGCTTGTCGATCACCAGCACGTCGGCATCCTCGTACAGGATGTCCAGCTCGATGGGTTCCGGGGCATCCTCCAGCGACGGGGTCTCCGGCGGAATCAGTTCCACCGCCTCGCCACCGCGCACCGGCGTGCGCGGGCGGGGCCGGGCCCCGTCCACCCGCAGGTCGCCGGCCTTCAGCCACTGCACCAGCTGGCTGCGCGAATACTCGGGAAACGCGCGCGCCAGAGCCGCATCCAGGCGCTGCCCGGCCTCTTCCTCGGGCAGGGTTGCCCGGCGTGGTTCGCTCATGCCCTCACCCTCCGGAGGCAGGCCGCGTCAATGTTCGTCAATGGTGTAGAATCCGGATTTCATCCGCGCACAACGGTTCGCAACGAGGTTTCCGTGCTCCCAGCTTCCACCCTGCCACGCCTGTTCGTCATCCTGATTGTGGCCCTGCTCATGGCCGGCTGCGAAAGCTGGCGCGCCGATCCCACGGCCGGCTGGTCGGCCAGCCAGCTCTACAGCGAGGCCAAATCCGCCCTGGACAGCGGCAACTACAGCCAGGCCGTGGAATACTACGAGCTGCTGGAGGCCCGCTATCCGTTCGGACGCTTTGCCCAGCAGGCGCAGATCGAGATCCCTTACGCGTATTACAAGGCCGGCGAACCGGAACCCGCGCTCGCCGCGGTGGACCGCTTCGAGCAGCTCAACCCGCGTCATCCGAACCTCGATTACGCCTACTACCTGCGCGGCCTGATCAACTTCAACCGCGACCAGGGCTTCCTCAGCAACGTGTTCCCGATGGATCCCACCGAGATGGACCAGAGCCCGCTGATGGACGCCTACGAGGACTTCGACCGGCTGATCCGCACCTTCCCGGACAGCCCGTACAGCGCCGACGCGCATCCGCGCATGGTGTTCATCCTCAACACCCTGGCCGCCAACGAGCTGCGCATCGCCGAATTCTACATGGAGCGCACCGCCTGGGTGGCCGCCGCCGAGCGCGCGCGCCACGTGCTGGCGACCTACCCCAACGCCGACGTGATGCCGCAGGCGCTGTCGGTGCTGTACCACTCCTATCGCGAGCTGGGTCTGGATGACCACGCCGACGCGACCCTGAGCGTGCTGGAACTGAACGATGCCGAGGCCGCGGTGGCGGTGCGTGGCGGCGAGCACCTGTCGGTGGAAGTGGAACGTGGCGGCCTGTGGCGCGCCTTCGAGCGCCTGCCGTTCTTCAACTGAACGGCGGCGCCCCGCGACAGACGGCCCGTCAGAGGGCTTCGCTGCCCTCCTCGCCGGTGCGGATGCGCACCACGCGATCCATGTCGGAGACAAAGATCTTGCCGTCCCCGATCTTCCCGGTGCGCGACGCCTTCACGATCGCGTCGATGCAAGCATCGACCCGATCATCGTCCACCACCAGCTCCAGCTTCACCTTGGGCAGGAAGTCGACCACGTACTCGGCCCCGCGGTAGAGCTCGGTGTGGCCCTTCTGCCGGCCGAAACCCTGGACCTCGGTGGCGGTCATCCCGGCGATGCCCATCTCGGTCAGGGCCTCGCGGACGTCTTCCAGCTTGAACGGCTTGATGATCGCCTCGATCTTCTTCATGCGAATCCCCCGGTCTGCGCCCGCGTCCGCGGGCGAATCGTGTGCGGTTGAGTGTACCAGACCACCGGCCTCATTCCGGACGGTAGCCGGAGGTGACGGGATAGCGGCGATCGCGGCCGAAGGCGCGCGGGCTGACCCGCACCCCGGGGGCGCCCTGACGGCGCTTGTACTCGGCCCGCAGCACCATGCGCGCGACCCGCTCCACGGTCTCGCGCTCGAAACCGCGCGCCACGATGTCCGCCACCGAGGCCTCCTCTTCCACGAAGGCCTCCAGGATCGCGTCCAGCACCGGGTACGGCGGCAGGGAATCGGAATCGGCCTGCCCCGGCGCCAGCTCGGCGCTGGGCGGACGCTCGATCACCCGTGGAGGGATCACCTCGCCGCAGGTATTGCGCCAGCGCGCCAGGCGCCAGACCCACTGCTTGGAGACATCCTTCAGCGGGGCGAAGCCGCCGTTCATGTCGCCGTACAGCGTGGCATAGCCGACTGCCAGCTCGCTCTTGTTGCCGGTGGCCAGCAGCATGCGACCGGTGCGGTTGGACAGGCCCATCAGGACCACCCCGCGCGAGCGGGACTGCAGGTTCTCCTCGGTCACGTCGCCGGGCGCCGGCGGCACCGACGCCAGCGCACTGTCGAGCCCGCCGAGAAACGCCTGCACCATCGGCTCGATCGCCACCTCATGGTAATCCAGCCCCAGGGTTTCGGCCTGGGCGCGGGCATCCTCCACCGACATCGACGCGGTATAGCGGTAGGGCATCATCACCGCGGTGACCCGCTCCGGGCCCAGGGCATCGGTGGCCAGGGCCGCGGTCAGCCCGGAGTCGATGCCGCCGGACAGCCCCAGGATGACCCCGGGGAAGCCGTTCTTGTTGACGTAGTCACGGATGCCGGTGACCAGCGCGGCGTAGAGATCCGCGACTTCCGCATCCGCGGCGTTCGCGGAGCTGTCGGCCTCGGATACCGCCGCCGGGGCCGGCGGCAGCGGCGACACCCCTTCGGCCTCCACGGCCACCGGGGACGGCCTTCCGGCCTCCCCGGCCTCCAGGTCCACCAGCGCCACCCCCTCCTCCCAGGGATCCAGCAGGGCCTGCGGCACGCCGCCGGAGCCGGGATGCAGAAAACTGCGACCGTCGAACACCAGTTCGTCCTGGCCGCCCACCTGATTCACGTAGAGCACCGGGCACCCGGTCTCGGCGACCCGCGCGGCCACCACCGCGGAACGCTCCGCCGGCTTGCCGCGATGAAACGGCGAGGCATTCAGGTTGAGCAGCACGTCGGCCCCGGCGATGCGGGCATGCGCCGCCGGGGCCGGCTGCCAGATGTCCTCGCAGACCGTGACGCCCAGGCGCCAGTCGCCCAGCTGGACCACGCAGGGTTCGTGGCCGGCATGGAAATAGCGGACTTCGTCGAACACCGAGTAGTTGGGCAGGATGTGCTTGGCGTACGTCGCGTGGATCACGCCGTTGCGCAGCCACACTGCGGCGTTGGCCAGCCCTTCTTCAATGCGCCGTGGCGCGCCCACCAGCAGGTCAATGCCGATACTGGCCTCCGCCAGGCGCTCCAGTGCCGCGTCCACCGCATCCAGGAACGCGGGGCGCAGCAGCAGGTCCTCGGGCGGATAGCCGGTCAGCGCCAGCTCGGGGAACATCACCAGGTGGGCGCCTTCGGCGCGCGCCTGGTCGACGAATTCGCGCATGCGCCGGGCATTCGTGTCCAGTGCCCCGACCACGGGGTTGAACTGGGCCAGGGCGATGCGTGGCGCTTGTGCGGTCATCAACGGGGGCGCCGGATCAGCGTGCGGAAGCGGTGTTCAGGGCCTGCTGCATGGCCTGACCCAGCTCGGCCGGGCTCTCCGCCACCACGGCACCGGCGCCGCGCAGGGCGTCCATCTTCTGCGCGGCAGTCCCCTGCCCGCCGGCGATGATCGCCCCGGCATGCCCCATGCGCCGCCCCGGCGGGGCCGTGGCCCCGGCGATGTAGGCGGCCGCCGGCTTGTCGAATTCCTCACGGATGTAGCGCGCCGCGCGTTCCTCGGCATCGCCGCCGATCTCGCCGACCATCAGTACGCCGTCGGTCTCGGGGTCCTCGCGGAACATCCGCAGGCAGTCGACGAAATCCAGCCCCTGAATGGGGTCGCCGCCGATGCCCACGCAGGTACTCTGCCCCAGCCCCAGCGCAGTGGTCTGGTGCACGGCCTCGTAGGTCAGCGTGCCCGAGCGCGAGATGATGCCGATGCGTCCGCGGCTGTGGATGTAGCCGGGCATGATCCCCACCTTGCAGGCCTCCGGGGTGATGATCCCCGGGCAGTTGGGGCCGATCAGGCGGGTGCCGGTGTCGGCCAGCATCTGCTTGACCCGCACCATGTCCTGCACCGGGATGCCCTCGGTGATGCACACCGCCAGTTCGATCCCGGCATCGGCCGCCTCGCAAATGGCATCGGCGGCGAACGGTGCCGGCACGTAGATCATGCTGACCGTGGCGCCGGTGGCCGCCACCGCACCGGCCACGGTGTCGAACACCGGGCGATCGAGATGGCTCTGCCCGCCCTTGCCCGGGGTCACCCCGCCCACCAGGCGGGTGCCGTAGGCGATGGCCTGCTCGGAGTGGAAGCTGCCCTGCTTGCCGGTGAAGCCCTGGCAGATCACCCGGGTGTCGCGGTCGACCAGGATACTCATGCGGCGGCCTCCACCACGGCGCGCGCGGCCGCGTCCAGATCGGCGGCCGGGATCACGTCCAGGCCGGAATTCGCCAGGGCCTCGCGGCCCTGCTCGGCGTTGGTCCCCTCCAGACGCACCACTACCGGCACGTCCACCTGCACCTCGCGGATCGCGGCGATGATCCCCTCGGCGATCAGGTCGCAGCGCACGATGCCGCCGAAGATGTTCACCAGCACCGCCTGCACCGAGTCATCGGACAGGATCAGCTTGAAGGCGGCGGTCACCCGTTCCACGGTGGTTCCGCCGCCCACGTCGAGGAAGTTGGCCGGCTCGCCGCCGTGGTGCTGGATCAGGTCCATGGTCGCCATCGCCAGGCCGGCGCCGTTGACCATGCAGCCGATGGAGCCGTCCAGCGGGATGTAGTTGAGGTCGTGCTCGCGGGCGCGCTCCTCGGAGGGGTCGCGCTGGTTCGGATCGCGCAGCTCGACCAGCGCCGCCTGCCGGTAGGCGGCAGAGTCGTCCAGACTCAGCTTGGCATCCAGGGCCAGCAGCTCGCCGTCCCCGGTCTGCACCAGCGGGTTGATCTCCAGCAGCTGGGCATCCGTGCGGGTGAACAGGGCATGGGTGCTGGTCGCCAGCTGGGCCATCGCCTTCGCGGCCGCGCCCTCCAGCCCCAGGGCCGCGGCGATGCGCCGGCCGTGGAACGGCATGATCCCGGTCGCCGGGTGCACCGGCAGGGTCAGGATCGCCTCCGGGCGCTCGGCGGCCAGGGTCTCGATGTCCATGCCGCCCTCGGCGGAGACCACGAAGGTCAGGCACTCCCGCGAGCGATCGACCAGCAGGGCAAAGTAGAACTCGCGTGCGATGTCGGCCGCCGGTTCCAGCAGCACCCGCTCCACCGGCTGCCCCTCGGGCGCGTTCTGGTCAGTCACCAGACGCGTGCCGAGCATGCCGGCCGCCGCATCCCGCGCGGCCTCGGCGTCCTCCACCAGGGTCACCCCGCCGGCCTTGCCGCGACCGCCGCTGTGCACCTGCGCCTTGACCAGCGCACGCCCCCCGCCCAGCTCGCGCCAGGCTTGTGCGGCAGCGTCCGCCGTGTCGACGACCCGGCCCTCGGGCACCGGGATCCCGGCGTCGCGAAACGCCGCCTTGGCCTGAAATTCGTGCAGATTCATGGCGGCGAGGATAGCGGCGCGCCACCGTGGCGACAACTGCCGCTCCCGCCGCGCGAGACCTCCGGGCGTGCCCTCGTGCGGATGGCGGACCCGCCCGACACCATCATCGGGGTTGCGGTAACCTAGGGGGCATTCACCGAAAGCGAAGCAAGGCGCCCCGACCCATGTCCGAACGAGCCTACTCCGCCTTCAACTACCTCGTTGCCGAGAAGGCTCCGGTCTACCGGGCGATCATGGCCGCCTTCGTCGAGGCCAAGGAGCACTTCACCGTCCATCTGCGCCCGGAGGACGTTCAGCAGCGCGCCGGACTGGACGCCCTGGAGGAGGTCCAGAGCGCCCTGGGCCAGCTGGTCCAGTGGGGCAACCTGGAGGCCGATCCCGATACCTCGCGGGTGACCAGTGTCGAGGAGTTCTATCGGGCCCGCTATCTTTATCAGCTCACCCGCGCCGGAGAGGCCGCCGAGGCCGCGCTGCGGCTCTTCGACCGCGAACTGGGCCGGCGCGGCGCGCTGCAGACGGTGGCCCTGGACGATGTGCGCCTGCGGCTGCGGTCCCTGGAGGAGCTGGCCGGCCAGGATGTGCCCGACGCCAACGAGGTCCATCTGCTGCTGCGCGATCTCACCGCCGTCTTCAGCGATCTGGCGGAGAACGCCCGGGCCTTCATGAGCGGGCTGTCGCGCACGCTGGAGCTGCGCGGCGACGATCAGCAGGCCCTGGTCGCCTACAAGGAGCGGCTCATCGACTACATCGAGCGCTTCATCGGTGACCTGGTCACTGCCTCGGCGGAAATCGCCGGCGCCATCCGCCGGCTCGACGACGACGCCGGCGGCGAGCGGCCCATCGCGGCGCTGCTGCACCTGGCCGCCGAGCGCGACAGTGAGGACATTGCCCCGGAGCTGGCGGGCGGTGGCGACCCCGAGATCGCTCGGCGCAGCGAGCGCGACCGTGCCCTGACGCACTGGGAGGGCCACTGGGAAGGGCTGAAGGCGTGGTTCCTGGATCAGCCCGAGCGCCGCGCCCAGGCCAGCCTGCTGCGGGCGCAGGCCCGGCGCTCCATCTCGCAGATGCTGGAGGCCATCCAGCGGCTCAACGAGCGCCGACTGGGCCGCAGCGACCGCTCCGCCGATTTCCGTACCCTGGCCCGCTGGTTCCTGGAGTGCCCCGACGACGACCACGCCCACCGCCTGTGGCGGGCGGCCTTCGGGCTGACTTCAGCCCGCCATCTGGGCGTCGATGCCGATACCCTGGCCCACTGGCAGGAACGCCGGGTTGCGGCCAGCGTGTCGTGGTCCGAGGCGCCGCCGCTGCGCATCAGCGCCCGCCTGCGTGCCACCGGGCAGTACCAGAAACGGGGCGCCCCGCCCCGTATGCGCCGCCGTGACCAGGAGAAGTCCTGGCTGGCGCGCCAGCTCTCCGCCGAGGCCGCCGAGGCACGGGCGGCCCGCGCCAGGCTGGCCACCGGAGAGATGCTGCGTCTGTCGGAGATGGGCCACCTGGACCACGATGCCTTCGGCCTCTTTCTGCAGCTCCTGGGGGATGCGCTGGCGGCCGCCGATGCCCCTGACCAGCCCATTGCCGCGGTCAGCGGTGACGGCACCCTGGGCATCGAGATGGAGCCCCTGGGCGCGGAGACGCAGGCGGTGCTGCACACGCCGGGCGGCACCCTCAGCGGCCCCGACTACCGCATCCGCATCACCGAGCTGGAGTCCGCGCCCTGATGGCCGACGACGCCACACTCACCGACGTCCTGGAGCGCAACCGCGCCGACGAGCGCCAGCGTGCCCTGCGGGCACTGCTGCTGAACCCGCTGATGGACGCCCGGCATCCGGCCTTCGTTCTGGTCCGCCGCCATCAGACCGAGCTCCGTGACTGGCTCGCCGCCAACACCGGCTGGCAGCTGCAGGTGGAGTCGGAGTTTGCCCGGCTCCACAAGCGCCCGGCGGATTTCGGTGACCCCACCCGGCCGGCCACTACCGGCAGCGGCGCCCAGCGCGCGCCCTTCCACCGGCGGCGCTATGCGTTGCTCTGCCTGGCGCTGGCCAACCTGGAGCGGGGGGATAACCAGGTGACCCTCGGGCGGCTGGGCGAGGCGCTGATCCAGGAGGCCGCCGACCCGGCGCTGGAGACGGCCGGGCTGGACTTCGGCCTGGAGGGTCGCGACGAGCGCCGCGATCTGGTGGCGACGGTGCGGCTGCTGCTGGAGCTGGGGGTGCTGTCCCGGGTGGCCGGTAACGAGGACGATTTTGTCCGCCGGGGACGGGACGGCGACGTCCTCTACGATATCCATCGCCGCGTCCTGGCCGCCCTGCTCGTGACCCTGCGGGGGCCGTCACTGGTGGTGCTCGACGGTGACCCCGGTGACTTCGAGGCGCGCCTGCGCGCCATCGTCGAGCCCTTCGTCCCGGACAACCACGAGGCGCGCAACCGCGCCCTGCGTCAGGATCTGACGGCGCGGCTGCTGGACGATCCGGTGGTCTACTGGGACGACCTCGACGATGCGGCGCGCCAGTACCTGGCCGGCCAGCGCGGCGCCATCACCCGGCGGATCCAGGAGGCCACCGGCCTGGTGGCGGAGGTCCGCGCCGAGGGGATCGCCATGGTCGATCCGCAGCAGTCGCTCACCGACCGGCAGATCCCCAGCGAGGGTACCGAGGGGCACGCCACCCTGCTGATCGCCGCCTATCTGGCCGGCCTGGGGGGCGCCCCGGTGACCCTGGAACACCTGGCGGAACGTGTCGCCGAATGGCGTGAGTCGTATCGCGGCTACTGGCGGCGCAACGCCCTGGAACCCGGTGCCGAGCGGCCCCTGGCCCGGCAGGCGGTGGAGCAGCTGCGCGGTCTGCGCCTGATCCGGATCGACGACCAGGGGCGGGTATCGGCCAGGCCGGCCCTGGCGCGCTTCGCGGTGGACGAGCCGCGCACGCCGGAGGGCGCCCAGGCCGAACTGGTGCCCGGGGAGGCCGACGCATGAGCGCGACGCCCGTGACCGGACCCGCCGGCGACCTGCCGGAGCCGACCGGGGAGCGCTGGCAGCCTCTGCGCCTGGGCCTGGTCGACCTGTTCCACTACGACCACGAGGAGTTCCGTTTCCACGACGGCCGCCTGTTGCTGCGTGGCAATAACGGCACCGGCAAGTCCAAGGTCATGGCCCTGACGCTGCCCTTCCTGCTGGATGGCCAGATGAGTCCGGCGCGTGTGGAGCCCGACGGCGATCCGAGCAAGCGCATGGAGTGGAACCTGCTGCTCGGCCAGGCCGGCGAGCGCCAGGGGTACACCTGGCTCGAGTTCGGCCGGATGGGCGAGGCGGGGCCGGAGTACCGGACCATCGGCTGCGGCCTCAAGGCGGTGGCGCAACGCGGGGTACGCTCCTGGTTCTTCATCACGCCGCAGCGCCCCGGAGAGTCGCTCTTCCTGGTGGAGGACGGCCGCACCCTGGGGCGTGACCGGCTCGCCCAGGCACTGGACGATTCCGGCGCCCTCTACGATCAGGCCCAGGCCTACCGCCGGGCCGTGGACGAGCAGTTCTTCCAGCTCGGGGCCGAGCGCTACGAGGCCCTCCTCGACCTGCTGCTGCAGCTGCGTCAGCCGCAACTGTCCAAGACGCCCGATGAGTCCCGGCTCTCCCGGGCGCTAACCGAGGCGCTGCCGCCCCTGGACCAGGGGGTGATCAACGACGTGGCCGACGCCTACCGCAGCCTCGACGCGATGGTCGACGAAGCCGACGCGCTGGAACAGGCGCGGGACGCCGTCTTCGAGTTTCTGCAGCACTACCGCCGCTACGCCGCCGTGGCCGCCCGCCGCCGGAGCGCCGAGGTCCGGGCGGCGCACAGCGAGTACGAGGACGTCCGGGCGCAGCTGGGCCGTGCCCGCGAGGAGCTGGAGCAGACCCGGGAGCGCGAGGCGGATGCCGGCGAGCGCGAGCGCACCCTGCGCACCGAGGTGGACGCGGCCGAACAGCGCCGGCGTACCCTGCGGGACAGCCCCGCCATGCGCTCGGCGGAGTCGCTGCACAACGCCGAGCAGGCCGCCGAGCAGCAGCGGCGCTACGCCGATCAACAGGCCGAACGCCACCGGGAGAGCGAAAACCGGCTCCGGGAGGCCGAACAGCGGCGCGACGAGCAGCGGGAACTGGCCGAGCAGGCCCGCACCGAGCTGGAGGAGGTGCTGACGCGTCTGGGGGCCTGCGCCGAGGGCGCCGGGGTTGTCTCCGCCCATCGTGAGCAGATCCAGCGCCTCGGGCTCACCGCCGGGGGAGCACCGGACGGGGAGGTCCCGGGGGAGCCCCCGGAGCGGGTGCGCGAGCGGCTGCTGGAGATCCACCGCCGACGCCAGGAGGCCGTGGCCCTGCTCGAGGAGCACCACCACGCCGTGGCGGAGGCGGAGCGCCGGCTGGCCCGTGCCCAGGGGGACTGGCAGCACCACAGCGACGAGCAGGATCGCGTCGAGCAGGCCCACCAGGCCGCCCGCCAGGCCACCGAGGAGGCCGGCGAGACATTGCAGGGGGCGTGGCGGTCGTACCTCGCCGAGCTCACCGAATTGCGCCCGGACGACGCCGAACAGGTGCTGGCGGAGCTGACCGACTGGGTGGCCCGGGTGGATGACCGCAACCCGGCGGAGAACACCCTGGAGGCTCGTCGGCAGGCCCTGACCGCCGAACTGGCCGGCGCCCGCAGCGAGCGCGAACACCAGCGCCAGCAGGTGGATCGATCCATCGAGGCGCTGGAGGCCGAGCGGGCCCGCCTGACCACGGGTGAGGAGCTGGCTCCGCCGGCACCGCACACCCGGTCCGACGAACAGCGGGCGGAGCGCCCCGGGGCGCCGCTATGGCAACTCGTCGATTTCCGGGACGAGGTGCCCGAGGCGGAGCGGGCCGGGCTGGAGGCGGCACTGGAGGCCGCCGGGCTGCTGGACGCATGGATCCTGCCGGAGGGCACAGCAATGGACGCGGGGGTCCGGGACACCCTGCTGACCACCGAGGCCCCCGAGCCGGCCGTGGCAGTGGATCGCTGGCTGGTCCCGGACGTCCGACGGCCCGACGGCGACCCGCCGGTGAGCCCCGAGCGGGTGGCGGCGCTGCTGGCCCGCATCGGCGCGGGAGAGCCCGCAGAGGCCGCCGCGCCGGGGCCTGCCTGGGTCGCCGTCGACGGACGCTGGCAGCTCGGGCCCGCCCGGGGGGACTGGGGCAAGGAACGCGCGCGCTACATCGGCCACACCGCCCGCGAGGCCGCCCGACGGGCACGCCTGGAGGAGATCGACGCCGAACTCGCCGAACTCGGCGCTACCCGGGAGGAGATCGACGCAGCACTGGCCGGGATCACGGAACGCAGCGACCGGATTGACCAGGAGTGGGCTCGCCGCCCCGCCGACACCCCGCTGCGCGACGCCCACGCGGCCGAGGCCGCGGCGTTGCGTGCCGTGGAGGCCCAGACCGAACGAACCGAACAGGCCCGCCAGACCCTCGAGGCCCGCCGCCGGGAGGCGGAGCAGGCGCGCCAGGAACGCGACGAACGGGCCGCTGAACTGCACCTGCCCACCGCCGAGGGCCAGCTCCAGGCCGTGCGCCAGGCCCTGGCGGAGTACGCCGACGCCTGCCGCGGGCTGCGCGACGCCCTGCGCGTACACGGGCGTGAGGCCGAACGGCTGCGCCGGGCGGAGGAAGAGGCGCAGCGCGCCGACGAGGTGCTGCGCGTGGCGACCCGGGAGCGCGATGAGGCCGAGCGCCAGGCGCGGGACGCCGAGACCCACCGCGACACCCTCCGCGAGAGCATCGGGGCCGAGGTGGCGGCGCTGGAACGACAGCTCCACGAGGTGGACGCCACCCTGCAGGAGCTGGCCGAGCGGCGCGAGCACCTGCAGCAGGAGCGCACGGAGCTCAGCAAGCGGATCGGTGCGCTGGAGAGCGATATCGCCAACGCCGAACAACGGCTCGAGGAGCTGGGCCAGCGTCGCGAGCACGCCGTCCAGCGGCTGCGCCGGTTCGCCGAGGCCGGCCTGATGCCGGTGGCCACCGACGGCGAACTCACCGTGGACGACGACGCCTCGTGGGCCCCGGAGCCAACGGTCCAGCGTGCCCGGCGACTCGAACAGGCCCTGGCCGATGTCGACGCCGGCGACGCCGCCTGGCAGCGCCAGCAGAAGGGGCTCCACGAGCACTTCACCGCCCTGCAGACCGCCCTGGGGCGACAGCCCGGCCACGACGCCCAGATCGAACAGCAGGACGATCTGCTGCTGGTGCGCGTCACCTTCCAGTCCCGCCACCACGGGCCCGACGAACTGGCCGCGGAGCTCGACCGGGAGCTGGAACGCCGCCGCGAGCTGCTCACCGCCCGGGAACGGGAGCTGGTGGAGAACTACCTGATCGACGAGGTCGCCAGTCACCTCCAGCACCGGCTGGCGGCCACCGAGCGGCAGGTGCGCCAGATGAACGAAGAGCTCGCCCAGCGGCCCACCAGCACCGGCATGCGTCTGCGCATCGCCTGGCAGCCGCTGGCCGAGGGAGAGACCGCCGGCGGATTGAACATCCCGACGGGTCTGGAGGCCACCCGTGACCGCCTGCTGCGCCAGAGCATGGACGCCTGGACCCCGTCGGATCGCCAGGCGGTGGGCGACTTCATCCAGCTGTGCATCCAGGAGGCGCGCCGGGAGTACGAAGGGGCGGCGCTGCCGGAGATCCTGGAGCGGGGGCTCGACTACCGCTACTGGCATCGCTTCACCGTGGAGCGCTGGCAGAGCGGCCGCTGGCGCCCGGCCTACGGGCCCGCCTCCGGGGGTGAGCGGGCCCTGGTCATCACCCTGCCGCTGTTCGCCGCCGCCGCCAGCCACTACGGCAGTGCCCATCCGGCGGCACCGCGGCTGATCATGCTCGACGAGGTCTTCGCCGGCGTGGACGACGACGCCCGCGCCAAGAGCATGGGCCTGCTGGCGCAGTTCGATCTCGACGCCCTGATGACCTCCGAACGCGAATGGGGCTGCTACCCGGAGGTGCCGGGGCTCGCCATCGCGCAGCTGGTGCGGCGCGACGATGTGGACGCGGTGTTCGTCTCCCGCTGGCGCTGGGACGGCGCCCGCCGCATCCGCGAGGCCGAGCCCGGCACCCCGCTGGAGCGCCCCGGGCGCGCACCGGCGCCCGATTCCGAGGAGGGACCGGAAGAGGGGTCGCTGTTCTGAGCGCCGCGGATTTCAGTCGCGGGCGGTTTACGGCCTACAATTCAGGGAAAGGCAGCCGTGCACAGAGGGTGGACGCCATGGAAGCAGCGCATTACCGGGAGCACTATACGGTGGACGACTACCGCCTCTGGGAAGGCGACTGGGAGCTGATCGAAGGCGTGCCACTGGCCATGGTGCCGTCGCCGGGGATCACGCACCAACGGCTGGCCATGCGCATCGCCACCCAGCTGTCCCAGGCGCTGGACGACTGCCCGCGCTGCGAGGCGCTGTTCGAGATCGATGTGGAGTTCTCCCGCGACACCGTGGTCCGCCCCGACGTATTGGTCCTCTGCCAGCCGCCGGAGGGCGAACGGCTGACCCGCGCCCCGGAGTGGATCTTCGAGATCCTCTCCCCGCACACCGCGCGGCGGGACGAAGAGGCCAAGTTCCGGCTCTACCGCGACGAAGGCGTCAGCCACTACGTCCTGGTCTATCCCGACGCCCGCAAGGCCAAGGTCTACCGTCTGGTGGACGGCGCCTACCGCAAGGTCGGCGACTTCCGCGACGAGCGCCACCGTTTCGAGCTTCCCGACTGCAGCGTCGACTTCGACTTCGCCCGGCTGTGGGACGGCAACCACGCGCCGGCGGGTTGACGGGCTCCGGGTGCTGACCCGGAATCACCAGGATCTCGACGACCTCCCCGGCCCCGACTTATCGACTTCACCGCATGGTCACAGGAGCGAGTCCGGCTTGTCCGTCAACCATGAGCGCCTCCATCGCCTGCTCGGCGGCGCCGCGCTGGAACGGCTGCGCCGGCGCCTGCGCGAGCGGATCCTGCGTGGCGGTGGCGATACCATCACCCTGACCCGGGCGAGTGGAGCGGAACGCGAGGCCGTCGAGCGCCTGCTCGGCCGTCCGCCACGCGCCGGGAACAGTCTGCGCCTGTCGCTGGCAGAGATGGAGCGGATCCTGCAGCGGGCCGAACTGGCGCCGAGCCTGCGTGAGGCCCTGGAAGTCCTTGACGGCCCCCTGCGGGATCCCGCGCGGGAACGGACCGAGCTCCAGCAGCGCTGGGATGAGGTGGTCGCGGCTCTGCATCCGCGCGCCGCGGCGGCGGACCTGGCACAGTGGCTGGAGTCGGTGGTCGATCGAGGTCTGGTCAAACGTCTTGCCAATCGCGACCCCGCGCGCGGGCGCGAGCTGCTGGAGCGCAGCCTGGTGGTGCTGGAGGCCCTCCCGTGGCCCGGGGCCAGTCGCAGCACCCTGGCCGCCCGCTGCCTCGGTGACGCCCACGCGCTGGACGCCGGGCAGCCGGTGGCCGCCCTGGTCCGTCACGCCCTGCACCGCTACTGGCGGGGCGGTGTCGGCGACGACGACCCCGACGAGCGGACGCTGTGGGCCCACGCCGGCATCCTGATCGGTGGGGACATCACCAGCACGGTGCTGGTCCACCGCCTGCCGGCCACCGGTGACACCGCCACTGCCCGCGCCCTGGAGGCGCACAGCGCCGCCGCCGAGCCCCTCTACCTGACCCTTCGCCAGTTGCTCCGCCAACCGCCGCAGTGGGATGTCGACGGCCGGATCGTCCACGTCTGCGAGAACCCCGCCGTGGTCTCCGAGGCCGCCGAACGCCTGGGCACCGACTGTGCGCCGCTTGTCGCCACCTGGGGTCGTCCCCGCGCCGCAGTCTGGGTCCTGCTGGAGCAGCTCCGCGACGCCGGGGCGAAGCTGTGGTTCCGTGCCGATTTCGACTGGACGGGCATCGCCATCGCCAACGCGGTCATCCAGCGCCTCGGCGCCCGGCCATGGCGAATGGACACGGCGACCCTGGAGGCCCACGCCACCCTCTCCGACCGCCCGCTGACGGCCCGGCCCGTGGCCGCCTGCTGGGACGACGCCCTGCAGGAGGCGCTGCAACGCCGGGGCTGTGCCCTGCACGAGGAGCAGCTGCTGGAGGCGTTGCTGGAAGACCTGCGTCGCTGAACCGGCGCACGTTCAAACCGTTGATAGCTCGCCCCAATGAGGCATATGTTCAAGCATATGCCTGCTATCGGAGGATCCTCGATGGAAACCGAACGTCGCGTCCGGCTGTTTCGCAACGGGCGCAACCAGGCGCTTCGCATCCCCCGGGAGCTGGAACTGGAAGGGGATGAAGCGATCCTGCGAAAGGAAGGTGACCAGCTCGTGCTCACGCCCTTGAAACGCAAGGGACTGCTGGCCGTTCTCTCGGAGCTCGAACCGCTGGACGAACCCTTTCCGGACGTCGACGAGCCCCCGCCGCGGCCCCCGTACCGTGGACCTCACCGGATCGGGTAGACTGCGCGGCTTCACGCATACCCGCGACGATGCCGCATGACCCTGGCCCTGTTCGATCTCGACAATACCCTGCTCGCCGGCGACAGCGATCACGCCTGGAACGAGACCCTGATCGCCCGCGGGGCGGTGGACCGCGAGTCCTTTGCCGCGGGGAACGATCGGTTCTACGAGCAGTACCTGGCCGGCACGCTGGACATCTTCGAGTTCTGCCGCTTCGCCTTCGCCCCGCTCGCGGAGCAGCCCCGCGAGCGGCTGGAGGCCTGGCGCGAGGCCTTCATGCAGGAGGTCATCGAGCCGATGATCGCACCGGCCGCCCATGCGTTGCTGCAGCACCATCGCGAGGCCGGCGACGAGCTGGTGATCATCACCGCGACCAACCAGTTCGTCACCGCTCCGATCGCGCAGCACCTGGGGGTGCCGAATCTGCTGGCCACCATAGCGGAGGAGCGCGACGGCCGCTTCACCGGCGAGGTCGCCGGCACGCCCTGCTTCCAGCATGGCAAGGTCGACCGCCTGCACGCCTTCCTCGCCGACCACCACGACGACCCCCACGCGGTGATGGCGCAGGCCTGTTTCTACAGCGATTCGCGCAACGACATCCCGCTGCTGGAACGGGTGGGCCGACCGGTGGCCGTGGACCCGGACCCGACCCTGGAGGCGCACGCCCGTGGACAGGGTTGGGAACGCCTGACCCTGCGGGCCGGGGCGCAGCCGGTCGCCCTGGACTGAGACCCGCCGCCCGCCGGGACGCGACCGTCAGGCCGGATTGAACACGCCGTCCAGCGCGACCAGACGCTGGCCTGCCGGGGTCAGGGCCCGGCCGGCCTCGTTCATCGCCGCGCGCCAGCCGGCGATCAGCTCGGGCAGGGCCTCGACCACCTGACGGCGCCGCAGCCGCCCGGTGCCGGACATCGGCCACATCGGCCGGTAGTCGCAGTTGTCGGCCGCATCGCAGACCATCACGCCCCATTCACGCCGGGTCACGTCGTGCTCGTGTTCGCGCACCACGATGCGGTAGGCCCCTTCGGCGTTCATGTCCGCCATGCCCACCCCGGGCCCGACGTGCTCCACCTGCAGTTCGGCGGCGATCGCGTTCAGCTCCGCCTCCAGCGCCTGCAGGGCATTGTCCGCCGCGGCGGACAGCCCCGCCTCTCCGCGCGCCACCGCCAGCAGCGGCTGCGCCTGTTCCACATCGAACTCCGTGCTCATGCTGCGTACACTCCCCTGCTGAAATGGCGACCGAAAAGGCATGCCCCGGCTCGCGGGGCGCGCGAACCATAGCACGGGAGACCGCGAGATGACTCATCCCCCCATCGCCCTGACCATTGCCGGTTCGGACCCCGGGGGCGGCGCCGGCCTGCAGGCGGACCTGACGACCTTCACCCGGCTGGGGGTGCACGGGGCCACGGCGGTCACCGCCATCACCGTGCAGGACACCCGCAACGTGATCGACTTCAGCGTGCTTCCGGCCGCCCGGCTGCGCGCGCAGGTCGAGGCCACGCTGGCGGACCTGGACGTGGGTGCGATCAAGATCGGCATGCTTGGCTCGGTGGAGAACGTGGAGGCCACCGCCGCGCTGCTGGGCGCGCACCCGCATATCCCGGCGGTGCTCGACCCGGTGATGGTCGCCGGCGGCGGGGGCGAACTGGCGACCGAGGCGGTGATCGACGCGACCCGCGAGATCCTGCTCCCGCGCGCCACCCTGATCACCCCCAACGGTCCGGAGGCGCACGCCCTGGCCGGGCACGACACCCCGGAGCGCCAGGGCCCGACCCTGCGCGAACGCGGCGCGCGCAACGTGCTGATCACCGGTGGCCACGAGGGCGGCGAGGACGAGCCGATCCGCAACCGGCTGTTCCGCGAGGACGGTCACCAGCGGATGTTCGAACTGCCGCGTCACCCGGCCGGTTTCCACGGTTCCGGCTGCACCCTGGCCGCCGCCATCGCCGCCTTTCTCGCCCGCGGGCGCGACCTGGAACCGGCGGTGATCGAGGCGCAGAACTTCATGAACCACGCGGTACAGACCGGCTATGCCCCCGGACAGGGGCAGCACGTGCCCAACCGCCTGTGCCCGGCCAGCCATGACTGAACCCGTGACCGAGTCCGTAATCGAGCGCGCGCCGCTGCGCGGGCTGTATTTCGTCACGCCCGCCCCGCCGCCCGGGGCCAATCCGCTGCCGGCCCACACCGGCGCGGCCGCCGCCGCACTGGCCGGCGGGGCCTGCTGCGTACAGCTGCGCGACAAGCATCTGGAAGGGGAAGCACAGGAAACCGTGGCACGGGCGCTCGCCCGGCTCTGCCATGACCACGGGGCGTATTTCATCGTCAACGACGACGTCGAGCTCGCCGCGCGCATCGGCGCCGACGGGGTGCACCTGGGGCGCGACGACCCCGACCCGGCCGGCGCCCGCGCCCGACTGGGCGATGCGGCGGTGATCGGCGTGTCCTGCTACAACGAGCTGGCGCGCGCCCGGGTGGCGCAGGCGGCCGGAGCCGATTACGTCGCCTTCGGCTCGATGTTCCCGTCACCGACCAAGCCGGAGGCAGTACGGGCCACCCCGGAACTGATCCGCCAGGCCCGGCGCGAACTCACCGTGGCGATCTGCGCGATCGGCGGCATCACCGCGGACAACGCCACGCAGGTGGTGGCCGCCGGCGCCGACATGGTCGCGGTGATTCAGGGCATCAGCGCCGCCCCCGACCCCGAGGCCGCCGCCCGCCGCATCGCCGCACTGTTCCGCACGACCTAGCGCCTCTTTGCACCGCCGCCGCCCCGTCGCTATGGTTGCGGGGTTGCACGGTCGGGGTCGCGGTCGCGGCCCCGACCCCGCTCCCAACTCCCATTGCAGACAGGACACCGCCATGCAGGAAACGCTTCGCCTCTTTGAAGCCGCCAAAAACCGGATCCCCGGCGGCGTGAACTCCCCCGTGCGCGCCTTCAAGGGCGTCGGCGGGACCCCCATCTTCATGGACCGCGCCAACGGCGCCTACATGTGGGATGCCGACGGCAAGCGCTATATCGACTACATCGGCTCCTGGGGCCCGATGGTCGCCGGGCACGCCCACCCCGAGGTGATCGAGGCCGTGCGCGAGGCCTGCAACGACGGCCTGTCCTTCGGCTGCCCGACGCGGCTGGAAAGCGAGATGGCCGAGAAGATGTGCGAGCTGGTCCCGTCCATGGACATGGTGCGCATGACCAACTCGGGCTCCGAGGCGACCATGAGCGCGATCCGCCTGGCGCGCGGCTATACCGGCCGCGACCGCATCGTGAAGTTCGAGGGCAACTACCACGGCCACGGCGATTCCCTGCTGGTGAAGGCCGGCTCCGGCGCCCTGACCCTCGGCCAGCCGAGCTCGCCCGGCGTGCCGGCCGAACTGGCGGCGCTGACCAGCACGCTCAGCTACAACGACCCCGAGGGCGTGCGCGAGTTCTTCCGCGAGAAGGGCGAGGAGGTCGCCTGCATCATCGTCGAACCGATCGCCGGAAACATGAACTGCATCCCGCCGGTGCCGGGCTTCCTCGAGACCCTGCGCGAGGTCTGCGACGAATACGGCACGGTGCTGATCTTCGACGAGGTGATGACCGGTTTCCGCGTGTCCGCGAACTGCGCCCAGGGCTATCTGGGCGTCACCCCGGACCTGACCACCCTGGGCAAGATCATCGGCGGCGGCATGCCGGTGGGCGCCTTCGGCGGCCGCCGCGAGATCATGGAGCAGCTGTCCCCGCTGGGGCCGATCTATCAGGCCGGTACCCTGTCCGGGAACCCGATCGCGATGACCGCCGGGATCCGCACCCTGGACATCCTCAGCCGCCCGGGTTTCCACGAGGACCTGGAGGAACGCACGCGCAAGGTCGTCGCGGGCTTCGAGGAGGCCGCGCGCGAGGCCGGCGTGGCCCTGACCACCAATCAGGTCCCGGGCATGTTCGGGCTGTTCTTCAGCGAGGAGAAGGTCACCGATTTCGCCGGTACCACCGCCAGCGACACCGCGGCCTTCGGACGCTTCTTCCACGCGATGCTGGAAGAGGGGATCTATCTCGCGCCCTCGGCCTTCGAGGCCGGCTTCATGTCCAGCGCGCACTCCGACGCGGACATCGAGGCCACCGTCGAGGCCGCACGCAAGTGCTTCAAGGCGCTGGACGCCTGAGCGTCACGCCCCGGCGGGTCGGCACCGATGCGCGGACCTGTCGCCCTGAGCGTGGCCGGGCTGGCCCTTCTGGCGCTGGCCTGGGTCGCGCTGAGCGGGGCCTTTCAGGGCCTGGCCAAAGACTTCGAGGGTCCGGGCAGCACCGAGGTGGAGATCCCGCGCGCCGGTGACTATCGCCTGTGGCTGTACACCCGGACCTACCTCGACGGGACCTTCCGCGAGTTCCCCGAGCAACTTCCGGACGGAACCCGGGTCGTCGCCCGGACGCCCGACGGGGACGAAGCCGCCCGGCTGCAGCCTTCGCGGGCCACCCTGACGTACACCTCCGGACAGACCGAACGGGTCTCCCTGGGACAATTCCACTTCCCGGAACGGGGGACGTACACGATCCTCGCCGAAGGGATGGAAGACGCGCGGGCCTTCACCCTCCGCGAGGCGCGCTTCCTCGAACATGCCCGACGCGCCGCCCTGTTCGGGATCCCCGGCGTGGTGATGTTCCTCGCCGGTGTCGTCCGGGGCATCGTGGTTGCCACCTCCGGACGCCGCGACGAGGAACCCGGTTCGTGACGCCCGCTGACGGCGCGCGGGCATGCCCCTGATCGAACCACTCGCGGCCACGCCCGCCGGGCTGGCCGTGCTGTTCGTTCTCCTCGGCCTGATCACCGGCATCCCCGCCGGGATGTTCGGGATCGGTGGCGGACTGGTACTGGTGCCAGTGTTCGTCGCGGTCTTCACCGTTTTGGGCTTTCCCGAGACGGGGCTGGTACAGCTGGCCGTGGGATCGTCACTGGGCGCCATCATCCCCACCGCGGTGCTGTCGGCGCGAGCCCACCACCGCCGTGGCGGGGTGGACGGCGAGGCCGTGCGCCGGCTGCTGCCGGGGATCATCGGCGGGGCCCTGCTGGGTGCCGGCCTGGCCACCCAGCTCGACAGCGACCACCTCGGGCGGATCTTCGGCGCCTTCGAGGTCGCGATCGGCATCTGGATGCTGCTCAACCTCCAGCCTCCACGCGCCCCGGTCCCGCGCCGCGGCGTGTGGCTGGGCGGGGGCGGCATCATTGGTGCGGTGTCCGCGCTGATCGGGATCGGCGGCGGCACCCTGACCACCCCCTTCCTGGTCAGCCAGGGGCTGGAACTGCGCCGCGCCATCGGTTCGGCCGCGGCCCTCGGAGTGCCCATCTCCATCGGCGCAACCCTGGTGTTTGCCCTGCCGCAATGGACCGCCGGCGACCCGGCCACCCCGGAATGGAGCCTGGGGTATCTCTACCTGCCGGCCATCGCCGGGGTGGTCGCGGGTACCGCCATCAGCGTGCGCGCCGGGGTCTGGCTGGCGCACCATCTGCCGGTCGCGGTGCTGCGCCGCGGCTTCGCCGGGGTCCTGATCCTCGCCGGCCTGCTGATGCTTCTGCGCTGAATCCGGCCCGGCAGTGCGGGGATCCGCAACCGCAGGGGGCGGCGCTCCCGCGCCGCATCGCGCAGGGGGCTGCGCTCCCACAAGGGGTGGGGCACCCCGGACTGCAGGAGGCCAGCCCTCTGACCGATTCAGGCGTCGGCCAGCGCGCGCTCGATCACGTCGCGCAGGTCGCGCGAGATTTCGAGGGCCGCGAGGCGCTCGAGTTCCGCGCGCATCTGCTCGCCGCGCGCCGGATCCACCTTGCGCCAGCGGGTCAGCGGCTGCACCAGACGCGCGGCTGTCTGCGGGTTCATCCTGTCCAGCTTCTCCACGAAGCCGGCAATGCGGTGATAGCCCTCACCGTCGGCCTGGTGGAAATGGCGTTCGTTGCGGGCCATGAACGGGCCCAGCACCGCACGCACGCGGTTGGGGTTGGACCAGCGGAACCCGGGATGCTGCAGCAGGTACTCCAGGCGATCGAAGCCGCCCGGCACCTGGCTGGCCGCCTGCAGGCCGAAATACTTGTCCAGCACCAGCGGGTCGTCGTGGTAGCGCCGCTCGAAGTCGGCCAGCAGCAGGCCCCGGGCCTCGTGGTTCAGGTCGTTGATGGCGTTCAACGCCCCCATGCGCATGGTCTGGCTGCGGGCCTTGCGGTACTGCTCCAGCACCTCGGGCACCGCGGATTCGTCACCGGCCGCCACCCGCAGTGTCAGCAGGCGGTTGCGCAGGCGCCGCTGCCCCATGGCATCGGCGGTGAACGCGCCGTTGTCGATGTCGTCCAGCTTCGGCTGGCGATCACGCAGCCGGTCCGCCAGCGGGGCGTACAGCCGCGCCTCCAGGGCATCACGCTCGTCGCGCAGACGCACCGGGTCCACGCAGTCGAACAGCTCCGCCAGCTCGCGCGGCGGCGGCAGCTGGAGGATCGTGGCCAGCAGCACGGGCTCGATCGCCGGATCCTCCAGCAGGGCCGCCAGGGCGTGCTGGATCTCCGCCTCCAGCACCGGGTCGGCGGCGTCATCCTCGATGCGCGCCCGGATCGCGCGCCGCATCAGGGTCTGCGCCGCCTCCCAGCGGCTGAAGGCATCGTCGTCATGGGCCAGCAGGTGGGCGAGGGTCGTCGCGCTCTGGTTGGCCTCCAGGATCACCGGCGCGGAAAAGCCGCGCAGCCAGGACACGGCCTGCGGGGTCGCCGAGAGTTCGTCGAAATGGAAACTCCGATCGGAGCGGTCGAGCTCCAGCACCCATTCATCCTGTTCCGGGCCGCCCTCCAGGCGCCCGCGGATGCGCCGCCCGTCTCCATCCAGCATCGCCACCCGCACCGGGATGACCACCGGCTCCTTGTGTTCCTGACCCGGCGTCGGCGGGGTGTACTGCCCCAGGCTGATGCGGAACTCGCCGGTGGAACCATCCTGCGCGGTGGCGGCGGTCACGTGCGGGGTGCCGGCCTGGGTGTACCAGCGCTTGAATGCGGTGAGGTCGCGCCCGCTGACCTCGGCCATCACGGCCACGAAGTCGTCGGTGGTGACCGCCTGACCGTCGAAGCGCTCGAAGTAGACATCCAGCCCGCGGCGGAACGTCTCGCCCCCGATCAGGGTGCGCAGCATGCGGATCAGCTCCGCGCCCTTCTCGTACACCGTCAGGGTGTAGAAGTTGTTGATCTCGGCGTAGTGATCCGGGCGCACCGGGTGCGCCAGCGGACCGGCGTCCTCGGGGAACTGATGGGCACGCAGCAGCGAGACATCGTCGATGCGCTTGACCCCGAACAGCGTGCAGTCGGTGGTGAATTCCTGGTCGCGGAAGACGGTGAGCCCTTCCTTGAGCGACAGCTGGAACCAGTCGCGGCAGGTCACGCGGTTGCCCGACCAGTTGTGGAAATACTCGTGGGCGATCACCGACTCGATGGCGACGAAGTCGTCGTCGGTAGCGGTGTCGGGACTGGCCAGCACGAACTTGGCGTTGAAAAGGTTCAGCCCCTTGTTCTCCATCGCCCCCATGTTGAAGTCGTCCACCGCGACGATCATGTACACGTCCAGATCGTATTCGCGGCCGAAGGCCTCCTCGTCATAGCGCATCGCCCTCTTCAGCGAGGCCAGTGCGTGATCGCAGCGATCGGCGTTGTGCGCCTCCACATACAGCTCCAGCGCCACCTCGCGCCCGGACATGGTGGTGAAGGTGTCGCGCTGACAGGCCAGATCCCCGGCGACCAGCGCAAACAGGTACGACGGCTTGGGGAACGGGTCCTCCCACACCGCGTAGTGGCGCCCGCCGTCCAGCTCGCCGGCCTCCACGCGGTTGCCGTTGGCCAGCAGCACCGGGTACTGCGACCGGTCCGCCTCCAGGCGCACGCGGTAAGTGGTCAGCACATCCGGGCGATCGGGGAAGAACGTGATGCGGCGAAAGCCCTCCGGCTCGCACTGGGTGCACAGGTTGCCGCTCGAAGCGTACAGGCCTTCCAGCGCGGTGTTCTGCTCCGGGTGGCAGCGGCTGACGATCTCCAGCCGCGCCGCCTCCGGCAGGCCGTGCAACAGCAGGCCCTCGGCGTCCTCCTCCAGCATGCCCTCGCCCGGCTCGGCGCCATCCACCGTCAGCGAACCCAGCTCCACGCCGTCGCCGTACAACCGCAGCGGCGCCCCCGGCTCCGCCGCCTGCGGGTTGCGGCGCACCGCCATGCGCGTCGTCACCTCGGTGGTCGCCGCCGCCAGATCGAAATCCAGCTCCAGGTTCTCCACCTCGAACGCCGGCGGCTGATACTCGCTCAGATAGACCGGCTGGGGGTTCGCATCACGCATTCCAGACTCCAGATCAGAAACATTGCCAGTGGTTTAACACGCCGCCGCTGCATCCACTCCAAACCCGGACGCCAGCGCCGTCATTGTAACGGCCGGGTTTCCGCAATGACGGAGCCGGGGAACTGGCACTGTGCGTCCAATCCGTTAGCATACCGCGCATGGAATGGATCGATATCTGCTTCAACCTTACCCACGAATCCTTCAACAAGGAACGCGACGAGGTGCTCGAGCGCGCGCGCGAGGCCGGCGTGTCCTGGATGCTGATTACCGGCGCCGACGCCCACCAAAGCGAGAAGTGCCTGGCGATCGCCGACCAGTACCCGGACTGCTGCCGCGCAACCCTGGGCGTGCACCCGCACCTGGCCAGACAGTGGACCGACGCGATCGCCGCGCGGTTCAGTGACCTCGCCCGCGCGGACGCCAACGTCGTCGCCATGGGCGAGATGGGGCTGGACTACAACCGCGACCACTCGCCGCGCCCGCAGCAGCGCATCGCCTTCGAGGCCCAGCTGGAACTGGCCGCCGATCTCGGCCTGCCGGTATTCCTTCACGAGCGCGACGCCCACCACGACTTCGCGCAGATCCTGCGCCGCTGGCGCGACAAGCTGCCGGCCGCCGTGGTGCACTGCTTCACCGGCGAGGCCGACGCCCTGGCCGAATACCTCGACCTCGACTGCCACATCGGGATCACCGGCTGGGTCTGCGACGAGCGCCGCGGCAAGCACCTGCACCCGCTGGTGCCGACCATCCCGCGCGGTCGCCTGATGATCGAGACCGACGCCCCCTACCTCCTGCCGCGCACCCTGCCCAAGGGCACCGGCAAGAAGATCGGCAACGGCCGGCGCAACGAGCCCGCCTTCCTCCCCCACATCGGCGAATTCGTGGCCCAGCTGCGCGACGAGACCCCGGAAGACCTCGCCGCCCACACCACCGCCACCGCCCGCGCCTTCTACAACCTCCCGCCGGCATCAGGCGAGTAACACGGTGAGAGCATCCACCCGGCCAGCTGGTGACAGGAAACACAGCCAGGAAAAAGTTATAAAACAGCACCCCCTCAGGGAAGAGGAGCCGACATGACCCGGGAAGACGAAACCCCGATCGTCATCTACGAAGATGATGCCGACCACATCGTGGAAGTCCGACTGGACACCGGACGCGATACCGTTTGGTTGACGCAGCGGCAGATGGCCGAGCTCTTCGACACCTCAACCGACAACGTCGGTCTGCATCTGAAGAACATCTACAAAGACGACGAACTCGATGAACCGTCAACTACCGAGGATTCCTCGGTACTTCGACAGGAAGGCGCTCGCCAGGTCTCACGACGCATCAAGCACTACAACCTCGACGCCATCATCTCGGTCGGCTACCGGGTCAACTCCCGCCGTGCTGTGCGCTTCCGCCAATGGGCCACTCGCGTACTGCGCGAACACCTGACGCGCGGCTGGACCCTCAACCGCCAGCGATTCGAAACCAACGCCCGCGAACTCGAAGCGGCACTGGAGCTAGTGCGCCGTACCGCCCGCAGCCCGGAACTGGGCGTCGAAGCCGGTCGTGGGCTGGTCGACATCGTCACCCGCTACGCCCAGACTTTCCTGCTGCTGCAGCGCTACGACGAAGGCCTGCTGACCGAGCCCAGGGCCGAGAGTGGAGGCACATTGCCAACACCCGAAGAGGCGCGCGGCGCCCTCGCCACACTCAAGAACGACCTGGTCGCAAAGAAACAGGCAACCGAACTCTTCGCCCAGGAGCGCGGCGACGCCTTCGAGGCGCTCCTGGGGAACCTGGACCAGTCCGTATTCGGCGAACCGGCCTATCCCACGGTCGAGTCCAGGGCGGCGCACCTGCTGTATTTCGTGATCAAGAACCACCCGTTCTCCGACGGCAACAAACGCAGCGCTGCCTACCTGTTCGTCGACTTCCTGCATCGCAATCACCGCCTCATCAGCCCAGCCGGCGAGCCCGTGATCAACGATGTTGGCCTGGCCGCCCTGACCCTGCTGGTGGCGGAATCCGACCCCGACAACAAGGAAACGATGATCCGCCTGATCATGAACATGCTCGCGCACGAGACCGACCCCGCATGACTTACGTCGCCACGCGTAGCACCACTATCCGTGGGCAGCAAGGCTGACCGGTGACTTTCCATGGCTGAGCACACACCCCATCAAAGTCACTCTCGGGTCGCGCTGGTCACCGGCGCGGCGCGCGGGATCGGGCTCGGTATCTCCGAGCGCCTGGTGCGGGATGGCTGGCAGGTGGTGCTGGCCGATATCGACGGCCCCGAATGCGAACGGGCCGCCACGCGCCTGGGCCCCGCCGCCCGCGCCATCGCGCTGGATGTCCGCGACGAGGAACAGGTCCGCGAGGCCATCCGGCGCACGGAGGAATGGCACGGCGCCCTGGATGCCCTGGTGAACAACGCCGGCATCAGCGACCCGCACTCCGGACCACTGGAAGAGCTGGAGCTGGCCGACTGGCAGCGCTGGCTGGATACCAGCCTGACCGGCGCTTTCCTGCTCGCCAAGCACGCCCTGCCCCTGCTGCGCCGCCGCCGGGGCGCCATCGTCAACATCAGCTCCACCCGCGCGCTGCAGTCCGAGCCGGACACCGAGGCCTACGCCGCCAGCAAGGGCGGACTGGACGCCTTCACCCACGCGCTGGCCGTCAGCGCCGGCCCGGAGGTCCGCGTCAACGCCATCCGCCCCGGCTGGATCGACACCCGCGGCCTCGGCCAGCAACAGGCCGAGCCGCTGTCCGCACAGGACCACACCCAGCATCCGGCCGGCCGCGTCGGCCAGCCCGGCGACATCGCCGCCCTCACCGCCTTCCTGCTCGGCCCGGATTCCGGCTTCGTCACCGGCCAGATCTGGACCGCCGACGGCGGCATGACCCGGCGCATGCTCTACCACGACTAACGCCCCTGGATCGCCACTGGCCGCCACACATCACGCACCGGCTCCGCCGCGGAACGGGAGACCCTTCCGCAAACCCTTTCCCGGACAGTGCGAGGCCTGCGCCTACTCGTCGACGAAAGGGATACCCTCCGCCTCGAAAAAATCGGCGAGAAACGCCTTCAGCGCCTGGTCGCGACAGGCATACCAGTCCTGGTCGATCCCCCTGTCATGGATCAGGTCCTTGAACCGGCGGAACGCACCGCGACCCCGGATGGCCTCCAGCAGTTCGGAGCGCAGGTCCGGATCTTCCTGCAGACGGCAGAACTGATCCATCACCCCGTACTCGTCAAAGTCGAACTGGTCGGGAAGCCGCACATAGTCATCCGAAGCATGTACGGCCCGTACCGTCTGCAGCACCTCCTGCTGCCACTCCGGAAGCTCCTCCGGATCTTCCTCGGCCAGGATCTCGTCTTCATCGCTGAAGCCCACCACCTCACCGGTCGCCCGCTGGACATAGGTCTGCCAGCCATCCGTTAGCGGATCCATCTGTTCCAGGACATCCTTCAACACCACCGGGAGCGGCATCGCGACCTCCTCTGCACAGCAGTCCACATCGTCTTCACGCGACGGGCCGCAGCGGATTTTAGCGGTTGCCGGGCTGACAGGCGAGCAGGCGCTGCTGCACCACATCGGCGACCACCCGCAGGGCGGCGTCGCGGGTGTCGTGGACCTGCACGGTGGCGCGTACGGCGGGGTCCACGGGCTCGCCGAGGGCGACTTCTGGATCGACCTCGGGCGTGTGCGCGGGGCACCCGTCGAGCCAGGCGGGGTGGTACTCGCAGCCCGGTTCGGCGGGGAACAGCGCGGCGTAGGCGATCCGCGCCTCCACCAGGTCCTGGAAGAAGTGGCTGCCGAACGAGAGGTCGGGGACGATGCCGGCGTCGGAGTCGGCTACCTCCACCAGCATGCGCACGCGGTCGATGTCGGCGAAGCGCACGGGCACGCCCAGTTCGGGGGTGCCGGTGCCCCAGCGGCCGGGGCCGACCAGGAGCGTGGCACAGTCTTCGGGACGGGCGTACTGGCGGTTGAGGGCACCGACCAGGCGGGCCACGGCGTATTTCTGCGGGCGGGGCAACACGGCGTAGCGTGCGCCGTCCACGCGGATGACGCGATCGATGGCGAGGTCCAGATTGCCGCCCATGAAGCGGCCCTGGCTGGCGAACAGCAGTCGTTGCGGGTCGACCTGCCCGGGCAGTTCCACCGGGCGGTCGCTGCCCAGGGTGGCGAGCGGCCGGCACTGCACCAGGTTCACGCCGGCGTTGCCGTCGGCGTCGAGATGCACGGTGAACTCGACGTCCACCGGGTGGGCATAGGCGGCCTCCAGGGTCTTGAGCAGGTCGCGCATCAGCGGGGCGAAGCCGGTGCGCTGCAGCAGCGGGGTGAAGGTCACCCGCCACAGGCGCTCGTCGCGCCCCTGCTCGCGGGCGCGGCGGCCGGCCTCGCGGTCGATCTCGCCGAGCAGGTTCAGCGGCAGGTCCGGTGCGGTCCCGGCCAGTTGCTGGACGGGGACGGCAGCCTCGCGGTTGGCCTCGATGTCGAGCACATCGGCGGCGTGCTGCGAGTAGCGGTACAACTCGTCCCGGCTGTGAAACGGCCGCCGCTCGGGCCGGTCCAGCGCCACCACGCAGGCATGATCGCGCGCGACCCGGTCGACCGCGCGGGTACCCAGCCCCAGCACCAGGCGCAGCATCCCGGCGGACGGATCCAGCGCGCCGTCCCAGACGAAGGTGTTCCACGAGACCCCGACCCCGGCGGCCTCCGGCAGGTAATAGCGCCCGTGGTAGCGGCCGTTGACCCGCTGCAGCAGCAGCGCCATGGGTTCTTCCTGATCCATCAGGCCGCGCTGGTGGCGATAGCTCAGCGCGTCGTCGCTCATGGTCGAGGCATAGACCCGGCGGATGGCGTCCTCCAGCTGCGCCAGACGCTCGCCCGGACTGCCCTGGTTCACGCAGAACACGCTCTCGTACTTGCCGGCAAAGGCGTTGCCGAAGCCGTCTTCCAGCAGGCTGCTGGAGCGCACCAGGATCGGGTACTGCCCGTAGTGGTCGAGCACCCGCTCCAGCTCGCGGCGCACCTCCGGCGGGATCTCGCCGTGCAGCATGTCCTCGCGCAGGCCGTGCGCCTCGTCGAAATAGCCCTCCGCGGTGCGCTGGCGCATCAGCCGCGGCCACCAGCCGTTGTGCACCAGATAGGCGTAGTACACGTCCGCGCCGATGAAGTGCGAGTCGTGGGGCTCCAGCACCCGCCCCCAGCGCTGCGGGTCCTGCGCCAGCAGGATGCGCCGCGCCAGCAACATGCCCGCGGCCTTGCCGCCGATGTAGCCGCTGCCGACCATGCGGCTGCGGATCGCCAGCAGCTCCTCCAGACCGAGGTGGCGCCGCGCCAGTTCCAGCATGCGCTCGTCGCGGCCGATCAGCACCCGCAGGATCTCGTCCTGTACCCGGGCGCGGTCGACCGCCGGCGTCCCCTCCGCCAGCGCGTCGGAGGCGGCGAGGAACAGGCGATCCCAGTAGTCCAGCAGCTGCCGCCCGTGCTGCTGCCCGGGACGCTGTTCCTCCAGCAGGGCCTGCAGCCGCGTGGCCTCGCTGCTGTCCACCACCGGCTCGAACTGCGTGCCGCGCTGGCGGTGTGGCAGGAACATGGTCGGCGAGCTGCGCTGCCATACCTTCACCGGCTGCACGTGCACCGCCGCGCCGGCGCGGCGCACGTCGATCATCACCTGCGTGGTCTCGCGGATGCGCGACAGCGTGGTGTGCGAATGACTGTGCGGATGCAGCGCGAACCAGGCCACCGTGTCCATCTCGTACAGGTACGGGCAGATGGCGCGGAAGAAGTTGCCCACCATGTGATCGGTGGCCCAGGCATCCAGCAGGTCGGACAGGCAGTCGCACAGATAGAACGCGCCGCGCCCGTACTCGGTGACCAGGCGGAAGACGTGGCGGGTGAACGGCTCGAAGCCGCGCAGGGCGTCGATGGCCACCACCTCGATCCCCGGACCGGCCTCCACCAGCGGCGGGTGGGAGCCGAAGCGCAGATAGATGATCGAACGGCGCTGGGCGCGGGCCGCGGCCACGAACGGTTCGACGAAGCGGCGGTAGTCCTCGATGTCGTCGACCCGCCAGACCACGTTGTCGCCGATCCGCAGCCCGTCGAGCACCCGGTCCAGGCCATCCAGCCCGGTGGAGACGGTTTCCTGCTGCGCCTGCGGATCGGTGGTCATGGTACGCCCGTGCGGCCCGGGAAAATCCGGCTCAATGTACACGTTCGCCCTGCCCCGGCACCACGATACCCGCCAGCCCGGACTTGCCGTACGATGGAGGATCCGCTGCGGCGCCAGAAGACAGGAGATCGACCATGAAGACTTCGGTAATTCTCACACTGATCGGTCCGGATCGCCCGGGGCTGGTCAGCAAGGTGGCGGCCCGTGCGCACGAGGCCGGCGGTAACTGGCTGGAGAGCCGCATGGCGCAGCTGGCCGGGCAGTTCGCAGGGGTGGTGATGCTGGAGGCCGACACCGCAGGCGTCGACGCCCTGGAGACCGCGCTGCGGGAGCTGGAAGGCGAGGGTCTGCAGATCCACATCCAGCGGGGCGACGACCTGCCGGTGCCGGAGCCCGTCCCCGCGCGGCACAAGGTGCTGCTGGACCTGATGGGGCACGACCGGCCCGGTATCGTGCAGGACATCACCGCCGTGCTGTCGCGTCACGGCGTGGGCGTGGAGAACCTGGACACGGCCGTCGAGCCGGCCTCGATGACCGGCGAGCCGATGTTCCGTGCCCGCGCCCGCCTCGGGGTGCCCGAAGGCGTGGACCTGCACTCCCTGCAGGACGATCTGGAAGCCCTGGCCAACGAGCTGATGGTCGATCTCGAACTCCGCGATCCGGAGGCCGAAACGGCGGAAACCCCCTGAACGGTCCATCCCGGGTGACTCAGACCACCAGCCAGTAGCCGATGTAGACCAGCACCAGCAGGTACACCCCGCGTGGCAGCCATTCGGCCAGGATCTCGCGACGCAGGGCGAGATGCCCTTCCAGCTCGCGGGCGCGGTACTGCAGCACCGAGGGCAGACGGCCGGCCGCCTCGCCGGAGGACAGCAGCCCGGGTTCGCGGTCGGGGTCCAGCAGGGCCTCGCGTCGCAGCGCCTCCACCAACGGCAGCCCCTCCGCACAGGCCGTCGCCGCCGTGTTCAGTCGCCGCCGGAGCTCGCCGGTTTCCGCCGCGGCCAGGCCCTGCAGGGCCTGATCCGCCGGCACACCGGCCCCCAGAACCAGACCCAGATCCTGCAACAGCGCCTGCCGCCGGCCGGCCCCGGGCAGGTGCCCGGGCCGCAGCCACCAGCGCTGCCACACCTGCAGCAGCGGACGCCAGAAACGAAACGCGGCCCAGACCAGCAACCCGGTCACCACCAGCGGCTGAAGCACGGCGAACAGGTAACCGGGGCCATCCAGCACGCCCCGGAACAGCGCCGGCAGGGGCGCGAGCACCAGCGCCACCACCCAGAGCAGCGCCGGCAGCAGCAATCCGGCACGGATCCGTCGTTCGGTGTTCTCCTCGCGATGCAGCCGGTCGGCCAGCAGTCGCAGGGCCCGGTCCAGCCGCCCGGCAACCTTCAGGGCCTTCAGCAGCGGCCGCTCTTCGGGACGGATCCAGCCGGCCGTCTCCAGCGCGCGCACCGGGTCGGCGCGGCCGGCGGGCAGGCCCACCACCCCGCTGGCCCGCTGCCAGTCAACTCCCGCTTCCAGCAGGGTTGCCAGCTCGTCGAGGTGCTGCACGCGTTTCATTTCAGCGGCAAGAGGCCACAACCAGCCGGTCGACCCCCGACCACGTGTCACGTATCACAGGTATCATCAAAGGCTCCCGGCAGCAGAAACAAGCCGCTCAGTATAACCCTCCACCGTGCTGCGTCATCCCTTGGGAAACGCCCGCCCCGCGGGCGGCGGATCTGGACATCCGTGCCTGTCCGGGCAGACTGGTGGGCCATCTTCCTCACGCCGAGCCTGAACAGGAGTCACCCATGAGCATGCAGGAACAGATCACCGCCAAACTGGAGGCGGAGTTCGAGCCGGTGCATCTGGCAGTAGAGAACGAGAGCCACATGCACAACGTGCCGCCGGGCTCGGAATCGCACTTCAAGGTGACCATCGTCTCCGAAGCCTTCCGCGACCAGAAGCTGGTGGCCCGCCACCGCATGGTGAACCGCACCCTGGCCGACGAACTCGCCGGCGGGATCCACGCGCTGGCACTGCATACCCTGGACCCGGATCAGTGGTTCGAGCGCGCGGGCAAGGTGGCCGATTCACCCCCGTGCGAGGGCGGTGACGGCGGCGCGAAGGCCTGATGTCCGTCGCCGAGATCCTGCGTGCCCGCCATGACGGGCCGGGGCTGATGGACCTGCTGGGACGGATCGAGGCGGCCCTCAATCCGGACGCGCCGGCACATGCCGGTGCCCTGGCCGGCATCGACCCGGCCCTGGGCCCGGATACCCACGTGGTGCTGTGGCTGATCGACGGCTTCGCCGACGACTACCGGCGGCACACCCCCCTGATGCAGGCCGACCACCACGCCACGCTGGAGACGGTGTTCCCCAGCACCACGGCCACCGCGATCACCAGCATCCTCACCGGCCGGCATCCGGCGCACCACGGGCTGCTCGGCTGGCACACCCGACTGGCCGAAGCCGCGCGCACCCTGACCGTGCTGATGGCGGAGGAGCGCGGCGCCGATGATCAGGCCACGCGCCTGGACCATCGCGAACTCGCCGCCCGGGTCCGGCCGGACCGGCTGATCGACCGCCTTGGCTGCGCCAGCACCTTCATCGGCCCGAAGTGGATCGGCCACGCCCCCTACAACCGGATGATGAGCGAGGGTGCCGGGTTTGTCGGCTTCGACGGCATCAGCGACCTGCCGGCGCGCGTGGCCGCCCATGTACGCGCGCATCCGGGGCCGCATTTCACCTACGTCTACTGGTCGGAGCTGGACCACCTCGGCCACGAATACGGTCCCGAAAGCCCCGAGGTGGAACACCACCTGAAGCAGCTGGATCTCGCCTACACCGCCACCTGCGCCCAGCTCGCCGGGACCGACGCGGTGATGCTGACCACCGCCGACCACGGCATGCGCCCGGTGGAGCGCCGTCTGGACCTGCGCGAGGCCCCGGCGGTGCAGGCATGCCTGCGGCACCGCCTGACCGGCGAACCGCGCGCCGCGCTGGCCCACGTGCGCGAGGGCCGCGAGGCCGCGTTCGAGGCCGCCATCGCGCAGAGCTTCGGCGACGATATCGCCCTGCTGCCGCGCGAGGCCTGGATGGCCGGCGACACCCCGGCCCCCACCCTCGGCCCCGGACCGGAACATCCGGAGCTGCGGGCCCGCGCCGGCGACTACCTCCTCCTGCCCGCGGCCGACGCCTACCTGGTGGACCCGCCGGCCGATGACGAAGGCCCGTTCTTCCGCGGCGCACACGGCGGGCTCTCGCCCGAGGAACGCCGCATCCCGCTGTTCCTTCGGTCGCTGGCCAATTCCCGGTAAACTGGGGCGCGGACCCGCGGAGATGATCTCCCGGGCCCCAACGCCAACGCGAGCCCGATACAAGATGAACGAGACCGACAGCCCCGAAGAGAGCTACAACAACGCCGCGCGCCGCCTGATCGACCTGGCCAACCGCCTTGCCGAGGACGGTGACGCGGTCGACACCGGCGATGTCGCCGACGGTCTGCTGGCCGGCGCGGTGCACTTCTGGCTGTACAGCCGCCAGCCCTGCGGCGACGTGCGCTGCGAGGAGTGCTCGCCGTTCTCCGATGCCGAGAGCCGCCTGGCCATGCTGCACGAGCTGGTCGACGAACTGGCCCGCGACAGCGAGTACTTCCACGCCAGCACCGACACCACCGTCGGCCACGCCTAGGGAAACGCTGATCAATGTCCACGTTCGCGCTCGAGTCGCTTTTGCGTGCGAACAAGGCGCGGCGACTGCCGTGCAGCATTCTGCACAAGGGAGTCGCAACGCCGTGCGCGCGCAAAAGCGGCCGAGCCCCTGCGGGGTTGGCACCCCAGGTTCCCCGATCCTGCGTTGCGGCCCTTGCCGGTAGAACCACTACCGGCTGCGCACCGCGCCTTGTCTCGGAAAACCTGGGGTGCCAACGCGAGCGTGTACATTGATCAGTGTTTCCCTGGGGAAACACCGCTCGATGACCACGCCCTTCGGGCCGGCGACCGATGCCTGGTTCCGCGAGGCCCTGGGCACCCCCACCGCGATCCAGAGCGCCGGCTGGCCGGTCATCCGCGAGGGCCGGCATGCCCTGCTGATCGCCCCCACAGGCAGCGGCAAGACCCTGGCCGCGTTCCTCGATGCGCTGGACCGGCGGATGGAGGAACAGCCCCCGGAATCGGCCCCGGAATGGGCCCCGGATCCGGAGTGCACCGGAGCCGAAATCACGCCCGGCTACCGCGTGCTGTATGTCTCGCCGCTGAAGGCGCTCGCGGCCGACGTGGAACGCAACCTGCGCGCGCCGCTGACCGGGATCACCCATACCGCCGCACGCCAGGGCCGGCCCGTCGCCACCCCGCGCGTGGACATCCGCACCGGCGACACGCCGCAGACGGAGCGGCGGCGTCAGGCACGCGAACCGGGCGACATCCTGGTCACCACCCCGGAATCGCTTTACCTCCTGCTGGGTTCGCGCGCCGGCGCGACCCTGGAGACGGTGGACACGGTAATCGTCGACGAGGTGCATGCCCTGGCCGGCAGCAAGCGCGGGGCCCATCTGGCGCTGTCGCTGGAACGCCTGAGCGAACGCTGCGCGCGGGATCCGCAGCGCATCGGCCTGTCCGCCACGGTGCACCCGGTCGAGGTCGCACAACAGTTCCTCGGCGGCGACCGCGAGGTCGAGGTCGTGGATGCCGCCGAACCGCCGCGGCTGGATCTGGAGATCGTCACTCCGGAGGAGACGGCGTCCGCGTCCGACCCCGGGACTCCGGGCGCGGACCCGAACGAAACCGACGATAACACCCGCTCCGCAGCCCCGCCGATCGCGGGCGGCTCGCTGCTGGGCCAGGCCTGGCAGCAGGGCGCGGGCCGGCAGGCAACGGGCAGCCCGCCCGGCCCGGCGGTGACGGGGCCGCAGGGCGGGCGCGCGGCCAGTCTGGAACCGCGCCTGCTGGAGGCCATCCTCGCGCATCGTTCGACCATCGTGTTCGTCAACAGCCGCGGCCTGTGCGAACGCCTGGTGCAGCGCATCAACGAGGCATGGCGGGAACGCTGCGACGAGGACGCCCCGGAGGACCTGGTCGCCGCCCACCACGGCAGCGTATCGCATGGCCGGCGGGCCGAAATCGAGGGCCGGCTGAAGACCGGCCACCTGCGCGGGATCATCGCCACCAGCTCGCTGGAGCTCGGCATCGACATGGGGGCCGTGGACCTGGTGGTCATGGTCGAGTCGCCGGGTGCGGTGTCGCGCGGGCTGCAGCGGGCCGGGCGCGCCGGCCACGGGGTCGGCCAGGTGTCGCGCTCGCTGATGCTGCCGCGCTATCGCGGCGATCTGCTGGAATGCGCGGTGATCGGCCAGCGCATGCACGCCGGGGCGCTGGAACCCCTGCAGATGCCCCGGCGCCCGCTGGACGTACTGGCCCAGCAGCTGGTGGCCATGGTCTGCGAGCAGCCGCGCACGGTGGACGAGCTGCACGCCGTGGTCACCCGGGCCGCACCATGGCGCGATCTCGGCCGCGGCCTGCTGGAGGCCACCCTGGACATGCTCGCCGGCAACCTGCCCGGGACCGAACTGGCGGATCTGCGCCCGTGGCTGGCCTGGGACCGCGCGCGCGACGAGCTGACCCCGCGCCGCGGCGCGGCCATGGCCGCCCGCCTGAACGCCGGAACCATCCCCGATCGCGGGCTGTACGCGGTGCATGCCGGCGAAGGCGGCCCGCGCATCGGCGAACTGGACGAGGAGATGGTCTTCGAGCTGAAGACCGGCGAGAACCTGACCCTGGGCGCGAGCACCTGGCACGTGGAGGCGATCACCCGCGATCGCGTGCTGGTCTCGCCCGCCCCCGGCGAGGCCGGCAAGCTGCCGTTCTGGCACGGCGACGGCCCCGGCCGTCCGGTGGAACTGGGGCGCGCCATCGGCGCCGCCGCGGAGACCCTGGCGCGGCTGGAGCCGGCCGCGCGCAGCGACTGGCTCTGCCGCAACGCGCCGCTGTCGCCGGCCGCCGCCGACGAGCTCACGGAGTACATCGGCGAACAGATGGAGGCGGCCGGCGCGGTACCCTCCGACCGGCGCATCGTGGTGGAACGCTTCCGCGACGAACTGGGCGACTGGCGGGTGTGCATCCTGTCACCGTTCGGCGCGCGGGTGCACGCCCCGTGGGCCATGGCCCTGCAGGCGGAGCTGAGCGTCAGCGCCGAGGGCGAGGCCCAGGTGATGTACACCGACGACGGCATCGTGCTGCGCCTGGCGGATCGCGAGGATCTGCCGGATCCGGCGACGCTGTTCCCCGACCCGGACACGGTGGAGGAACTCGTCACCCGCGAGGCGGCCGGCTCCAGCCGCTTCGCCGCGCTGTTCCGCGAAAACGCCGCCCGTGCCCTGCTGCTGGTACGCAACCGTCCCGGACAGCGTACCCCGCTGTGGGCCCAGCGCCTGAAGGCCCAGCAGCTGCTGGCCACGGTGCAGCAGCATGCGCAGTTCCCCGTGGTGCTGGAGACCTACCGCCAGCTGCTGGCGGACGTGTTCGACATGGAGGCCCTGCGCGACCTGCTGGGGCGCGTACAGCAGCGCGAGATCCGGGTGCACGAGGTGGAGACGCCGCGCGCCTCGCCATTCGCCCGCAGCCTGGTCTCGGCATGGGTGGCGGCGTGGATCTACGAGCAGGATGCCCCGGTGGCCGAACGCAAGGCGCAGGCGCTGACCCTGGACCGCGGGATGCTGGCGGAACTGCTGGGCCAGGCCGAACTGCGCGAGCTGATCGACCCCGGGGCGCTGGCAGCGCTGGAGGCCGAACTGGCCCGTACCGTGCCGGGTACCCGCGCCACCGACCCGGACGAACTGCACGACCTGCTGCGCCGCCTCGGCGACCGCAGCGAGGCGGAGCTGGCCGCGTCCTGCGAGGCGCCTCCCGGGCCGTGGCTGCAGCAGCTGCAGGAGGGGCTGCGGGCGGTACGCGTGCACATCGGCGGCGAGCCGCGCTGGATCGCAGCGGAGGACGCCGCACTGTACCGCGATGCAGCGGGCGTGGTGCCCCCGCCGGGGCTGCCGGGCGGCTTTCTGGAACCGCCGGCGCGGCCGCTGGAACAGCTGCTGATCCGCTACGCCCGCAATCGCGGCCCGTTCCGCGCGGAGCAGCCCGCCTCCCGCTACGGGTTGCCGGAGGCCGCCGTGCGCCCGGTACTGGAGGCGCTGGAAGCGGCCGGGCGCCTGCTGCGCGGGGCGATCCGGCCCGGCGGCCACGGCGAGGAATGGTGCGATACCGACGCGCTGCGCCGGCTCAAGCGCCGCACCCTCGCGCAGCTACGCGAGGAGGCCGCCGCGGTGGACGCCGGCACCCTGGGGCGTTTCCTGCCGCAGTGGCAGGGGGTTACCGAACCGGGGCGCGGGACCGAGGCCCTGCACGATGTGCTGGCGCAGCTGGAGGGCATCGCCCTGCCCTGGTCGGCCTGGACCGGACAGGTGCTGCCGATGCGGCTGCAGGACTTCTCGCTGGAACAGCTGGACCTGGCCACGGCCACCGGGGCCTTCGTCTGGGTCGGCTGCGGGGCGCTGGGCCAGCGCGACGGGCGGGTGATGTTCCTGCGCCGGGAACAGGCCGGGGCGTTGCTGGAGCCAGCGGCTGCGGCGGCCGACGCGGACGCGGGGTCGGACGCATCGGCCGAGGACGGCGCTTCCGGGATCGACGGCGACAGCGAGGCCCGCCTGAGGCGCGCGATCCTCGACGCGCTCGACCGGCGCGGGGCCTGCTTCTACATGGAGCTCGAGCGCGCAGCGCGCGAGGCCGTACCCGAGGCCCCGGCGGCCGCCATCGAGGCGGCGCTGTGGGACTGCGTGTGGTCCGGCCTGATCACCAACGACACGGTGGCCCCGCTGCGCGGACTCGGCCAGCGCGGGCGATCCGCCGCGACGCGCGGCCGCCGGGGGCCCGGACGTGGCGCCGGACGGGGTGTCGGCAGGGGGCCGGGTCGGGGGCAGGCAGGCATCGCCGGCGGACGCTGGTCGCGGGTGAGCGATCTGGTGGACCCGACCATCGAGATCACCGAACGCGCCCGCGACCGCACCGAGGTGCTGCTCGCGCGCTACGGCGTGGTCAGTCGCGAGATGGCGCGGGCGGAGGAGTCGCCTGGCGGGTTCGGGCGCATCTATCCCGTGTGCCGCGCCATGGAGGACGCCGGCAAGCTGCGACGCGGGCATTTCGTCGAGGGACTGACGGGGGCCCAGTTCGCGCGCGCCGGCGTGGTCGACCGGCTGCGTTCGCTGGAGGGCAGCGGGCCGGGTGCCGGTGAAGCCAGTGAAGCCGGCGACGCGTGCTGGCTGGCGGCCGTGGACCCGGCCCAGCCCTGGGGCTCGCTGCTGGCCTGGCCCGAGCCACCCCCGGGTGCGCAGCGGCGGCTGCGTCGCGTCGCCGGGGCACTGGTCGCGCTGGTCGACGGGCGTCCGGCGATCTACCTCACGGCGTCCGGGCGGCAGCTGTTCATCTGGCCGGCCGATGTCACGCGCATCGAACCGGCCGACTGGGAACACCGCATCGTCGCCGCGCTGCGCGGGCTGATGGCCGGGCCCTGGCTGCCACGCCGCCGGGGCGTCACCGTGGAACAGATCAACAACCAGCCCGCCCGCCAGTCGCCATGGGCCGAATCCCTGCAGACCGCCGGGGCCCGTGGCGAGGTGCGCGGGCTGCGGCTGGAGCCGACCCGGCCGGTGCGGTGATCCCGCTGGCCCGTGGAGGCCGGCGTTCGGTCCGGGGCGCGCCCGAATCAGGCGCAGCCTCAGACGCGTGTCAGGCCGTCGAGGCCGTCCTGTGCCAGCTTGCGTTCGGCCAGACGCACCGCGGCGACCAGGGCACGCTCCGGCGGCTCTCCGGAGGCGATGGCGTCGATCAGCCCGGCGTTGAAGGCATCCCCGGCGCCCACGCTGTCGATCACCGTAAGACCGGGCGTCGGCGCGCAGTGCTCCACACAGGCGCGGAACCCGATCCAGGCACCGGCGGGGCCGCCGGTGACGGTGATGATGGCCTCCGGGTGTTCCTCCATCAGGGCCCGCAGGGCCGCCTCGCAGGCCGCCGCCGGCTCGTCGCCGATACCGGTGCGCTCAGCTCGCTCCTGCGCCCAGTCGTGCGAGACCATCAGGATGTCGGCGAACGGGATGCAGGCCTCCAGCCCGTCGCGGGGCTTCTCCAGCTCCAGCGAGACCGGGGGGTCGTACACGCAGTCGCGCACCGTGGCCAGCACCCGGGCCAGGACCTCCGGGTTGCGCCCCTCGAAATGCAACCAGTCGTATTCTTCCCAGGCGACGGCGTGCAGGTCTTCCGCCGCCAGTTCGGGCAGATCACGATGATGCACGATGGTGCGCGAACCCGTGTCACGCGCACGCAGGATGTGCGAGGTCGGCGTCGCCCCCGGCCGGCGGACCAGATGGCGGTCGTGGATGCCGCGCTCGCGCAGACGCCGGATCAGGTCGTCACCGGTGGCCCCGTCCGCCACCACCGCGGCCAGTTCCGGAAGATGCCCGAACTGTGCCAGCAGCGCGGCGGTGTTCGTGGCGTTGCCACCGGGACGGGTGCGACTGGCGGCCGCGCGCACCTCGGCGTCCTCGGCGGGATAGGTGTCGACATCCAGTACGTGATCGAGGGTGACGATGCCGGTCGTCAGTATGCGCGCCATGGGCGGGGCTCCGGTCGGAGGATTCAGGGAAACGAAACCGCTGGGGCGCCATTGTGACGTTCCGGCCGGCCGGCGACCAGCGCCGGATTCCCGTATCCCCAACGGTGCGGATACTGGCAGAATTCGCCGCGCGGACCGGGGACTGAAAGAATCCGGCACAAGGAGCCCGCCCCCGCGTTCGCGGAGCGTTCGTGATCATCTGGACAAAGGACAGGACGGCCATGGCGAAATTTTCCTCCCCCGAAGCGGCCGAAGAGGCATTCTACGGCGCGTTCGAAGCCGGTGATCCGGAAGCCATGCGTGCGGTCTGGCAGGACACGCCCGACTGCGTCTGCATCCACCCCGGCGGCGAGCGCCTGCAGGGGATTGAACTGGTCATGGACAGCTGGGACGACATTCTCGCCAGCATGGAAGACACCGTCATCCGACGCTCCGGCCTCACCGTGCTCGGTGGCAGCGACCTGGTCACCCACGTGCTGCACGAACACCTGTACATGGGTGGAGACCTGCGCGGCATGGTCCTGGCCACCAACGCCTACCGTTTCGACGGCCGGAGCTGGCGCATGGTGCTGCACCACGCCAGCCCCGATCCCACCACCCGCTCGCGCTGGAACCGCCGGAGCGTGCACTGATGGCCGGCGATGCGGTCGAGGCCTGCATGGACGCCTACTACCGGGCGTTCCGCGAGGCGGACATCGAACACATGATGGATCTGTGGGCCGACCGTCCGGACATCATCTGCATTCATCCCGGCAGCCCCCGGGCGCACCGCGGCACCACCGAAGTCATGGAAAGCTGGCTGCTGGTGTTTTCGCGCGAGCTGAACATCGGCATCGAACCGCGCATCGTCGGCCGGTTCGAGACCGACGACAGCCTCGGCATGGTGATCGAGGAAGCCATCACCCGGCCGGGCGACGTGGCACCCACGGGCACCATCCTGATCAGCCAGACCTGGCGGCGCGTCGACGGCGGCTGGGGGCTGGCGTTTCACCACGCGTCTCACGGGCGACGCGCAGACCCCAGCCCCGAAGGCATGTTCGTGGCCGGTGGCGGCACCCAGACCCGGCACTGATCACCTCGCGGGCTACTCCGACCCCGCGCGCGGCTCGCACAGGTCCGGACGCTTCATCTGCAGCGCCGAGCACACCCCGTTGACCGCATCCCGCACCCGGCGCCCGCGGCCCTCCAGGACCATGTCCGCAACCTGCCGGTACAGCGGGTCCCGCCGCTCGAACAGCGCCTGCAGTCGGGCCCTCGGATCCTCCGCCTGGTTCAGCAGCGGCCGGTTGCGGCTGCGCCGGGTCCGGCGGAACTGCTCTTCCACCGGCACCCGCAGATAGATCACGAAGGCGTCTTTCAGCCGTTCACGGTTCTCCGGACGCTCCACGATCCCGCCCCCGGTCGCCAGGATGATCCCGTCCTTCTCCAGCAGGGCATCCAGGACCGCTGTCTCGCGCCGCCGGAAGCCCTCCTCGCCTTCGAATTCGAAGATGGTCGGGATATCCACCCCGGTACGCTTGCGGATCTCGTCATCGGTATCATGGAACGCCCGGCGCAAAAGTCCCGCCAGCCCCCGCCCGATCGTACTCTTGCCGGCCCCCATCGGGCCCACCAGGACAATATTCTGCATGCGGGCAGGCTACCGGGACTCCGGAGCAAAAAAAACCCGGGATCCGCAGATCCCGGGTCAAGCCGAGTCACCATCAGGAACCGAACGACCCGTCAGGGTTCGACGGTCAGCTCATAGAGCTCCGGCTCCGATCGTTGCCCATCGTCCGATTCCACATAGACGCCCACATCATACGGGCCCTCCTGCGGATTCTCCTGCGGATTCTCCCAGTAAAGGATACCGGATTCCGTCAGGGTCAAGCCGTCGTTCGCCGGGGTCAGATCATCCGTTTCCAGAGTCCACCGGTACGGCTTCTCGCCTCCACGGGCCTCCAGGATCGTCGCGAACCCAACTCCGGCTTCCGCGGTCAGTTCGGTCCGACCCGCGATCTGCAGCGTCGCCGGGGCCGGCGGCTCACCGTCAATCTCGATGCAGAAGCGCTGCTGGTCAACCTCGGGGTTCGGAGACGTCGAGTCCTCCACTCGCCCGATAAAACACGACTCGCCGAGTCCCGTCGGCGTACCCTGAACCACGCCGGATTCCGCCAGGCTCAACCCCATTGGCAAACTGCCCCCGGCCGTGCTCCAACGGTGCGGGAGGACCCCGCCGGAGGCCTCCAGCTGCACGGCGTAGGACTCCAGCCGTGTACCATCCGGCAGCTGTTCGGCGGTCTCGATCATCAGCGGCGGCCCGAAACCAGTGGTCGTGGAAACCACTGAGGTGGCGCCGAAGACCGGCTGTGCAATGCCATTGTCGATATTGTTGTCTTCCTGATCCGAGGTGACGCCCAGCAGGATGAAACCGGGCTCGGAGCCACTGACCACCTGGAAAGACGTCGCCCCGTCCTCTGTCGCCAGGGGCAACGCATCACCACGCAGGGTGTCACCGTCCGCATTCCTGCCCACCAGATACTCGCCCGCATCCGGGCCGGAGAGGATTTCCACAAACAGGTTGTGTTGCCCGTCCTCCGGATCATCAACAATCCCTCGGTTCTCGTCCAGGAGAAACACGTCGACGGAGTCCGTCTGCGGACCATTGAAACCAGGCGGCCAGATGAGTCCGGTACGGGGAGACAACCACGCCTCGGTGGGCATTCCACTCCCCGTCTGGCCGCCGATCTCTACCGTCGCAGTATCATCCCGTACTTCACCCTCGAAGTTGGGGTCGTCTACAGTACACAGGACCCTGGCTTCACCGGGATTCTCGCGTCCGTGCAGGTGGAACGTCGCACCCCCGGCGTTGCTCTCCAGCACAACGGACCTCGACGGGATGAGGCGCTCGACCGTCTCGCCGGTATCGGGGTCAACAACCTCCTCGGTCTCGTCCGTTCCGTCCAGGTAATAGAGCTCCGCCACATCCAGGCCGACATTGTCGAGGTGGCACTCGAACGTCGCATCGTTCAGCCGCCCCTGGTCATTCTCCGCCTCGACATAGAGGGTCGCGGTGAACGCCCCCCCAACGCGGGGACCGGAGCCTTCATGGTTGAGGGGCAGGGCATCCCGGCCGCTCGCGGTCACATTCAGGTCCACCTGTTCGTTGGTGAACGAGCCGCTGCTGCCGCTACTACCTCCGCCACACGCGGAGAGCATGCCTCCGGCAGCCAGAATCCCGGCGCTCAGTGCCGCCAATTTCCAATTGCGCATGTTGTCCCCTTTCACTTGTTTGTCCCGAACCGAAGCGCCCGTCGCCGTTTCACAAGCGCGTGGCGGTCAGTCCAGTATCCGCGGTGTCACGAAGATGAGCAGTTCCGCCTTCTGTTCCGAACTCGTCCGATTCTTGAAGAAATTTCCAAGGAACGGGATGTCACCAAAGAACGGCACCTGGCTCACCTGTTCGGAGCTTTCGATCTCGTAGACCCCGCCCAGCACAACCGTCTCCCCGTCACCCACAAACACCTGGGTTTCAACGGCACGCCGGTTGATCGTCACGTCGTCAAACACAATGTCGCCGGGCTCATCCTTGGTGACGCGGATGTCCATGATCACGTTGCCGTTCGGCGTGATCTGCGGCGTCACCTCCGTCGCCAGGTAAGCTTCGACCAGTTCGGTATTCGGGTTGCCCGCCTCGTCCTGCACGATGATCGGGATGTCCTGGCCCTGTTCGATCACGGCCGGCTGGCCATTCGTCGTGACCACGCGTGGCGAAGAGATGATCTCCCCCCGGCCCTCGGCCTGAAGGGCCGAAAGCTCCAGATCGAGCAGGATGTTCGGACGCAGGATGCTGAATCCGATGCTGCCCGCATCGCCAGCGGCCGGCAGGCTGCTGGCCAGTCGGCCCGGAGTGTCCGGCACTCCAGTGCCTCCCTGCGAGATTCCGCTCGCCGAATCCAGGTCCCCCGACATTCCGAAGGAGGTGTTGCCGGAGCGTGCCCCGGAACTGACACCGAAACGCGCCCCGAGATCGCGGTTGAAGCTGTCGTCCGCGATCACGATGCGGGTCTCCACCAGCACCTGCTGCACCTGCACGTCCAGGTTCCGCACCAGCTCGCGGATATCCTCGATCCGGCGCTGGGTATCCTGGACCAGCAGCGTGTTGGTCCGGCTGTCGACCGTCATGCTGCCGCGTTCGGAGAGGAAGCGGTCTTCCTCGCCCCGGATCAGCTCGGCGATCTGGCCCGCCTGGGCAAAGTTGATCTGCACGAACTCGGTGCGCAGCGGTTCCAGTTCCTGGCGGTCGCGTTCGGCTTCCATCCGCTGCCGCTCACGGGCGGCGATCTGCTCCGCCGGCCCCACGAACAGCACGTTGCCCTCCATGCGCTTGTCCAGGCCGCGGGACTGCATGATGATGTCCAGCGCCTGATCCCAGGGCACGTTGTTCAGCCGCAGGGTGATGTTGCCGTCGACGTCGTCGCTGACGACGATATTCAGGTCGGTAAAGTCGGCCAGCAGCTGCAGCACCGAGCGGACCTCGATGTCCTGGAAGTTCAGGGACAGGCGCTCGCCGGTAAACTCGCGCTCTTCCTCTTCCCGCGCCTGACGCTCCGCCTCGGTGATCGGCGCCACCTCCAGCACGTACTGCCGGTCGCTCTGGTAGGAGACGACCTCGTACTCGCCCTCGGTGGCCACTTCCATGCGGACCCGGTCGCCATCGGCGACCGTGTCGATGGTTTGCACCGGGGTGGCGAAGTCGACCACGTTCAGACGCCGCTCCATCGACTCGTCGATGGCGGCCCGATCGAACTCGATTTCGATACGGCCGGCCTGTTCACGCACATCGATGGCACCACCACTGCGCGACAGCCCCACCTCGACACGACCCTCGCCCTGGTCGCCACGACGGAAATCGATGTCGGTGAGCTCAACCGGCCGCGCGGAACGGATCGTCCGCGGCTCGGGGTCGCCGACGCGCTCGGCCACGGCTTCGTCCTGCGCGTCGGCTTCGGTCACGCCGCGCCCGAGGGTCACGATGAAGTTGTTGCCATCCACTCGCGTCTGATACTCGGAGGGCTGCGTCAGTCCGAGCACCACCCGGGTACGATCGCCCGATTCCACCGCGGTGGCCTCCAGCAGGGGCCCCAAGTTGAATTCCTTGCGACGGTCGCTCATCACGCTGCCGGCATCCGGCAGGTCGAAGGCGATCCGCGGCGGCGAATCAATCGCGAAGGCGCGGATGTCCGCGGGCGGGGTGTCCGAAAACTGCAGGTTCACCTGCACCCGATCACCGCCAATACTGGCCGCCCGGATATCCTCCAGTTCCTGGGCGGAAACGCCCTGGGACGCCATGAACAGCAGGCCCGCCATCGCGGAGCCCGCCAGTGCGCGCATGGAAGATCCCATGTTCAGCCCCCTGTTGCTGTTGCCGGCATTGTGCCGATATGTCATTTCCATGTTTGTCTCTCCCGGGATCCTACCGATCTTCGGCCCGCTGCAAGGCGATGGAATTATCGCGCTCGATGTGCCCGCCGAAGGCGTCCGGAACCACTTCCACCAGCTCGATGCGGGTGGGCGTGATTTCGACGATCTGACCGTGGTTCTGGCCCATCCAGTTGCCTACCGTGACCTGCTGCACCGAGCGGTCCGGAGTCCGTACCAGGGCATAGCGCATGTTGTCGCGTTCCAGGGTGCCGACCATGGACAGCGAATCCAGCGGGTAGCTTTCCAGGTATTCCCGCGGCCGGTCCGGGTCGATTTCGGCATCGCCCGGCTCGCCCTCGTCCTCCGCGATCTGAGGCTGCTCGATCACGCTGGAGTCAAACGGTGAACGGGTATGCCCCGGATACAGGTAGGGCTCGTGGGGCTCGAGCGTCGGGATCGGTTCGATGCCCGAACCCGGCCGTTCGTGGACCTCGGCGATATAGTTGTGAAGGTCACTCTTGTCCTGGGCGCAGCCACCCAGCAGGCCCGCGCCCAGCACGGCGACCGCCAGGATCCGTACCCGGGGGCTGACGGAGATCCGACTCATCAGTTGTCCTCCAGATAGCGGTAGGTTCGCGCCTCGGCGTTCATGACCAGATCAAAATCCGAGTCACCCGCGCGGCGGATGCGCATGTCGTGCATGGTGACCACGCGGGGCATCGAGGAGACGCCACTGACGAATTCGGCCAGTTCCTCGTAGTCGCCCCGCAGCCGCAGCCGGATCGGCACCTCGGCATAGAAATCCCGTTCCTGATGGGAACGCGGCTCGAACAGCTCGATTTCCAAACCGGTCTGCAGCGCTGTCTGCGACACATCCACCAGCAGGCTGGGGATCTCCGCGCTGGTCGGCAACAGCTCCAGCAGCTCCACGAACATGTCTTCCATTTCCGCGAGCTGTTCGCGGTAATCGTCGAGGTTGGCCGCCCGCTGCTGCTTCTCCTCGAACTCGTCACGCAGCTGCTGTTCCTCGCGCTCCGCCCGTTCAAGTTCGCTGAGCTGGTCGTCGATCACGAAATAGTAGGTGAGGCCCAGAATCACGGCGATGATCACCAGGAGGATCACCCCCTTGACGATCCAGGGTGCCTCGCCAATGTTGTTGAAATCGATCTCGTTGAGGTTCTTCAGGTCCATTGGGCAGTCTCCCTACTCGCCATTGTCCGGCCGGGTCTGCCGTGCGTCGAGGCGGAAATCCCTCACCTGGATACGGCCTTCCTCGCGGGTTTCGATGATCTGCAGGTTGGAGCTGCCCAGCCACGGGGAGTCATCCAGATTGCGCATCATCGCGGAGATGCGGGTGTTGGATTCCGACAGGCCGCGAATCTGAATACGCGATCCGTCCTGAGTGATCTCGTTGACGTAGGTGCCGTCCGGCAGGGTCACCACCATCTGGTCAAACAGGTGGACGGCCTCGGGGCGCTGCGCCTGCAGCGTCTGGATGACGTCCATCCGCGCTACGAGGTCCTCGCGTTTCTCTTCGAGTTCCTCGATCTCGGCGATCTGGCGGTCGAGTTCGCGGATCTCTTCTTCGAGCACCTGATTGCGGTCTTCCTGATGGTCGATCAGGGATTCCATGTAGGTGTAACCACCGAACGCGAGGACCACACCCACCGCTGCGGCCACGCCGGCGGAGACGAAGAATTGCTTGCGCCGCTGCTCGCGGGCACGTTCGCGCCAGGGAAGCAGATTGACAGAAATCATGATGTTTGCCCCCGCAGTGCCAGGCCGCAGGCCGTCAGCAGGGCCGGCGCATCATTGGTGAATCGCTGCTGATTGATGCGGCGGGACAGCGCCATTCCACGGAACGGGTTGGCCACGGAAACCGGCGTGGAGGTGGTTTCCTCCAGCATCTCGTCGACTCCCGGAATGGCCGCACAACCGCCGCCGAGCAGCACGTGATCGATGGTGTCCTGGGGTCGCGTCACATAGAAGTACTGCAGCAACCGCTGGATCTGATCCATCATCGTCTGCTTGAAAGGCTCCAGGACCTCGCTGACGTAATCCGCAGGGAGATCGCCGCTCATCTTCGCCGAGCCGGCTTCCTGATAGCTCATGTTGTAGCGCCGCATGATCTCTTCGGTGAGCATCCGGCCACCGAAATTCTGTTCGCGCGTGTACACGACCCCTTCGGTCTGCGACACGACATAGACCGCCGTCACCGACGAGCCGACGTCCACGATGGCCACCATCGGCTTGTTCTCCCGGTCGGGTATATGCTCCATCAGGCGCTCGGAGGCATGTTCGATGGCATAGGCCTCGACGTCGACCAGCTCCACCGAGAGCTTTGCCGCCTCGGCAATGGCGATGCGCGATTCCACGTTCTCGCGCCGCGAGGCAACGACGAGGACATCCTGCATCTGCGGGTTCTTTGCGTTGGGCCCCAGCACCTGGAAGTCGAGATTGACCTCTTCCAGGGTGTACGGAATGTACTGGTCGGCCTCGACGAACACCTGCCCTTCTAGCTCCGATTCGCTGAGGCTGGCAGACAGCTGGATGGTCTTGGTGATGACGGCCGAGGACGGTACGGCCATCGCGCATTGTTTGAGACGGGAACCGGAGCGCTTGACTGCACGTCCAAGCGCTGCACCAACCGCTTCGGTGTCCTGGCAGACCTTGTCGACCATGACACCGTCCGGCAGCGGCTCGACGGCGAATGCCTCGACCCGATATCCCTTTCCGTGTCGACCAAGCTCGAGGACCTTGACGGCCGCCGAACTGACATCAACGCCCAGCAGTGCGGGCCTGGATTTTCCGAGATTCAGCACACATCCCCCTGTATACCCCGATGATTGCAGCTGGTAGCGTTACAATCTCGAATGCTAGCAACGATTAATATACATGACGTTTTCGGGGTTGCAAATCGCTCTGAAGGCGATCCCTGACCTTCCCCCCACAAAAACTAGAGTCATGCACCGGATTGTGAAGTTTGTCACCGCTCTGGCGGCCATAACCCTGACCCTCGTGATCGCCGGCTCGGCGGCGCTGCTCGGGCTGTACGCCTATTACGCCCCGACACTACCCGAACCGGAAGCCGTACGCGAGGTGCGGTTGCAGACGCCGCTGCAGATCCGGGCGGCGGATGGCAGCCTGATGGGGGAGTTCGCGGAAGAAAGGCGCATTCCGGTGGAGATCGAGGATGTTCCCGAGCCCGTGATCCAGGCGTTTCTGGCCGCCGAGGACGAGCGGTTCTTCCGCCACCCGGGCATCGACGTCTTCGGTCTGGCGCGCGCCGCAGTCAATCTGGTGAGCACCGGGGAACGGACCCAGGGGGGCAGCACCATCACCATGCAGCTTGCCCGCAACATCTTCCTGACCCGGGACCGCACCTACGAGCGCAAGCTGCGCGAGATCTTCCTGGCCATCCGGCTGGAACAGGAACTCGGCAAGGACGAGATCCTGGAGCTGTATCTGAACAAGATCTACCTCGGGCAGCGCGCCTACGGCGTGGAAGCGGCATCGCGCGTGTATTTCGGCCGCTCGCTGGACGAGCTGGAACTCGACGAGATCGCCATCCTGGCAGCCCTGCCCAAGGCCCCGTCCACCACCAACCCGGTGACCAGCCCGGAACGTGCACGCATCCGCCGCGACTACGTCCTCGGCCGGATGCTGGACACCGGCGCCATCTCCGCCGAGGAGCACGCACCGGCCGTGGAGCGGCCGGTCGCGTCGGAACGGCACACTGCACAGACCGAGATCGACGCTCACTGGGTGGCGGAAGATGCCCGCCGCATCGTCGTCAACCTGTGGGGAGAGGACGCTTATCGGCGTGGTCTGCAGGTGTACACGACGATCGACCCCGACTATCAGGAGGCCGCCAACCAGGCATTGCGCGCGGGACTCCTGGAATATGACGAACGTCACGGTTTTCGGGGTCCGGAAGCGCGGCTGTCCGACGACCAGATGGCCTCCGCCGACGCCCGCGAACGGGCACTGAGAAACCTGGGCATTCACGGACGCCTCCTCTATCCCGCCGCGGTGCTGGAGACCGGCGACGACGGGACCCTGCGGGTCGACGGCGGCCGCATCGGGGAGATCGAACTGACCGCCGAGGGTCTGGCGTGGGCGGATTCACCGGACCTCCGGCGAGGGGACGTCATACGGATCCGGGCGCATGAAGAGACCGGGTGGCGACTGGCACAGAAACCCGAAGTCACCGGCTCGCTGATCGCCCAGTCCCCCGACGACGGCGCCATTCTGGCCCTGGCCGGCGGCTTCGACTTTTTCGACAACCATTACAACCGGGCCGTGCAGGCACAACGCCAGCCCGGCTCGGCCTTCAAGCCGCTGGTGTATGCCCTGGCGCTGCGCGAGGGCTACCGGCCACGCAGCACGCTGGTGGATGCCCCGATGGTGTTTGATGACCCGGCCCTGGGGGCGGAATGGCGCCCGCAGAACTATTCGCGCCAGTTCCAGGGTGACACGCCGATGCAGAGCGCGCTGGCGCATTCGCGCAATCTGGCTTCGATCCGTCTGCTCGACACGATCGGCGTTGAGAACGTGCACGATCAGCTGGGACGTTTCGGGCTGGCCCCGGAGCGCCAGCCGCGCAACCTCTCCATGGTGCTGGGCACCGGTTCAGTCACGCCTCTGCAGCTCAACACGGCCTACGGCGTGTTCGCCAGCGGGGGGCGACTGCACAGCCCCTGGATCATCTCGCGGATCGAAACCGTGGATGGCGAGCTGCTCTATCAGGCACCCGCTCCCCGCAGCTGTGAACCGCCCTGCGACAATCCGCCCGGGCAGGACCTGACGCTGTCCACCGGCGAGACGGTTCTGCAGCAACGCGACCCGGTGCCGGTCCTGGAGCCCGGCGTCGCCTGGCAGATGAGCCGGATGCTGAAACACGTAGTGGACGCCGGCACCGGACGGCGGGCGCAGGAACTGGGCCGTTCGGATCTGGCGGGAAAGACCGGCACCACCAACGACTATCGCGACGCATGGTTCGCCGGATTCAACGGCGAACTGGTGGCGACGTCGTGGATCGGGTTCGACGACAACCGGGAGCTCGGCCGCCGCGAGAGCGGAGGGCGGGCTGCCCTGCCAATATGGACCCGCTTCATGGGGAGCGCCCTGGCGGACACCGAGGAAAGCCTTCCGGAACGGCCGGACGACCTGGTACGGGTGGGCATCCTGCCCGACGGCGGGCGCGCCCCCGACGCCGGTGACAGCCGTGCAACCACCGAATGGCTGCTCCCGCAGCAAATTCCCGAGCGTTCGCGCAGCATTCCGGGGGACGACCGCAACGGTCGCGGCCAGCAACCCGAATCGGTCTTTTGACGATGAGCAGCAACGGCTCCCGACTGCGTCATGAACTCGCCCAGGAAGCCGGGCGAATCCTGCTCGACGAGGGCATCCGCGATTTCGGTCTCGCCAAGCGCAAGGCCGCTGAACACCTCGGGGTGGACGCTCGCCACGACATGCCGGCGAACATCGAAATCCAGGATGCCGCACTCGAACGCAGCCGGCTGTTCGCGACCGACGAGAGCCGCCAGGCGTATCGCAACCGCCTTGCGGCGGCACTGCAGGTGATGCAGCGCCTGTCGCATCTGGATCCGCGCCTGGTCGGACCGCTGCTCACGGGGATGATCGAACGCTTCCCGGTGATCAATCTGCACGGATTCGCCGAGACCGTGGAAGAGGTGCTGATCGACCTGGCCGACCGCGGTATCCACTGCGAAACCGGCGAGCGCCGCTACCGCAGCCGGCAGGGCCGTGAGCAGCGCGTGCCCTTCATCGCCTTCCGCGGGCCGGACGACACGGAGGTCGAACTGACGATCTTTCCGCTGGACGGGATCCGCCAGGCGCCACCCTCTCCGGTGGACGGCAAACCCATGGCCCGGGCCGGGGCCGGAGAAGTGGAACGCCTCCTGACGGAGGGTCGCGAGGCGGAACGCCTCTGAGGCGCCCGCACCGCTCCCGGAGCGGGAAGGGTGATTCGGTGCGTTCCCGGCTCAGTCCGCGCGACGGTAATTGACCACCGTGTCGACCATCGCCGCCACACGATCCGGATCGATCGCCGGGTGCACGCCATGCCCGAGGTTGAAGACATGGCCGGTGTCGCGGCCGAAGCCGTCAAGAACACGCCGGGTCTCCTCGCGCACCACGGCTTCCGGGGCATACAGCACGGAGGGATCGAGATTGCCCTGCAGGGCAACACGGTCGCCGACGCGCTGCGCGGCCTCGCCGATCTCCGTCGTCCAGTCCAGCCCCAGGCCATCCGCGCCGGTGGCGGCCTGCGCCTCCAGCCAGGCCCCGCCGCCCTTGGTGAACAGGGTCACCGGGACGCGACGGCCTTCGTTCTCGCGGATCAGGCCGTCGACGATACGCTGCATGTACGCCAGAGAGAATTCGCGGTAGCTGCGCGGTGTCAGCGCACCGCCCCAGGTATCGAAGACCATGACCGCCTGAGCCCCGGCGCGGATCTGCGCATTCAGGTACTCGGTGACCGCATCGGCCACCTTCTGCAGCAGCGCATGCATGGCCTGCGGATCGCCATACAGCAGGCGCTTGGTCTCGGCGAAGTCGCGCGAGCTGCCACCTTCCACCATGTAGGTGGCGAGGGTCCACGGGCTGCCGGCGAAGCCGATCAGCGGCACCTGCCCGTTCAGCTCGCGCCGGATCAGACGCACCGCATCGGTCACGTAGCCCAGCGAGTCCTCCGGGTCGGGGACCGGCAACCGCTCGATGGCGTCCGGGCTGCGCACCGGATCGCGGAATTTCGGCCCCTCGCCGGTCTCGAAGTAGAGGCCCAGCCCCATGGCATCGGGGATGGTGAGGATGTCGGAGAACAGAATGGCGGCATCCAGCGGAAAACGCCGCAGCGGCTGCATGGTGACTTCGCAGGCCAGCTCCGGATTCTGGCACAGGCTCATGAAACTGCCGGCCTGCGCCCGCGTCTCGCGGTACTCGGGCAGATAACGACCGGCCTGACGCATGATCCAGACGGGCGGGCGATCCACCGGTTCGCGAGCCAGTGCCCGCAGGAGGCGGTCGTTTTCAAGTTCCTGGGCCATGCAGTCCTCAGACGCCGAGGTATTCAAGAATGCCTTCGGCGGCCTGGCGGCCCTCGAAGACGGCGGTGACCACCAGGTCGGAGCCGCGGACCATGTCGCCGCCGGCAAAGACCTTCTCGTTGGCGGTCTGGAAGGCATGCCGGCCGGACTCCGGCGCACGGACGCGGCCGCCCTCGTCGATGTCGATGCCGTGTTCGCCGAACCAGTCGGACGGTGACGGACGGAAGCCGAAAGCCACCAGCACGCGGTCGGCGGGGATCACGTACTCGGAACCCGGCACCGGCTCGGGACGCCGCCGGCCACGCTCGTCCGGTGCACCCATCCGGGTGCGCACGACCTTCACGCCCTCGACCTTGTCGTCGCCCACGATCTCGAGCGGTTGCACGTTGAACTCGAAGTGCACGCCCTCCTCGCGCGCATGCACGACCTCCTTGCGCGAGCCCGGCATGTTCTCTTCGTCACGGCGGTAGGCACAGGTCACCGAGGTGGCGCCCTGGCGAATGGAGGTGCGGTTGCAGTCCATTGCGGTGTCGCCGCCGCCGAGGACCACGACCTGCTGCCCGGCCATGTCGACGAAACCGTTCTCGTCGTGCTCCCAGCCCATCACTTCGCGGATGTTGGACACCAGGAACGGCAGGGCCGGATAGACCCCGGGCAGATCCTCGCCGGGAAAGCCGCCCTGCATCGCGTTGTAGGTCCCCATGCCGAGGAAGACCGCGTCGTATTCGTCCAGCAGCGCCTGGAACTCCACGTCGCGGCCGATCTCGGTATTCAGGCGGAACTCCACGCCCATGCCCTCGAGCAGTTCCCGACGGGTGCGGATCACGTTCTTTTCCAGCTTGAACGGGGGGATCCCGAAGGTCAGCAGCCCGCCGATCTCGGGGTAACGGTCATAGACCACCGCCTCGACACCATTGCGCGCGAGGATGTCGGCACAGCCGAGACCGGCCGGCCCGGCGCCGATCACCGCGACCCGCTTGCCGGTCGGCACCACATCCGACAGATCGGGCCGCCAGCCGGCCTTCAGCGCCTCGTCGGTGATGTATTTCTCCACCGAACCGATGGTGACCGCGCCGAAGCCGTCATTCAGGGTGCAGGCACCCTCGCACAGGCGGTCCTGCGGGCACACCCGGCCACAGACCTCCGGCAGGGAGTTGGTCTTGTGCGACATCTCGGCGGCGGCAAACAGATTGCCTTCCTCCACCAGCTTCAGCCAGTTGGGGATGAAGTTGTGGACCGGGCACTTCCACTCACAATAGGGATTGCCGCAGGCCAGGCAGCGCCCGGCCTGCTGGCCGGCGGTGGCGGGATCGAACTGGCCGATGATCTCGCCGAACTCGTGGATGCGGATTTCCGCGGGGGTCTTCTGGGGATCCTGGCGCGGGAGGTCCAGGAACTGCATCGGATTGGTCGCCATGGGTCAGTCGCTCCAACGAAACGGGGTCGGGGCCACAACGGCCGGAGGGCCCGGCACCGGCGCGGCAGATCATACGAGGACTACATTTGACACGGGCCCGTCCGGGGTCAAGATTTCCCCAGTGTTGCGCGGACCTTGCCGCTGACGGCGCCCATGTCGGCACGCCCGAACACCCGCGGCTTGAGTATGCCCATCACCCGGCCCATGTCACCCGGGCCCTCGGCCCCGGTCTCGGCGATGACCTCGGCAATCACCGCATCCAGCGCGGCGTCGTCGAGCGGCTCGGGCATGTAGGCCTCCACCACGGCAATCTCCGCGGCCTCACGGTCGGCGAGATCGTCGCGCCCGCCCTGACGGTACTGCTCGATGGAATCGCGCCGCTGCTTCAGCATGCGATTGAGGATCGCGAGCACGGCGTCGTCGTCCGCGTCGCGGCGCTCGTCGACTTCGAACTGGGAGATTTCCGCCTGAATCTGACGCAGGATCGCCAGACGGTCCCGTTCCCGGGCCCGCATGGCCTGTTTCACGTCATCCTGCAACCGGGCCTTCAGCGACATTCGGCATCCCTCCTCGCAAGGATTCATGCGCAAGCCACGGGCCCGGTCGGGCCGGGGCTCCGCGGGGTTCAGTACAGCCGCGGCCGACGGGTCATGTCGCGCGAATTCTTCTTCAGCTGCCGCTTCACCGCGGCGGCCGCCTTGCGCTTGCGCTCGGCCGTGGGCTTCTCGTAGTACTCGCGGCGGCGGACTTCGGCCACCACACCGGCCTTTTCACAGGTGCGCTTGAAACGGCGCAGGGCAACCTCGAAGGGTTCGTTTTCGCGGACTCGAACGTGCGGCATACAATCTCCGGTTACAGCATTGGTTTCGACGAAACGGTGTACGTTAAGCCATGGCCGGCGCACACGCCCGCCAAGCAGAACGGAGCATGATAATCCAGGACAGCCCCTTTGGAAAAGTCCCGTGATTCGACGCACAGGTTCACGAGCCTGACTTACGAGCACGCGACGTGCACGCTATGATGACCCTATGGAAACCTTGAACGTCGAACTGGGCGAACGCAGCTACCCGATCCACATCGGCCCCGGCGAGGCCGCGCGGGCCGAACGTTTCGCTCCGGTGCTGGAGGGACGGCGCGTCGCGGTCGTCACCAACAGTACCGTGGGTCCGCTGTATGGCGAGCGCCTGCGCGCCAGCCTGGCCGCGGCCGGTGTGCGCGGCGAGCCCCTGTGGATCGAGCTGCCCGACGGCGAATCGCACAAGACCCTGGCGACGGTGGAACAGATCCTGACCCGGCTGCTGGAGGCCCGCTTCGACCGCGGCAGCCGCATCGTCGCACTGGGGGGTGGCGTGGTGGGCGACATCGCCGGTTTTGCCGCCGCGATCTACCAGCGCGGAATCGACTTCGTTCAGGTCCCGACCACCCTGCTCGCGCAAGTCGACTCCTCCGTGGGCGGCAAGACCGGGGTCAACCACCCGCTGGGCAAGAACATGATCGGGTCCTTCCACCAGCCGCGCGCGGTGGTCATCGACACCGACAGCCTGCAGAGCCTGCCGACCCGCGAGCTGCGCGCCGGTCTCGCCGAAGTCATCAAGTACGGCCTGATGCAGGACGCGGATTTCTTCGCCTGGCTGGAGGAACACCTCGACCGCCTGCTCGTCCTGGAACCCGAGGCGCTGGCCCACGCCATCCGCCGCTCCTGTGCCTGCAAGGCCGAAGTGGTCGCCGCGGACGAACGCGAATCCGGCCGCCGCGCCCTGCTCAACCTCGGCCACACCTTCGGCCACGCCATTGAAACCGGCATGGGCTATGGCGCCTGGCTGCACGGCGAGGCGGTAGGCACCGGCATGGCCATGGCCGCCCGGATGTCCGCGCGCATGGGCTGGCTGGCGCCGGCCGACGCCGCGCGCGCCGAGGCCCTGATCCACCGCGCCGGCCTCGACACCCACCCGCCGGCGGAACTGGATGCCGCCCGCTTCCGCGAACTGATGGGGATCGACAAGAAGGTCAGCGAAGGGCGCCTGCGGCTGGTGCTGCTGCGCGGGCTGGGCGCCGCCGAGCTGACCGCCGAGTTCGACGACCACGCGCTGCAACACACCCTCGACGAGACCGCCCGTGCCGCCTGAGACCGCCTCGATCGCCCGCACCCCGAACGGCGTCGGCCTCGCCCCGTGGGCGGCCGCCCCGGAGCGGACACGCGGCCGCCGGCATCCGGAAGACGCCCCGCGCCACCGCAGCGAGTTCCAGCGCGACCGCGACCGGATCGTGCATTCCAGCGCCTTTCGCCGTCTCGAGTACAAGACCCAGGTGTTCATCAGCCACGAGGGCGACCTGTTCCGCAACCGCCTCACGCATTCGCTGGAGGTCGCGCAGATCGGGCGCTCCGTCGCCCGCGCCCTGGGCCTCAACGAAGACCTCACCGAGGCGGTCGCGCTGGCCCATGACCTGGGCCACACCCCGTTCGGCCACACCGGGCAGCACGCCCTGAACGACTGCATGCGCGAACATGGCGGCTTTGAACACAACCTGCAGTCGCTGCGGATCGTGGACCACCTCGAGGCGCATTACGCCGACTTCGACGGCCTCAACCTGACCTTCGAGACCCGCGAAGGGATCCTCAAGCACTGCTCGCCGGAAGACGCCCGCATCCTCGGCGAGGTGGGCGTGCGCTTTCTGCAGCGCGGCCAGCCATCGCTGGAGGCCCAGCTCGCCAACGTCGCCGACGAGATCGCCTACAACAATCACGATGTCGACGACGGCCTGCGCGCCGGCCTGCTGCAGCTGGACCAGCTGGTGGAAGTCCCGCTGTTCCGCGACTGCCTCGACGCGGTGCGCGCGCGCTACCCGAAGCTGGAGGCCCGCCGCGTACAGCACGAAACCGTGCGGCGCATGATCGACACCCTGGTCCAGGACCTGGTCACCACCAGCCGCCAGGCGATCGAGAGCAGCAGTCCGGAGTCGATCGACGCCGTGCGCGCGGAGAGCGGCCCGCTGATCCGCTTCAGCCCGGAGATGGCCGAGCGCAACCGCATGCTCAAGACCTTCCTGCGGGAAAACCTCTACCGGCATCACCAGGTCCATGGCGTAATGCACAAGGCGCGCCAGATCATCCTCGACCTGTTCGCCGCCTTCGACCGCGACCCGCGCCTGATGCCGGAGCACTACCAGCGCCACGCCCGCGCCCTGAGCGAGGATGATCCGCACGGACAGCAGCGCGCCATCGCCGACTACATCGCCGGCATGACCGACCGCCACGCCATCCGCGAACATCACCGCCTGTTCGACCTCGGCACCCTGACCTGACCGCCATGGCACTCCGCGACCAATGCCTGGAACAGCTGGGCCTGCGCACCGACCCGTTCGCGGAGGTGCCCGACGCGGACTTCCTGTACACCGATCCGCTGCTGGACGGTGTCCTGGAATCCGCACGACAGGCGCTGGAGCACCCCGGTGCCGTGGTTCTGCTGACCGGCGACAACGGCTCCGGCCGCAGCCTGCAGCTGATGCGCCTGCTCGGCATGCTGCCCGAGGGCTACGAACTCATCGCCTTCAAGGCACGCATCAACACCCATTTCGAGTCGGTGGACCTGACCATCCGCAACTACCTGCGCTCGCAGAACGCGGATGACCCCGATCGCTCGCTGACCGAACTGCTCGCCCAGCGGGTCGTCGACGGATTCGTACCGGTGATCGCGATGGACGACGCCCACCTGGTGGGCACCGACATCGTCAACAACCTGCTGCGCATGCGCTCGGAGATCCTCGAGCAGCATGGTCGCGCACCGCGCATCGTCCTGGTCGGCGGCGCGGGACTCCTGCGCCGCCGCCTGTACCTGCCGGACCCGGGAGACGAGGACCAGCTGACCCGCCTGAGCCTGCGCGCGTTCAACCTCGAACAGACCGCCGCCTACCTGCGTCATCGCCTGCTGGCCGCCGGCGCCGAAGACCCGGATGCACTACTCCCGCGCGAGGCCGTGCAGCGCCTGCAGACCGACAGCCAGGGGCTCGCGGGCGCCCTCAACCGCGAGGCGCGGATCCTGCTGGAAGCGAAATGCCGCCCGGCACCGGGCACGGCTGCGGCCCCTGCAGGCACGTCCGCCACCGATGCCGCCGACGCCGGCGACAAGCAGGAAGTTGCGGAATCCGGGACGGCGCGGTCGGGAACCGAACCCGGGCCCGCCCCCGATCTCGGAGAAAGCCTCCGCGCCAGCCGCGACGGCGACGATTTCACCCCGGCCGCCTTCGCCCTGCGCGGCGAGCGCGACGCCCCGGACGCCGCCACCGAAACGACGGCGGAGGACCCGCCCCTCGCGCCGGCCGAAGCACAACCGTTCTGGAACCAGCGCTGGTTCGTTCCCGCCGTAGCCGCCACCGTGGCCTTCGGGATCGCCGCCCCGCTGCTGTGGCAGCTGCTGAGCGGCTCGCCCGAGCATATCCCGGACCCCGAAGAACGAGTGGAACTGCCCCTGCCGGAACGCCCGGACGAGCGGGACGCGGCCACTGACCCGTCCCACGAAGCGGAAGAGCCGTCGCAGGAGATCGCCAGGCTGGAACCGGAACCCATCCTGCCCCCGCCGGCCACCGACGAACCGGCGGAGATGCCGGAAGAGCCGGGCCCGGCCCCCGAATCCGAGCCCGAGCCCGAGCCCGAGCCCGAGCCCGAGCCCGAGCCCGAGCCCGAGCCGGCCGATCACACCACCGAAGCCCTGGCCGACGCCGAGGGCGACGACGAGCGCCTGCAAGGCGACCTGGAATGGCTCGAGGGTCAGGATGCCTCGCGCATGACCATCCAGCTGGTGGCCGCGCCGGACATGGACACCGCGCGCGAATACGCCGAGCGCCACAACCTCGGCGGCATCCGCTACATCCCCACCCGGACGGGCGGGAACGACTACGTCGTAATCCTCGCCGGCGCCTTCCCCGACCGGGGCGCTGCGGAACAGGCGGCTGCCGAGCTGCCGGACAGCGCGCGGGACGCCGGCACCTGGATCCGCTCAATGGGTTCGGTCCAGGAGGCGGCCCGCCGCTGACGCCGGCCCCGGGCAGGGCTGTCCACTCCACCTGCGCGTGTAATTGCACCCCTCCGGTTTGCCGGAACACGATCATTCCGGTATATTCCTGCGCCCCTTTTTCCAGCCTGGTGCATACGCACCACGACCGGAGGCCTATCGATGCAGCAGACCCGACTGACCGGCACCCTCCATCGCCCCGAATTCGAACGCGACAATTGCGGATTCGGCCTCATCGCACACATGGACGGGCAGGCCAGCCACTGGGTACTGGAAACTGCAATACGGGCTCTCGAACGGCTGACGCATCGCGGCGCGATCGCCGCCGACGGCAAGACCGGCGACGGCTGCGGCCTGCTGATGCGGACCCCCGAACCGTTCCTGCGCCAGCTCGCGGATGAAGCCGGCATCGCGCTGGCCGAACGCTTCGCCGCCGGCCTGGTGTTCATCAACCCCGAGGCGATCGCCGAGACCCGCGCCGCGGTGGAAGACGCCCTCGACCGCGGCGGCCTGACCCTGGCCGGCTGGCGCGAAGTTCCGGTCGACCCCGACGCCTGCGGGGCGGAAGCCCTGCGCACCCGGCCGCACGTCCTCCAGCTGTTCGTCAATGCCCCGGCGGAGATGGACGGCGACGCCTTCGAACGCGCCCTGTACGTCGCGCGGCGGCGCGCCGAGATGGCGATGGCTTCGGACCCGGTGTTCTACGTGCCGAGCCTGTCGGCGCGGGTACTGTCGTACAAGGGTCTGGTGATGCCGGCCAACCTGCCGGTGTTCTACCCCGACCTGCAGCGTCCGGAGCTGGAAACCGCGATCTGCGTGTTCCACCAGCGCTTCTCCACCAACACCTGGCCGCAGTGGGGCCTGGCCCAGCCGTTCCGTTTCCTCGCGCACAACGGCGAGATCAACACCGTGCAGGGCAACCGCAACTGGGCGGTCGCGCGCCAGCACAAGTTCGCCAACGAGCTGCTGCCCGAACTTTCCGAACTGGAACCGCTGGTGAACCTGGAAGGTTCCGATTCGCAGAGCCTCGACAACATGCTCGAGGTCCTGCTGGCCGGCGGCATGGACCTGTTCCGTGCGATGCGCCTGCTGGTCCCGCCGGCGTGGCAGAACGTCGCGCACATGGATCCGGATCTGCGCGCGTTCTACGAGTACAACTCCATGCACATGGAGCCCTGGGACGGCCCGGCCGGCATCGTGCTGACCGACGGCCGCTACGCCGGCTGCACCCTGGACCGCAACGGCCTGCGCCCGGCGCGCTACGTGATCACCAAGGACCGCCATATCACCCTGGCCTCGGAGATCGGCGTGTACGACTACGCCCCCGAGGACGTAGTCGCCAAGGGCCGCCTGAAGCCCGGACAGATGCTCGCCGTGGATACCGAAACCGGCGATCTGCTGCAGCCGGAGGACATCGACCGGATCAACCGCAAGCGTCAGCCCTATCGCCAGTGGCTGCGCGCGCAGGTGCACCACCTGAAAAGCCAGCTGGACGACAACCAGCTGTTTTCCGGTGAGCCGATGCCCGCCGACCGCCTGGAGACCTACGAGAAGCTGTTCGACGTCACCTTCGAGGAACGTGACCAGATCCTGCGCGTACTGGCCGAGGCCGGCCAGGAGGCCGTCGGCTCGATGGGCGACGACACCCCGTTCGCCGTGCTGTCGCAGCAGACCCGTTCGCTGTACGACTACTTCCGCCAGCAGTTCGCCCAGGTCACCAACCCGGCGATCGATCCGCTGCGCGAGAGCATCGTGATGTCGCTGGAGACCTGCTTCGGCCGCGAGCAGGGGCTGTTCGAGGAAACCCCGGAACACGCCCACCGGCTGGTGGCGGATTCCCCGGTGCTGTCCGAGGTGAAGTTCCGCGAGCTGTGCAATCAGACCGAAGATGCCTTCCGCGTGGAACGGCTGGACCTCAATTACGACCGCCAGAGCCTCGACCTCGAATCGGCGATCAAGCAGCTGACCGAAAATGCGGTCCGGGCCGTGCGCGACGGCGCCGTGATCCTCGTACTGTCCGACCGCGCGATCGACAGCGAGCGCCGGCCGATCCCCGCGGCGCTGGCGGTCGGCGCGGTGCATCACGCCCTGATCGCCGCGCGCCTGCGTACCGACGCCAACATCGTCATCGAGACCGCCACCGTGCGCGACCCGCACCACTTCGCGGTCCTGATCGGCTATGGCGCGACCGCGATCTATCCCTATCTCGCCTACTCCGCGCTGCACGGCATGAGCGAATCCGGGGAAATCCCGGGGGTGGACGCCCTTACCCTGGCGCAGAACTATCGCAAGGGGATCAACAAGGGCCTGTTCAAGATCCTGTCCAAGATGGGCATCTCGACCATCGCCAGTTACCGCGGGGCCCAGCTGTTCGAGATCGTCGGTCTCGCCGACGAGGTCGTGGAGACCTGCTTCAAGGGCACCACCAGTCGCATCCGGGGCACCCGTTTCACCGATATCGAGGAAGACCTGGATACCCTCGCACAGCGTGCCTGGAATCCGCGCAAGGCGCCCAAGCAGGGCGGGCTGCTGAAGTACATCCACGGCGGCGAATACCACGCCTACAACCCGGACGTGATCCAGACCCTGCACCGCGCGGTGCAGTCCGGTGACTACGGGGTGTACCAGGAATACGCAGCCCTGGTAAACGAACGCCCGGTGGCGACCCTGCGCGACCTGCTCAAGCCGCGCGAGGACATCGAGCCGATCGAGGTCGACGAGGTCGAATCCGAGGCCGACATCCTGCCGCGTTTCGACTCCGCCGGCATGAGCCTGGGCGCGCTGTCGCCGGAGGCCCATGAGGCTCTCGCCACCGCGATGAACCGCCTCGGCGGGCGCTCCAACTCCGGCGAGGGCGGCGAGGCCGTCTCCCGCTACGGCACCGAGCGGATGTCGAAGATCAAGCAGGTGGCCTCCGGCCGCTTCGGCGTGACCCCGCACTACCTGGTCAACGCCGAGGTCCTGCAGATCAAGGTCGCCCAGGGTGCCAAGCCCGGCGAGGGCGGCCAGCTGCCGGGCCACAAGGTCAACAAGATGATCGCCGAGTTGCGCTACTCGAATCCGGGCGTGGCCCTGATCTCGCCGCCGCCGCATCACGACATCTATTCCATCGAGGACCTGGCGCAGCTGATCTTCGACCTCAAGCAGGTGAACCCCAACGCCCTGGTCTCGGTGAAGCTGGTCTCCGAGGCCGGCGTCGGCACCGTGGCCGCGGGTGTGGCCAAGGCCTACGCCGACCTGATCACCATCTCCGGTTACGACGGCGGCACCGGGGCCAGCCCGCTGACCTCGGTCAAGTACGCCGGCACCCCGTGGGAACTGGGCCTGGCCGAGACCCACGCGACCCTGCGCGGCAACGACCTGCGCGACAAGGTGCGCCTGCAGACCGACGGCGGCCTGAAGACCGGGCTCGACGTGATCAAGGCCGCGATCCTCGGTGCGGAGAGCTTCGGCTTCGGCACCGGGCCGATGGTCGCGCTGGGCTGCAAATACCTGCGCATCTGCCACCTGAACAACTGTGCGACGGGTGTCGCCACGCAGGACAAGGTGCTGCGCATGAACCACTTCATCGGCCTGCCCGAGATGGTCATGCACTACTTCCAGTTCGTCGCCCGCGAGACCCGCGAGTGGATGGCGAAACTGGGCGTGCGCAGCCTGACCGATCTGATCGGCCGCACCGACCTGCTCGAGGTCCTGCCGGGCGAAACGCCCCGGCAGCAGCATCTGGCCGTCGACCGCCTGCTGGAGACCGGCGACCTCGACGACAAGCCGCGCTTCTGCAAGGAGCCGAAGAACGAGCCGTTCGACAAGGCCGAGCTGGCAGAAAAGATGGTCGCCGACATGCTCGACGCCATCGAAAACAAGGCCGGTGGCGAGCACCATTACAAGTGCAGTAACACCGACCGCTCCATCGGCGCGCGGCTGTCCGGCGAGATTGCCCAGCGCCACGGCAACCAGGGCATGGCCGAAGCCCCGCTGCAGGTACGCCTGCAGGGCACCGCCGGGCAGAGCTTCGGGGTGTGGAACGCCGGTGGTCTGCACCTGTACCTGGAGGGTGATGCCAACGACTACGTCGGCAAGGGCATGACCGGCGGCAAGCTGGTGATCCGCCCGCCGGAAGGTTCGGGCTTTGCCAGCCAGGACACCACCATCATGGGCAACACCTGCCTGTACGGGGCCACCGGCGGCAAGCTGTTCGCCGCCGGTCAGGCCGGCGAGCGCTTCGGCGTGCGCAACTCCGGGGCCATCGCGGTGGTGGAAGGCATCGGCGACCACGGCTGCGAGTACATGACCGGCGGGGTGATGACCATCCTCGGCGGCACCGGCGTCAACTTCGGTGCCGGAATGACCGGCGGCTTCGCCTTCGTGCTCGACCGGGAGAACGACTTCCCCGACCGCATCAACAACGAGCTGATCGACCTGCACCGCCTCGACACCGAGGACATGGAGGCCCATCGCAACTATCTCGAGGAACTCATCACCGAGTTCGTGCACGAGACGGACAGCGCCTGGGGCCGCGAAATCCTCGAACAGTTCGACAGCTGGCAGGGCTCCTTCTGGCTGGTCAAACCCAAGGCCGCCGATCTCAGCGGCCTGCTGGCCAACCTGCGCCAGGCGGCCTGAGCAGACCCGCCCCGGGGATGCGCAGTAACCACGGGCCCCGCAAGGGGCCCGTTCTGTTTGCGGGTCCCCTCCTTACCCCGGCCCGCGTCCGCCCGGATGCCACTGGACGCGGCGGACCCGCGGGTCAATACTGGAGGGAGTCACGTCATTCGTGGTACGGAGGCAGCCGATGGGAATGGCCAACGCCCGGACGTTCACGCCGGTGGACGAATACCTGCAGGGAGAGCTGGAGACCGAGATCCGGCACGAATACGTCAATGGCACCGTCTATGCCATGGGCGGGGCCAGCCGCAATCACAACATCGTCACCATGAACCTTGGCACCGCATTGCACGCCGCCCTGCGCGGCGGTCAGTGCCAGACCTTCATGGCCGACATGAAGGTGCATCTGCGCCTGGGTGACGACGAGCTGTTCTACTATCCCGATGTCATGGTCGGCTGCGACCCGGACGACCGTCACCGCTACTATCTCGAGCGCCCGCGGGTGATTGCCGAGGTGGCCTCGCCGGCCACCGAACGCCTCGACCGTCGGGAGAAACTGCTGGCCTATACCCGGCTCGACAGCCTCGCCACCTACCTGATCGTCGAGCAGCAGCGCCCGGCGGTCCAGGTCTATCGGCGAAGCGCCGGCTGGGCCGCGGAACACCTCGGCGCCGAGGACCGCCTGGAGCTCCCCGAGCTGGAATGGAGCCTGCCCGTGGAGGAGCTCTACACCGGCATCGACCCCGACGCCGTCGCCGAGGACCCCGCCCCGCCATACCGCTGACCCCGCACCTGATCGGCCGGAGGGCCGGCCTCCCACGGCCCGGGCCCGCCCCCTGTGCGGTGATGTAGACCCCATGGATCGCATCGCAATCCATGAAGTCTTCGGGATCGGCCAAGATCTGCGCCAAAAAACACCCTTTGGCACAGATAGTTGCGATGCGATCCATATCAGGAGCGCAGCCCCCTGCGCGATCCGGCGCTCCGACCGCTATCTCCGGCGGGCCAATGGTCCCTGCGGGTGCGGGCGCGGTATCATGCTCGGCCACGCCCCGTCCCGGGGCGGACTCTCCCGTCCGGCGACGAGGACCATGGCAGGCCGTATCCCGCAGGCATTCATCGACGAGCTGCTCGAGCGCACCGACATCGTGGAGGTGGTGCGCCGGCGCGTCAGCCTCAAGAAGGCCGGCAGCGAATACGCCGCCTGCTGCCCGTTCCACGGCGAAAAGACCCCGTCGTTCTACGTATCCCCGCAGAAGCAGTTCTACCACTGCTTCGGCTGCGGCGTGCACGGCACCGCCCTCGGCTTCCTGATGGATTACGAGAACCTCAGCTTTCCCGAGGCGGTGGAACAGCTTGCCGAACAGGCCGGCCTGGAGGTCCCGCGCGAACACGACGACAGCCCGCGCCAGGATGCCACCGCGCCGCTGTACGCGGCGCTGGAAGCGGCGGCGGAGTACTTCGTGCGCCAGCTGCGCGAGACCCCGCGTGCGGTCGATTACCTGAAAAACCGCGGTATCGACGGTGCCACCGCGCGCGATTTCCGCCTCGGCTGGGCCCCGGCATCGGGGCTGCTGCAGGCCCTGTCGGACCGCTTCTCCCCGCAGCAGCTGGTGGATGCCGGCCTCGCCGCGCGCCGCGACAACGGCGACCTTCGCGAACGTTTCCGCGCCCGCATCATGTTTCCCATCCGCGACCGGCGCGGGCGCGTCACCGGCTTTGGCGGGCGCCTGATCGACGACGGCGAGCCCAAGTACCTCAACAGCCCCGAGAGCACGGTCTTCCACAAGGGACAGAGCATCTACGGCCTGTTCGAGGCCCGCCGCGCGCAGACCCGGCTGGATCACCTGGTGGTGGTCGAGGGGTACATGGACGTGGTCGCGCTGGCCCGCAGCGGCTACCACCGGGCGGTCGCCTGCATGGGGACGGCTCTGGGACGCAGCCACTTCGACGTACTGTTCCGCCAGGTCGGCCACCTGACCCTGTGCTTCGACGGCGACGCCGCCGGACGCCGCGCCGCCTCGCGCGCGCTGGAACAGGCACTGCCGGTGATGCAGGGCATGCGTGAGGTCCGTTTCCTGTTCCTGCCCGAGGGCGACGACCCCGACAGCCTGGTGCGCCGCGAGGGCCTCGCCGCCTGGGAACGGCTGCTGGAGCAGGCCCTGCCGCTGTCCGAGGCGCTGATCCGCCTGCTGCGCGAGGAACACCCCACCGACACCGCGGAAGGGCGTACGCATTTCGCCCACGCCGCGGTGCGCCGTATCGCCACCGCACGCGATCCGCTGTTCCGCGAACTGCTGTGCGAGCGCGTCGCCGAGGAGAGCCACCTCCCGCGCGAGCGCCTGGAGGAACAGCTGCAGGCTGCCGCCGCCTCCGCCGACACCGGTTCCGCACGCGGGCCGGGATCCGCGTCGGGGGCCTACGAGCCGCCATCCCACGGCCCGGAGACGGTCGCCCGGCCAGCGGCCGGCACCCCCTCACGGAGCGAGCCGGCCGGCGCCGGCGGTCGCCGCAGCTCGTCGCTGTGGGCCGCACTGCTCGCGCGCATCCTGCAGCATCCGGAACTGGACTGGGACACCCCCGCCCTGCGCGAGCTGGCGGCGGCCAGCGGCGAGGCCTCCGGCACCCTCGGCCGACTGCTGGAGGCCCTGGGCGAGCAGCCGCGGCCGGATACCGCGCGGCTGCTGGAGCGATTCCGCGAACACCCGCGCTTCGAACGCCTGTTGTCGCTGGCCAGCGCCGAGCTGCACGACGGCGAAGACGGGATGACCCGCCAGGTCGCACTGGACGCCGCCGACCAGCTGCTGCGGCGTCACTGCCGCGAACGCATGCGTGAACTCACCGCTTCCGGGAGTCTGGATACGGAACAACGCGACGAACTCGCGCGTCTCACCTCCATCCTGCAGGGCTGAAGGCGAGACCGCGCCGCAGCCAAAGCCACAACCCGTGACCCCTTGAAATCCCCGTTCGTGCCCGCATCCACTTGATTGCACGAATCATTTTTCGCGCGCCTCGCGGGGCGGGCAATATAAGAAACTTCTGCTATAATGCAGGGTTCACTTTTCGAAGCCGAACGACGAACCTCGGAGATCAGATCGCGATGAACCGTGAAGAGCAGCAATCCCAGCTCAAGGAACTCATTGCCAAGGGCAAGGAGCAGGGATACCTCACGTATACCGAGGTGAACGACCACCTGCCCGAAACCATCATCGACTCCGACCAGGTCGAAGACATCATCGCGATGATCAACGACATGGGCATCGAAGTCCACGAGCAGGCGCCGGACGCCGACAGCCTGCTGCTGTCCGACGGTTCGGTGTCCGCCGACGAAGACGCCGAGGACGCGGTCGCCGCGCTCGCCTCCGCCGACAGCGATTTCGGCCGCACCACCGATCCCGTGCGCATGTACATGCGCGAGATGGGTACCGTGGAGCTGCTCACCCGCGAGGGCGAGATCCGCATCGCCAAGCGCATCGAAGAGGGCCTGATGCAGGTCCTGTTCGCGCTGGCCCACCATCCCGGCGCGATCGACAAGCTCATCAAGGATTACGACCAGATCGTCGAGAACGGCAGCCGCCTGACCGACCTGGTGGTGTCCTTCATCGAGCCCGATGGCACCAATGGCGAGGCCGTCGCCCGCGGCCTGGCCGAAGAGGTCGACGTCAAGGAGCAGCCTCAGCCGAAAAAGGAAGAGGCCGCCTCGCCCGAACTGGACGCCATCTCCGAAGCCGTGGACGAAGCCGACGAAGAAGCCGGCGAACCGGTGGACAGCGGGCCCGACCCCGAAGAGGCCCGCCAGCGCTTCGAAAAACTGCGCGAACTGCACGCCCGCGCCCACGCCGCCTTCGAGGCCGGCGACATGGAGGCCTACGCCACTGCGCGCGAGCAGACCGCGAAGTACTTCATGGAGTTCAAGCTGGTGCCGCGCGTGGTCGACCAGCTGACCCAGGAACTGCACGACACCATCGACCGGATCCGCAAGCACGAACGCCGGATCATGGACATGGCCGTGAACCAGGCGCACATGCCGCGCAAGACCTTCATCGACGGCTTCCCGCGCAACGAGACCAACCTCAACTGGATCCAGGAGGTGCAGAAGGAAGGCAAGGGCAAGTACGTCAGCGCCCTTGCCGACTTCGAGGAAGACATCGTGCGCACGCAGAAGAAGCTGGCCGAGATCGAACGCGAAGCCAGCCTCAGCATCTCAGAGATCAAGGAGATCAACCGCCGCATGTCCATCGGCGAGGCCAAGGCCCGCCGCGCCAAGAAGGAGATGGTCGAGGCCAACCTGCGCCTGGTGATCTCCATCGCCAAGAAGTACACCAACCGCGGCCTGCAGTTCCTCGACCTGATCCAGGAAGGCAACATCGGTCTGATGAAGGCGGTGGACAAGTTCGAATACCGTCGCGGCTACAAGTTCTCGACCTACGCCACCTGGTGGATCCGCCAGGCCATCACCCGCTCCATCGCGGACCAGGCCCGGACCATCCGTATTCCGGTGCACATGATCGAGACCATCAACAAGCTCAACCGCGTCTCCCGCCAGATGCTGCAGGAGATGGGCCGCGAGGCCACGCCGGAAGAGCTGGCCGAGCGCATGGAGATGCCCGAGGACAAGATCCGCAAGGTGATGAAGATCTCCAAGGAACCGATCTCCATGGAGACCCCGATCGGCGACGACGAAGACTCGCACCTGGGCGACTTCATCGAGGACGAGAAGGTCGCTTCGCCGACCGAATCCGCCGCCCAGGAAAGCCTCACGGAGGCCACCCGCGAGATCCTGTCCACGCTGACCCCGCGCGAGGCCAAGGTCCTGCGCATGCGCTTCGGCATCGACATGAACACCGACCACACCCTCGAGGAAGTCGGCAAGCAGTTCGACGTCACCCGCGAGCGTATCCGCCAGATCGAGGCCAAGGCCCTGCGCAAGCTGCGCCACCCGACCCGCGCGGAACTGCTGCGCACCTACATGGACGCCGAATAACCGGCGTCCCGCGCCCCGTCCCGCAGACGGGCCAGCCCTCCACGATGCGGCGCCCTGCCCCCTCGGGGTAGAATGGCGCCGCTGTCGTTTGCGGCCCCGCGCCGCAGACCCACCCGAGCACCCGGGCCTGTAGCTCAGTTGGTTAGAGCAGAGGACTCATAATCCTTTGGTCGTCGGTTCGAGTCCGACCGGGCCCACCACTCGCTTGCGCTCGCGCCGTTCCGTGAACGGATTCCCGGCAGGTCCGCTGGTCCGCTCCGTATCGGTGTCGTATCGTGAGTGGGGTAATATATCCAGCCTGGCTGTTGGGTTGGTGCTACTTCCATTTCAGCCGGACACACCTCTGGACTCAATCTCGCCCGTACACGATTTTTGACAACCACCCGGACTCCTGTCGGAGCCTGCCGGCCATTGAGGATCTCCCGATGCCCAGAACCGTTGCCCCGCCGCTCAAAAGCTGCCGTCACGCCCTCTCGACGCTTGCCCTTTGCGCCACGACCGTCTGGGCCGCCCCGGCGCTGGCCGGGGACGATCCGGTCGCCTTTTTCGAGGAATACTGGGGGACGGAGGTCGACTTCAGCGACCGGGACGCGCTCGAGCGGTTCTACAGCGCCGAGGCCCTGAGCGAACTGGAGGGATTCACCGACGGCGAAAAGGCGATGCTCAAGGAGCTGGGCGCCCAGCTGGAGCTGTTCAAGACCTCCACCGAGATCGCCGGGATCGATGTCATCGACGCGGACGACGATCAGGCGCGGATCGAGGCCGACCTTCGCGTCACCGACGAGGACGCGCGCCGGGAGATGGCCTCCGGGCTCGACGCCGATATCCGGCTGACCCGCCAGGACGGGGAGTGGCGCATCAACGAAGAGCACTTCCACATGCGGAGTCCGGAACGCCGTGGCGCGGGTGACCTGGAATGCCCCGAGGACGCGGTGGTGGGCAACCCGGACGCCCCGAACCACCTGACCGTCACCGATGGCGGCCGGAGCTGGGAACTCCGCTTTGAAAAGGCCTCGCTGGTCGCCACGGAGACCCGCCCCCGCCTGGACCTGGCACAAATCGACACCACCCCGTGGCGGCTGGTCTTGCCGCACCTCAACCTCGACGAGTCGGAACAGGAAGTCCGGATCAGCGTGCCCACATCCGCCGAACCGCATTGTTTCGATCTGCCGGAGGGGATGCGTGGACCGGACGGAGACATCGTTGGCCGCATGGTGTTCGATGAGCCCCCGGCTCAGGGGCAGACCGAGTACAGCGCCCGCATCGAGATCCCCGCCGACCAGGGGGACTTCGGGGTGCGGGGTACCGTCAAGCGGGGCCTGCTGGTCGAGCCCACTCCGGGCGCAGTCGAAGAAGGGTCGCACTACATCGACGACGGCGAAGAACTGGGGGTCGCACGAGGCCTGTTCTTCCACCGCCCTGCGGACAATGCGGTCCATGTCAATGGCATATATTCCCGGGGCAGTGGCCGCGGCTGGGGTAGTTTCCGCACGAGCGTGGTTCAATTCGACGGCGAACCCGGGGTCTACACCAGCACCCAGCGCAGGCATTTTGACGGCGAATTCCAGGATGTAACCGAGATCACCCTGGTGCACGCCTTCTCGGAAGACCGGGTGGAGATGGAACGCCGACGGTTGCCCGCAAACGAAATGCCGGATGGCGAACCGAGCCTTGAGGAGGCCGGCGATCTGGGCGAGGCTCACTGGTACATGGTCACGGATCAGCTGATGACCGACCCGGAACTCGAGCGCGTCAGCACCCCCTGACGCCACCGCCGGAGGTACGAAACCATGATGCGACTGATCTTCACCCTGCTGCGCATGCGCCGTCTGATGCGGCTCTACCGCATGTTTGCCGGCGGCGGCCGGAACCGATCCCGGCGGCAGCACCAGCCCCGGGAATCCGGCTCGCGGGACAAGCCGCATCAGAGTGCTCCGGGCACACCCAACCGTGACCCGGACGATCACCAGCAATGACCGGGTCCTGACAACCCCGCGCCCCGGGGCAAGCCCGGGGCCCTTCTCGAAACGGGTGCTCAGTCGCCCGTGAGCAGCTCCTGCAGGGTTTCCGCGTCCAGCGGTGGCTGGTCGTCATCCTGCCCCTTGCGGCCATACACGTGGTCGGCCAGATGCTGCTTGCGCTCCTGCAGGCTCAGGATCTTCTCCTCCACCGTTCCTTCGGTCACCAGCTTGTACACGAACACCGGTTTGTCCTGACCGATGCGGTGCGCGCGGTCCGTCGCCTGAGCCTCCACCGCGGGATTCCACCAGGGATCGTAGTGGATGACCGTATCCGCCTCGGTGAGATTGAGCCCTACCCCGCCCGCCTTGAGGCTCACCAGGAACACACTGGCCTGCCCGGAGCGGAAACGCTCGATCGCCTCATCGCGCTTGCGCGTCTGCCCGGTCAGCTTGCTGTAGGCGATTCCGCGTTCCTCCAGCGCGTGCTGGATCAGACCCAGCATCCGGGTGAACTGCGAAAACAGCAGGATCCGGCGCCCTTCATCCAGGAGTTCCGGCAGGATCTCCAGCAGCAGCTCCAGCTTGGCCGAAGGGATACCCCGGGTATCGTGCCCGCCGCTCTGCACCAGTCGCGGGTCGCAGCACACCTGCCGCAGCTTCAGCAGGGCATCGAGGATGGTAATGTGACTGCGCGCCAGCCCCTTGCGGGCCACCGCATCGCGAACTTTCTTCTCCATCGTCAGACGGATGCTCTCGTACAGGGTTCCCTGCCGGCTCCCCATGCGCGTCGTCCGCAGCAGCTCCGTGCGGGGCGGCAGTTCTTCGGCCACCCGGTCCTTGGTGCGGCGCAGCATAAACGGAGCCACGCGGCGACCGAGCCGACCCATGCGCTCCTGATCGCCCTCCTCCTCGATCGGCTTGCGGTACTGCTGACGAAAACGTTTCTGATCCCCCAGAAACCCCGGCAGCAGAAAATCGAACTGCGCCCACAGTTCGCCCAGGTGGTTTTCCATGGGCGTCCCCGTCAGACACAGCCGATGCCGCGCCTCCAGGCTGCGCACCACCTGCGAGGCCCGCGCCCGCGGGTTCTTGATCTGCTGCGCCTCGTCCAGAATCAGGCAGTGCCACGGCTGCGCCTCCACCACCGGATGATCCCGTGCCAGCAAGGGATAGGTGCTCAGCACCAGATCGAACTCGGTCAGCCGCTCGAAGTACTGCTTGCGCTGCGGCCCCTGCAGCACCAGCACCTTCAGCTGCGGCGCAAACTGCTCCGCCTCGCGCTGCCAGTTGCTCATCAGGCTGGTGGGCGCAATGATCAGGCTGGGCCGGTCCATGCGGCCGGCTTCCTTCTCCGCCGTCAGGTGCGCCAGGGTCTGTACCGTCTTGCCCAGACCCATGTCGTCGGCCAGCACGCCGGACAGGTCATACTCGCGCAGGAACTGCATCCAGTTCAGGCCCTGCTGCTGGTAACCGCGCAGCTCCCCGTGAAAACCCGACGGCAGATCCACCGACCGAATGCCCTCGAAATCCTTCAGGCGCTGTGCCAGACGGTACAGCGCCTCGACACCGCCACCGCGGACCGGGGTGTCTCCCATCTCCAGCAGGCGCGGCGCATCCAGCCGCGACAGCGCGAGCCGCTCGCCGGCGTCGTCCACCTCCCGGTCGAACAGCTCGAACACCGTCTGCAGCACCGGACGCAGCCGGTCTCCCGGCACCGCCACGTAATGGCCCCCGCCGGTATCCAGATAGAGCGTCTCCGGCAACTCGTCATCGGGCGTGTATTCTTCCAGCAGATCCGTCAGCAGCGGCAGCAGCGGGACCGATCGCCCGTCGACCTCCAGGTCAAAACGCAGGTCGAACCAGTCCATGCCGGAGGGCTCCACCTCGGCCCCGATCCGGTCCGCATGCTCCAGCGTCGGCAGCTCTTCCGTCCCTTCAACGATCTCCCATCCCCGCTCGCGCAGCCCCGGCAGCACCTGCTCCTGAAACTCGAACCACCGCCGCACGGCCGCCGACGACAACAGCCCGTCTGCGGGATCATCCCCCGCCAGGCGGAAATGCCCCGGCCGCCCCTCAACGGACTGCAGCAGCCCCGAAGCCTCCAGCGTGGCCCGCGCCGCAGCCTCCTCCTCCGCATCCCGCGCGATACGCAAGACCCGGTCTTCCTCCTCCAGCACCGGAACCGTCGATTCATCTCCGGGCTCCAGGACGGCATCGTCATAACGGAAGCCCAGCCCCGCTGCGGCCGACTCCGGGCGGCCCGAATCAAACAGCAGTACCAGCCGCGGAACCGGCGCCAGCGTGCATTCCTCCACCGCCACCGGAACGGGCGTGGGCAGGCCCGCATCCTGCAGCACCAGGCGCCGGCTCACCGCAGCGGCCGAATCGGCCGGCACCGGCGGCGCGGACTCCAGATTGGCCAGATGCTCCCGATCCAGCCCCGGCGGCAATTGCAGCACACCCGCCTGCTCCGATGCCGGATCCACATACACCGGCGGGTCCAGGTCGGGGAACATCTCCAGCTCCGGACTGGCCACGCGCAGGAAATACCAGTCCCCCTGCGCGACCCACTCCAGCTCCAGATCCCGCACGGGCCCCGGCTGCAACGGCCCCTGCCGATCCTCGCCCCAATAGCAGCGCCCCGTCTCCAGCATCGCCAGCAGGGCCGTCGCACCGGCGCGCCCCCGGGGTTTCGGCTCATCCCACAAGTCCCACGCGCACGCCATCAACAACCGGCCGATCTCCTGATCGTCCGCCGACGCCCAGCTCGAACGGCCACCCACCGGCATCGCCAGCGACTGCGCCTTGACCCGACGCCCGACTCCCCATTTCCCGTCCTTGCGCCGACGCGAAACCACCAGCGACACGTCCAGCTGCTCTGAATCCAGTGGATGGGGCTGCAGCACATACTGCAGCTGCTCCCCGGACGCGGGCGCCGGAGCCGGTTCTGCCTGCGAACCGCGCGCCAGCCACGTCCCGAAATCCTCCCCCGCGGCACCCGCCGACCACCGTTCTTCCTGTGCGCGCCAGGCCAGCACGGCCGCGACCACGTGCTTGCAGTTGAAGCCAACGGGGCAGTCACAGTGCCCCACGACGCGCGGCCCCTCATCAAAGAAAACCATGACGTGCTGATCGTACATACGCCGGCCGCTGCCGCGGCACCGGCCGTACAGATGCACCTCGTCCGATCCGGTCTCTTCCACGGACCGCAGCTGCACCCGCCCCGACTCGAAATATTCGACACCGCGCCGAAAGCTGCCCGAATCGAACTGGCTCGCCAGTTCCCGCACACTGTCCCCAAACGTAGACATTGATGAACTCCGCCAGAACCGATGGTGATGGCAGTCAGGCGCATGACATTCACGGGTGGAGCCCGGGTCAGTCGTAAACCCCTCTCCGATGACCAATCCGCACCACCAGCACGACAAGCAACTCGTCGCGCAGCTCGCAGACCACCCGGTAATCGCCGACCCGATAGCGCCATAGCTCGGAAAACCGCCCCTTGAGGGGCTTGCCGAGCGTTCTCGGGTCGTGCATGTGGGCGACACGCCGTTCCAGATAATGGCGGATGCGCTTTCGCGCCTGCTGATCGAGTTTCTGCACCTCCTTTTGAGCGGAACGTGCGTACTCAATCCTCCATGTCACGCCAGAACTCCTCGGAGCCGATCACCTCTTCCTCCCCGCTTCGGACACGTTCCAGCGTCTGCTCGGCGAGATAGATGTCCTCCAGATCCTCCAGGTGTTCCTCGATGGCCTCGCGGATGTAATAAGTGGTCGTGCGCCCCGTCTTTTCGGCCAGCACTTTCAAGCGTGCATACGTCTCTTTCGGGAGCCGAACGGCCGTTTGCCGAGTATCTTCAGTGCGTATGCCCATGGCCCATACTCCTTCGGGATGCGTGCATACCAATATACATTCCCCGATCGCACCATGGAACTGCCCCGGCAGCCGGACCCCACGGTCAGCTTGCGACACCCCTGAGTTTCCGGGCCTGCCCCCACGACCCAAGTGCACCCGGGCAAACGCCGGAGTGTTTCCCTAGCACTTCGAGTAACCACAGTCGCGGCAGGTGAGGCAGCCGTCGATGAGGAACCGTTCGCCGCCGCACTGCGGACATGGGCCCATCCCGGAGGGCACGGGCAGGGACGGTTCCGCCCGGTGTGCGCCGGTGCCCCCCGGGGATCCGTCTCGGTAGAGGGCGACAAGCTCGCGCAGCGGGCGGGGGTGGCCCTCCGGGTCGAGGAAGCCGCGGCGCTGGAGGATACGCTGCAGGGCGTGGGCGATGGCAGCGACCTCGGAGGGGTGGTACAGCGGCTTGCCGTATTCGTTGGTGCCGCAACGCACCGGACCGCGATCCCAGGTCACCTTGCGCAGGTCGCGCAGGGCGCGGGCGGCGTAGCCACCACGAGCCGCCAGCGACAGGCTGCGCATGGTGGCGGAGATCCACTGGTAGGATTCGGAGTGCTGGCCGGTGGGCAGGAAGAACTCGATCGGGCGCTCGATGGTCACCGTCTCGCCGCCCACCGTGCCGGAGACGGCCACGAAGCTGACTACCAGGTTGACCGTCTGCGGCCCTTCCTGGGTCCAGTAGCGGACCTTCTCGGTGACCGACTCGAGCTCGCCCTCGGGACGCGACGGGATGCGCTTGCCGACCGGGTCGTCGTCGCCAGCCGGCGCCGACTCGTCCTGCGGAATATCCGAGCGGCGAAACGCGATGATGGGCTGATCGATCCGGTGCATGGTTTTCTCCGCAACGCCGTTACAGGTCGTCGTAGTAGCCCTCCCTCGGTCATTTGCCCGGTTCTCGGTCAGCTTATGGCGCCGCAGGTCAGGCATCCGACCTGGGGCGTTCATCGCTTGGCGCCCCCGTGCAACCGCCAGCACCATGACGCGCTGGCTCATGGAGCGCTAAACCGGAGATAGCCAATCAGAACGAGGAGCAGTGACAGGACTGTCAGGCCCCAGGCCGAGGCTGTCGGAATCGGCGTTGGCGCCGCGTCGATGGTGATCGTCACTCTGTCGGCCTCGTTCTCGGTCGTGACGGTCACGTCACCAGTGTCGGCGTCGCCGACTTCGGTGGTCCACTCGAGGGTGACTTCTTCGGTGCCGCCGCTGTCGAGTTGAACGGCGTCCGGGTCCAAGTCCGTGCCAGTCAGCGTCACCGACTGCTCGGCGTCGGCTCCCCAGTTGGTGACTGTGGCCGTAACCTCCAGGATCTCGCCTTCGCCGACCGGCGAATTCGTTTCAGTGATGCTCACACTGAAGAACGCTTCGGTGTCCTCCCAGGCGAGAGCGGGATAATCGTCTTCGACGACATGCCAGGTGCCCTCGCTGTTGGGGAAGTCGAAGCCATCCATGTAGACAGTGGCGTTCAGCCCGGTCATCTCGGCGGTCGTCAGGCCGTTTTCATCGGGAGAGCCGTCGGACTTGACCTGATCAGTCGCGTCGACATCCCAGTAAGAGTGGATCACATCACCGTCGTTCTCGCCGACGAGGCCGCCCACGTCAGAGTCGCCGGTGACGGTGCCGATGGCGTATGACTCGATTATACCGTCGATGTTCTCACCGACTAGCCCGCCGACATTGCTGTCTCCGCCGACCCTGGCGGTGGTGTAGGACTCGCGTATTTCGGCGTCGAGATTGTGGCCGACCAACCCGCCCACGTCAGAGACACCGGTGACGGTGCCACTCGCTGACGCACCGCTAATGTCTCCCTCGTTGAAACCAACGAGACTGCCGACACCGTTTTCGACACCATCGCCCTGACCGGTCACGTCCGCGCTGTCCAGGTGGAGGTCCCTGATTTCGGCGCCGGGCACTGTCGAGGCGAACAACCCGACACGCTCCTCGTCGTCGCGGTCGATGACCAGCTCTTCGATAGCGTTGTCCGCGCCGTCGAAGGTGCCCGCGAAGCCATCGATTGGCGCGAAACCGTCACCGTGGTTGGCATCTTCACCGGCCACATCGTTGTAGCCTGCGGTGCCCTCGTTCAGTTCATTCGCCAGCCTGAAGTTCGCGTCGAGGTTGCCGCGTACGTTATCAAGGTGGTGCCAGTCTTCGATGACGTAGGGGTCATCTGCGGAACCGTCACCGCCAGCGTAGCGGGACTGGAGACCGGGAGCGGGCTCTTGAACGACGTTTTGCAGGAACGGGTAAGAGACTACGTTGCCGTCTTCGGGTTCGTCGACGACACCCCAGGTATCAGCAAAATCGAAGTCCATGTTGCCCTCGGCGTTCGCGCCGGTCATCTCGATGGTGGTGAGTGCGGTCACGTTGGCCGCACCGGTACCCAGTCCCCCGATGCCCTGGCCGTGTTGCTCATCGCCTTCTTCGATGACTGTCGCCGCCTCATCGTCCCAGTAGGAACCGATAACTCCGTCAGACTCCCCATTGGTTCCGAGGAGACTGCCGGCTCTTGGGTCATCTCCCAACCGGCCAGGACCGGTCGCGGTCACATTTCCGGTGGCGTAGGAGTTCTCGACAATGCCCCAGTTGTTCCCGGCGAGCCCGCCCACACTATCTTCGCCGGTGACGTCGCCGGTGACGTATGAGTCCGTAATCGTAGACTCCACCGATGTCCCAGCGAGGGCACCCACGTTCAAGAAGCCACCAGTGATATCTACGTCGACCAGTCCGACGTTCTCGATGGTCGCACCCTGCGTACCGTTAAACAGACCGACACCAGCGAAGGCATCATCGCGGTCGATGACCAGTCCCCGAATTTCGTACCCCTGACCGTCGAAGGTTCCCGAGAACCCGTCACCCTCGCATCCGTCGTACCATGGGTCGAAGCCGCACTCGCTAATCGGTTCCCAGCCGAATTCCGGGTCGCCAACCAGTTCGTCGTAGCCATCCGTTTCCTCGTCCAGATCGGTGCCCAGCACGAAGTCCGCGTCGAGATGCAGCCGCACATTGTCGAGGTGGTACCAGTCCTCGATGACGTAGGGGTCGGCCGCGGAGCCATCACCGTCGGCAAATTCTTCGACCGCTGGCACCGAGCCAGATGCCAGCACCAGGGTCAGAGCCACCAAGGTGACCGAGCACCGTCGCATACCTCCCTTGACGACAGACGAAGTTTGGAATGAATCGGATCGAGACATCGGACAGCCCCCCTGTGAACGCCTTGAGGGTGTACGTCCGGCGTCGTCGGATCGGCCACCGAGCCGGCTGTACCCTTCCAACATCGTAGTAAAGACTTGATATGGAGGAGGGCTATTTTCTGCCTCAGGAGTTGTCTCTGTCTGCCATCTCCAGCCGTCCTGCCGCATCCGATAAGCTTCTTCTCTACCGGTCGGTTGCCCCGCAACGCGGGGCACACCGCGCACAGCGTCACACCGTGTGTCTTTTCCGTTAGTCCGAGGGCGTGCAGCCGAATTGTTGACGGGAGACCCGGGCAAAGTGGCTGGCGCTGGCAAAACCGTTGCCGAGTGCGATGGCGTTTATGGACAGGTGTGCCAGCCCCGGGTCGGCCAATTCGCCGGCCGCCCGCTCCAGCCGCCGCTTCAGCAGCTCGCTCCGGAAGCTGATGCCGTTGCGCTTGAGAAGGCGATAGAAGTGGCGCTCGGAGAGCCCCAGCCGTCCGGCGACCTCCTCGGCGATCAGCTCCGGGCGGTGCAGGTGCTGCTCGATCAGACTCCAGACCGTCTGCAGCTGCCCCCTTTCGGCCTCGTGTTTCGGCGCCTGCCGGACGTCGACCACTTCATGACGCCGCAGGGCCAGCGCGACCAACCCCACGAGCTGGTCTGCCAGCAGCCTTTCAGATCCGGCCGAAAGTTCGTCGAGGCTGCGCGTCACCAGTTCCACGAAGCCACCCAGCACATCGCCTTCGCCGTGGCGGTTGATGATCACACGACCGTTTCGCCGGACGGGTGTGGCCAGCTCCTCGGGGAGCTTGCCTTCGGGAAAGTGCAAGGCGATGAGGTTCATGCCATCGGGCAAGTGTACCCAGCCGCTTTGGCGGCTGTGATTGAGCATGAGCTGGCCAGGTGTTAATGGCCACGTAAACTGACCCTCTACTGGCCAACAATTTTGACCCACCTACGGGTGGCCACTGGCCACGTCTGACCATACCGTCCGCCGTTCAGAGAGGCGGCCGGGACGGGAACATGAAGGAGTGGGTCATGATTCATCGGATCAAAGCACTGCACGACGAGGGCCAGGGGCTGTCCGTACGGGCGATCAGCCGCGAGCTCGGTATCTCGCGTAACACGGTGCGCAAGTATCTGCGCCAGAGCGCCGAGGCGATCGTCGCCGAGCGTGCGGATTCGGGCCGGTGCAAGCGGCTCGATGCCCATCGCCCCTACCTCGAGTACCTGCTGCGCCGCTACCCGAAGCTCAGTGCCGTGAAGGTGGCTCGCAAGATCCGTGACGAGGTCGGAGACCTGGAGGTCTCGGATCGCAGTCTGCGCCGGTATCTGCAGCGCCTGCGGGAGTCCGTCCCCGTTGCGCAGCCGCGCTACTACGAGCCCGTCCTCGACGACGTGCCCGGCGTGCAGTGCCAGGTGGATCCCGGCGAGCTGCGGGGTGTGGAGATCGCAGGCGAGTCGCGTACGGTGTACTTCGTCGTCTTTGTTCTCTCGTACTCCCGGCTGATGCACGTGTGCGTGTCGTTCCGCCCGATCGACACCGAGACGTTCATCGCCATGCACGACGAGGCCCTGCGCGCCTTCGGCGGCGTGCCCGAGGAGTGCGTCTACGACCAGACGAAGATGGTGGTCATCGCTGAGCGCTTCCGGGAGCTGACGGTCAATGAGCGCTTCCACCAGTACGCCACGGCGGCGGGATTCCGCATCCACGCCTGCCGGGGCTACGACCCGGAGAGCAAGGGCAAGGTCGAGGCCGGCGTAAAGTACGTCAAGCGCGACTGCCTGTACGGCGAGCGTTTCTCCAGCGAGGAGGCGGTCAAGGCTCATGTCCGGGACTGGCTCGAGGAAGTGGCCAATGTCCGCTGCCACGGCACGACCCGATGTCAGCCACGGGAGCGCTTCGAGGCGCAGGAACGCTCGCACCTGCGAGCGTATCTCACGCCGCCGTGCGTGAGCCATGCAGGCCCGGAGGTGGCCGTGCGCAAGGTGGACAAGACGGGTCTGATTTCGTGGTCGGCCAACAAGTACACCGTGCCGATGGCCTACCAGCGCGGCCGGGTCGGGGTCCAGGAGAGCGCCGGATCGCTCGAGATCGTCGACCTGGATTCCGGGGAAGTGGTGGCCACGCATCCACTGGCCACCGGCAAGGGGGAGCGGGTGCGGAACACCCACCACTACCGCGATCGTGCACAGCACGTCGAGGACATCGAGCGGGCCATTGCCGAGCGCCTCGGTGCCGATCTCGGCGGGCGGCTGTGCGCGCAGCTGCGCGCCAGTGATCCAAAGATCTACCGCGATCAGGTCGCGGCCGTACGCCGGATCCTCGAGGACACGGCCTCGCTGGACACGGAGCTGCTCGAGCGCCTTGCCGGGCGTGAGGGGCTGACGGCCACGCGCATCCGGGACTTCCTCGAGGCCAACCAGCGTGCGCAGTGGCGCGGCCGGGACATGGAGGCCGACGCAGACACCTCCGGCGAGGCATCGGGGCCGGTCTCGCTGTCGGCCTACGCCCACCTTGGCCAGCCGGCTGGCCATCGGGAGGTGACCCATGAGCCGTCTTGATCAGGCCGTGGGCCGGTTCCGGAATCTGCGCTGCACGGCGATCGCCGACGAGCTGCCGCAGCTGCTCTCGGAGGCGGAGGACAACGCCGTCTCCTACCTGGCTTTTGCCGAGCGCCTCGCCGAACACGAGCAACGGGTCCGCGAGAGCAAGCGCCTGGACGGCAACCGCCGGCGGGCCCGCCTGCCCTCGGACAAACGCCTGGAGGCCTTCGATTACCGCCACCAGACGACCATCACCAAGCGCCAGATCAACGCCCTGCTGGACTTCGGCTTTATCGACAACCGGCAGAACCTGGTCTTCATCGGCCCGCCGGGGGTCGGCAAGACCCATCTTGCCATCGGGATCGCCCGCAAGGCACTCGATGCCGGCTACAAGGTGCTCTTCCGAAACGCCCTGGAGCTGGTCGAGGAGCTGGAAATGGCGGAGATGAAGGGCGAGCTCAAGAAGAAGATCGCGCAGCTGACACGCTTCGACCTGCTGGTCATCGACGAGCTTGGCTACCTGCCGATGAGCCGCCAGGCGCGTTACAACCTCTTCCAGCTGGTTCACGCGTTCTACGAGTACCGCTCGCTGATCCTGACGACCAACAAGGACTTCACGGACTGGGGCGAGTTCTTCCACCACGACAACGTGGCCGTCCCGATCATCGACCGGGTCATCCACCACTCATCGATCTACGTACTGGGAGGAGACAGCTACCGACTACGTGAGAAAACCGCCGGCTGAACGCCGGCTCCCTGGGTCAATTTTGTTGGCCAGAGGTGGGTCAAAAGCGATGGCCATTGACAC